>CACFAT010000004.1 GCA_902564385.1 uncultured Pelagibacteraceae bacterium
TAGCAAAAAGTCTTCTAAAAAATAGTAAGTTTCTTTTATATAGCTTGCTATAATTTTAGTGACCCATCTGTAATTTTTTTTTAAATAATCTTCTCCATCGTTCACCCAAGCTGTAAATGTAAATTTATCAGTGACTTCTTTAGGAAATTTTGAAGGCCCTTCACTTTGAGTAGATAGCCAGAGTGCTACCAAAAAAACAACTCCAATAATTACATAAGTTATTATGTTTTTCGATTGATTTGATTTATTTATTAAATCAGTTCTAGTAGCCATGTTAGCAAATTAAAATAAATAATTTTACATTTAAAGTAAAATATTGTCTATTTTTGGGGTAATATTATTTATTAAAAATGTCTGTAGAACAAAAAATCACCTGTACAAATATATGGAAGTTATTTGGACCAGACGAAAAAAGAATTATTAAAAACCTTGATAAAAATTTAAGTATTAAGGAAGTTCAAGAAAAGACAGGACACGTTGTTGCTGTAAAAGATGTCAGTTTCTCAATTCAAAAAGGTGAAACATTTGTAGTAATGGGATTATCTGGTAGTGGAAAATCAACACTAGTTAGATGTATTTCGCGATTGATTGAACCTACAGCTGGCATAGTGAAAATGGATGATGTTGAAGTTACAAAAATGAGTGCAAGTGAATTATTAGAATTAAGAAGAAATAAAATGAGCATGGTTTTCCAACATTTTGGTTTATTTCCTCATAGAACAGTCCTAGAAAATATTGGTTATGGATTAGAAGTAAGGGGAACAAAAAAAGATATAAGAACAGAAAAGTCAATGGAAGTTTTAAAAATGGTTGGCTTAGATGGTTGGCATAATAATTATCCAAGAGAATTATCTGGAGGTATGCAGCAAAGGGTAGGACTTGCAAGAGCACTAGCTGTGGATCCTGAAATATTAATTTTTGATGAACCTTTTTCAGCATTGGATCCTTTGATTAGAAGAGAGATGCAAGATGAGCTTTTAAAGATCCAAGAAAAGCTTCAAAAAACTATGGTATTTATAACTCACGACTTTTTAGAGGCAATTAAAATGGGAGACCACATAGCAATTATGAAAGATGGAGAAGTTTCTCAAGTAGGTACACCTGAAGAAATTGTATCTAATCCGAAAGATCAATATGTTAAAGATTTTTGTGAAGATGTTCCTAAATATAAAGTATTAAGTGCAGGTAAAGTCATGAGAACTGAGTGCTGCAATGAAACAAAAAATTTATTTGAGAATGGAAAAGATAATATTTTAGATAATTCTAAAATTGAAAACTTAATAGATAGGCTAATTGATAATGATAAAACTTATCCAGTAGTTTGTAATGAAAGTGGAAAGCTATTAGGTGAGATAGATAGAGTAATAGTAATGAAATCTATGAGATCAAATCAATAAATTTGCTTATTACCTTCTATTGATTTCTTTTTAATATTATCTCTCCATATAATAATCATACCAGCAAAAATAATTACTATTACTCCAGGAAATAGTTGACTCCATGGAGCTTCATTAAAGAAAATCCAACCAAGAATAAAAGATGACGGTATACCAAGATACTCAAATGAAGCTATTTTACTTGCTGAAATTAAACGGTAAGAATAAATAAACAATATTGCTGCTGTACCACCCAAAACTCCAGTCATTGTCATCAAAATAAAATCTTTAAAATTTTTAATTTCAACATGTCCTGTAGTTACAAAAAATAAAAGTAAACCACCAATGACATTAAATATTAATGTGTATAACTGAATTTTTGCAGTTGAATGATTGCCTTGAATGAATTTTAAAATTATGACAGTGAAAGCCCATGCTATAGCGGTAAGAATTGGGAAAATTGAGTACAAACTAAAAATTTCACTTGTTGGTTTCATTATCATAACCACACCAACAAAACCAATTATAACTGCTGACCATCTGTAAATACCAATTTTTTCACTCAATAAAATTATTGATAATATTACTATGAAGAAAGGTGACGAAAAGGTTAGCGTCATTGCTGTTGCAAATTCCAGATTCACTACTGAAATAAAAATGAATACATTCATAGAAAGAAAACATATTCCTCTCAAGCAACTCAATATCAAAAACTTATTTCCTAAGTTTCTGAATATTGTTGAAAATTCATTTGTGAATAAGATCAATAATAACAAAGGTATAATTGCTGCTACATTTCTAAATAAAGTTAATTGAATTATTGAGTATTCATCACCTAAAAATTTAATAATAACCATGTAAAGATCTATACATAAAATTGCTAAGAGCATTGTAGCAATTGCTAAATATGTTTTTTTTAGATCTGTTTTTTCAGATGAAATTTTCATTTAATAATATTGAAATTAGTATAAGTTTTTAAAATATTATGCAAAATTTTAAGCTTAATGAAGAATTTTTATTAAATAATCAGGATTGGACATTCCCAACTTTTACAGCTTATGGACCTGGAAGATTTAAAGAAATTGGAAAGTTTTGTAAAAATTTTAAAATAAATAATGCATTAATCGTTACAGATAGTGGTAGTGTAAATTTACCATTTATAAGTGATTTACAAAATTTACTTAATGACTCAAAAATCAAATCAGATATTTATTCAAATATATCGCCAAATCCTAGAGATGATGAAATAGATTCTGGATGTAAAAAATTTCGTGAAGGCAATCATGATGCAATAATTGCAATAGGCGGTGGAAGTGCAATGGATGGAGGAAAAGCAATTTCTCTTACAGTTGATAGCGGTGTGCCTTTATGGGATTTTGAATTTGAAAAAGAGCCACCAAAACTAACTATGGAAAATCCTTTTCCAAAAATAATTACTATTCCAACTACAGCAGGAACAGGTGCTGAAACAGAAGTTACTGCCATGGTCACTCATCTTGAAAAAGGAATGAAATTTTGTTTATGGCATCCAGATGCCCGACCATGTTTAGCTTTAGTAGATCCAGAGCTAACTTTAAAATTACCGGCTAATCTTACTGCTTGGACCGGTATAGATGCAATGATACATGCAATTGAAGGTTATAGTGTTCCTATGTTTCATCCACTTTGCGATGGTTCTGCATTAGAAAGTTTAAATTTAATTTCAAAATCACTTTATGCAGCTGTCGAAGAACCTGATAATCTTTTAGCGAGAGGAGGAATGATTATAGGATCTTATTTGGGTGGAATAGCTTTCTTAAAAGGCTTAGGTTTAGTTCATGCAATTTCGCACATGGTTGGTGCTGAATATAATACTCATCATGGATTGACTAATGCAATTATACTTCCTGCAGTCATGAAATATAATTTACCTGGATTAGAAGAAAAAGTAAAAAGAATGTCAGAGGCTATGCAGTTTGAGAACCATTCAATTGAAAGTTTTCAAGACAACTTAAATATAATTCTTGATAGATTAAAAATCCCTAAAGGATTAAATGAATTGGGAGTACCAGAAGATTGCCAAGAGAGAATAGCAAAGAAATCAATGTTAGACCAAGCTTATGGGCAAAATCCTAAAAAGGCATCATTAGATGAGGTCAAGACTTTAGTTTTAGAGAGTATTAGACAAGCAAGATAGGTTTGATTAAGTGCTTGAGAATTTTTCTGTACATCAAATAATTTCAAAAATAAAAAAAAGAGAAATTAAAATAGTAGAGGTACTAAATTTCTATTTAGATAGAATAAAAAAATTCAATCCAAAATTAAATGCTATTATTTCACATATAGATGAAACAAAAATTACTGAAGAAGCAAAATTAAAAGATGAAAATTTTAATAGTGATAATGATAAAGATGATATTTATGGACTTCCAATTGCTGTTAAAGAATTATTTGATATTAAAAATGAGGTAACATGCTATGGATATAAAGAGTTATTAAAAAATATACCAAAACAGGACTCTTTATTAGTAGATAATTTTAAAAAAAACGCAATTTTAATTGGTAAAACAAATCTCTCTGAATTTGCTGTTGGTTGTCATACTACTAACAGAGTTTATGGAGCAACCTCAAATGTTTATGATTATAGTAAGTCAGCGGGAGGGTCTTCTGGTGGTGCAGCAGCAGCTGTTGCAGCAAATTTAATTCCTTTTGCAGATGGCACAGATATGATGGGATCTTGTAGAAACCCAGCAGCATTTGCAAATATTTATGGATTAAGACCAACACCTGGTGCGATTGCAGAAGATAGATTTGAAATTAAAAATTTAAAAGATTTTCCTTTAATATCTACAACTGGATGTTTTGCTAGGACTCCCAATGATATGGAATTTTTATTTAACTATATAAAAGGGAAGAATGTAAAGGATAAATTATCTTTCGATCTTGAAGATATAAATATTAAAAAACTTTCAGATTTAAAAATTGGATGGTGCATTGATCTAAACGAACAATATAAGTATGAAGATGGAATCATCGACTTATGTGAAAATATTTTAAAAAAATTACAGTCAAATAATTTAAATATTGAAGATTTAAAAACTGAAATTAATTCAGAAGAATTGTGGTATTCTTGGACAATATTAAGAGCCAAATTTTTGTATGAAAACTTTTTGTTATATAATTTAAAAAATTTAAATGAATTACCTTCTCAAGCATATTGGGAATATGAAAAAGGGAAAAGCATCAAAACAAACGATGTTTTAAAAGCAATAGAAATAAGAAATAAATATATGGATAAAATACAAAACCTATTTAAACATTATGATTTTTTAGCATTACCTTCGGCTCAACTATTTCCTTTTGAAAAGAACCTAAACAATCCAGAATTTATCAATGATAATAAAATTGACACTTATCATAGATATATGGAAGTCTATACATTATCAAGTTTGCTTGGTTTGCCAACTATATCTATTCCAGTTGGTTTTAATAATAAAGGGCTACCAATGGGAATGCAGATTATAGCAAATGTTAAAGAAGATAATAAACTAATTAACTTTGCCAAATCTTATGAAGAAATTTTTAACTTTTCAAAATTTAAACCAGAATTAACGGAATAATAATGACCAGACACCCTCATCATTTTAAAATTTCATTTGCATTAGCTATTGCTGCTGGTTCATGGGGAATTTATTGGTTACCTCAAAGAATACTAGAAGATGGAGGTTTGACTGGTGGCTGGGGAACAATATCCCAAATGGCAGTTGGAATATTAATATTATCACCAGTCGCAATTTGGAGAGTTATAAAAGGAAAGTCTATTGGATTGGAATTTCCTCTGACTGGTTTTTTTGTTGGAAGTGGATTTGTTTGTTATGCTCTTAGCTTTCTTCTTACTGATGTAGTTAAAGCATTAATCATGTTTTACATGATACCTGTTTGGACAACAATATTTGAAATTATATTTTTAAAAAAGAAATTTGGTTGGAAGAGGGTAATCACATTAGGTTTGGCACTAGGAGGTTTATGGATTGTATTCAGTCAAGAAAATATAATCCCATTACCTCAAAATGCAGGGGATTGGTTGGCTCTTGCTGGAGGTGCACTATTTGGTGCTGGTTTAATTAGAATGGAAATAATTAAAACAGATGGAGTCTTTCCAATTATATTCACATTCTTTTTTTATGGAGGTTTAGCCAGTATACCTATTGGGTTATTCTTAGTAGATTATTTAGGACCAGTTCCATCAGTGGAGGTTATCATGTCAATGTCCACTTTTTTATTACTTATCTCGATATTTTATTTTATTCCTACAGGAGTAATAATCTTTTGGGCTCCAAGCAAACTAGGAGCCGGCTTATCATCTATTTTATTTTTAGCTGAAATAATTGTTGGTGTTGTTAGTGCTAGTATTTTAACAAATGAACCTTTTGGTTGGAGAGAAACAATAGGTAGTATTCTAATAATTCTTGGTGGTGTAATTGAAGTTGTATATGTTCCAAAGTCAGAGAAGAAATTAGCATAATGGATATTAATGAATTATTGAAATCAAAAAAAAAAATCTTCTTAGATGGTGGAACAGGCTCAGAAATTCAGAGACTTGGTGGAACTATGGGACCAGCTTTTTCTGGTTTAGCAAATGTTTTCTCACCAGAAATAGTAATCAAAGTACACGAAAGTCATATAAATGCCGGATGTGATATGATAACAACTAATACTTTTGGAACTGCAAGGCATTGTCTTGAGCCTTCAAATTTAGGAGATCAGACTATAAAAATTAACATTGATACAGTTAAGTTAGCAAGACAAGCAGTCAAAAATTCTGGAAAAAAAATTAAAATTGCTGGAAGCATGTCAACATATTTAGCTTTGGCTGAAAATGAATTTAGACCTGACACAAAATTTGTACCATCATTTGCAAAAGAAGAAAAAAATTATAAAGAACAAGCGAAGGTATTAAAAGAAGAGGGAGTCGAAGTGCTTATTCTTGAAATGCTTTTAGATATTGACCATGCTAAAATTTTGCTTAATGCAGCTTTGGAAACAGGTTTACCTGTCTGGGTTGGATTAAGTTGCTGCATAAGTAAGTTTGATGAAACCGTAGTAGGTAGAAATTTTAGAGCTGAAAAAGAGAGATCTATTATATATGACCCTTTAAAATATCCTGATGAGCCAAAATTCCTTCCTGAAGATAAAATTATAAATTTCGCTGAAATAATTAATTCACTCAAATCTATCGGTGGAGATGTTTATGGCATTATGCATAGTTGGTTTATTGATACAAAAGAGGGAATGAAAGTTTTAAAATCAAATTGGAATGGGCCAATTATGTTCTATCCAGAAATTCATAAATTTGACACGAGTACTATGCAAGCATTAATAACTGAAAATGAAATTGAATTTGTTGATAAGTGTTCTGAGTTAATAGACGATCAGGTAAAAATTATTGGGGGTTGTTGTGGCGTCACAGATAAACATTTAAAATCCTTGATAACAAAATTTTCTTAAATTAGTAATCTTTACTAATTATTTGGTCTATCATATTTACCATATCTTTTTTATATTTTTCATTTGTTGCAGATTTAGTCTCTAAGACAGAAAAAAACGCAGCAACAACTTTTGTTTTCAAATTTATTCCTAAAAATTGGCCCCCATACCCAGAGTGACCAATCCAGTTACCGCATTTCATTAATGAATTAACATAACAGACAAATTTATCTTTAGATAATTGAATGTATTTGGGTCCCTTACTATTAATAGTTTTACTCAAAAAAGTTTTAGAACCAATATTTTTTCCATTTATACCTTTTCCAAACCTAGAAAAAAGTAATCCCATTCTTAAAAAATCTCTTGTAATTAAACTTCCGCCCCCAGACATCCACGGTGTTCCAAATCTATCTGTTCCTATATACAATCCTTCTTCAAATCCTGTTGCTTCAACTGTTTCCAACAGCCATTGTCTTAAACTTTTTTTACTTATTCTTTCTACAATTAGTCCAATAACATCAGTATTAGCTGATTTATAATGCGCCAGATCGGTATAATTTTTTAAATCTCTGCTTTTTAAAGATTTAATTGAATTTAAATATTGTTCCTGGCTTTGAATGTTTTTGCCTTTAATCGGCAGTCTCCATCCTCCCACAGGCTCATGTAAAAATGAAGACGAATAAGCTTTTGTATAATCTTCGCTATATAGATTTACAATGTTCATGTCTAAAACGTCTTTTACTTTTGCATTTGCATAACCACTGCCAATTTTTGGCAAGTAAAATGAAATTTTCTTATTTAAGTTAATTAGTTTTCTGTCTATCAGCTCTCCCACAAATAAATGTATAAACATTTTTGTAATTGACATAATTGTTTGAGGCTGATTTGTAGAAAAGTCCTTTGCGTACTGCTCGAATAAAATATCCTGATCTTTACCAACTATTAAAGAGCAAAAAGCTTTATTTTTAGTTACCTTTTTTACAGAAGATAATTTACCAATTCTCTTATCAATTTTTTTTTTTAATTTTAAAACAAAATCTGATCTAAGGTATATTCCATATCTATTAATTTTATATAAATTTCTAAAACCCAACCTCCTTTTATTTGGGAGATTCCATTGAGCTTTATTATCTTTTCTTGTAACTAATTCTGGATTTTTTTCTGAAATAATTTTTTTCAAATTAGTACTTTTTATCCAAACTTAAGAGATTTATTTTTCTCGTACTTTTGATGATAGCCTTCTGCTTTACAATAGTTTTTTTCTTTGGAAATTTTTGTAGTAACTTTTCCATCTAATTTCTGATTCATTTCTTTTAAAATTTTCTCTGCTGTATTTTTTTCATTATCATTATTATAAAATATCTCAGAGCGATATTGAATTCCTACATAAGTTCCTTGTCTATTCTTTTGAGTTGAGTCATGGAGTTTAAAAAATAATCTGACCATGTCTTCATAGCTTAAAATATTTTCATCATATTGAACTTTGACTACTTCTATGTGACCTGTATCCCCACCACAAACTGCTTTGTAAGTAACATTAGGATCATCACCTCCGCAATAACCACATTCGGTAGATAATATTCCTTTTATACCATCGTATTTAGTTTCGTCCCAAAAACAACCAATACCACCAATAAAAGTTTTCATAATTTTACAATATATTATTACTTCAAAATTGAAACAGCTTTTATCTCTTCAACTCCTATACCACAACAACCACCAACAATTTTTACACCTTTGCTAAACCATTTTTTTGCAACTTCCAAATAATCATTGGGTGAAAAATCATCCACAAACTTCCAATTTGGTTTTTCGTAATAGCCTTTGTTAGGGTATGCACCAATAACTCCATTATAATTTTTTAATGCAGTATCTAAAGCTGCACTCGTTGTTTTAATATCTGAGTGAGCAATTAAAATTGGCCCCTTATGTAATTTACTAAAATTTTTCAACGATTCTTCTAAATCCTCGTAAATTTCAGTTTTATTCTTCACATCATTATAACCAAGTGTAATATTTTTTGTATTCTGATCTATTACACAGGAAATAGAAAGCCAAACAGGTAACTTTATATTTGAAGAACACTCAAGCATAGTCTCCACGATTTCTGCTTGAGATGTCATTGCTTCTAAAATTATTAAATCAACACCCTCATTTGATAAAATTTTAATATGTTCATTAAAACATGGCTTCATGTTCTTTGTTCCAAGTTTAAGAAAACTTCCATAACTCGAAACACTTCCTGCTAAACAGATGTTCTTTTTTGAATTATTAATTGCTTGTTTTGCAATTTGAACTGCTTGTTTATTAAATAATTCAATTGAGTCTTCATATCCGTGTTTTCTAAGAGAAATTGGAGTTGTAGCATAAGTATTTGTTGTAATAACATCAGCACCTGCATCAATATAATTTTCATGAACTTCTTTTAGAAATTCTGGGCTATCTACCGAACATTTTCCACACCAGAGGTTTTGATCCATTTTAGCTCCTTTTTTTTCAAGCTCAGCACCTATACCTCCATCAAGTAAAATAATTTTTCCTTCATTGATTTTTTCTTGAATTAAATTGTAAGACATTAATTGTTTGTGAAAGCACAAATTTTATTATTATCAAGATCTCGAATATAAGAATAGTAAACTCCAGAACCTTCTGGTCTTTCACCTCCAGCTCCTTCACTTTTTCCACCTGCCTTAAGTCCAATCTCATGAAACTTATCAACTATATCTCTAGATGATGTAATAAATGAAACTTGCGTTCCATTTCCATTAGTTGCCTCTTTCATATTGACAGGTTTGGTCACATAAAACTCTATAGTTCCATCGCCATTTTTTTCTGTGTAACCAGCGCAAACTTCATCTTTATAATTTCTTTCTAGATTTAAAACTTTTAAGACTTCATCATAAAAAATTATTGCTTTTTCTAAGTTATTGGTTCCTACCATTACATAACCAAGCATTTTAATTTTTCCATTCAGTAATAGTTTTTACCTCTAGATATTCATGCAATCCCCAGGTTCCACCTTCACGTCCATTTCCAGATTGTCTATACCCACCAAAAGGAGTCCCAGAGTCAGCTGCTTTATGATTTACATACACAATTCCGGACCTTAATTTTTTGGAGACTCTTTTTGCCTTTTCATTATCCTCTGTTTGTAAATAGTTTCCTAATCCATATTCTGTATCATTTGTAATTTGGATAGCTTCCTCTTCATTTTCAAAAGGAATAATCGACAATACTGGTCCAAATATTTCCTCTTTAGCAATTCTCATATTATTATTAACATCAGTGAATACTGTTGGTTTAATAAAATAACCTTTCTTTAGATCTTCAGGTTTGTCAGGACCACCTGCTACTAAAGTAGCACCTTCTTCAATTCCACTATTTATTAAACTTTGAATTTTATCAAATTGAGTTTTTGAAATTACAGGCCCAATATGGTCACCAGCTTTTGAAGCAAGATCAACTTTGATTTTATTTGCTTCATCTGCAGCTTCTTCAACAGCTCTTTTATAAATTGATTTTTCAACAAGCATTCTAGTTGGGGCATCACAGGATTGACCTGAATTACTCATTACGTTTCTAATACCATCTCTGACTGCATCAGGATATGCATCAGCAAAAACAATATTTCCACCTTTACCACCAAGTTCAAGACAAACTCTTTTTATAGTTTCAGCAGCATTCTTTGTAATTAATTTTCCAGCTCTAGTAGATCCTGTAAATGAGACCATATCAACATCAGGATGTCCTGACAGGTCAGTTCCAACACCAGGCCCATCACCATTTACCAAATTAAATACTCCAGCTGGAAATCCAGCCTCATCTATCATCTCTGCAAATAGCATTCCTGACAATGGTGCAATTTCAGATGGTTTAAGTACCATTGTACACCCAGTAGCAAAAGCTGGAATTACTTTTAAAGCAATTTGATTTATAGGCCAATTCCAAGGTGTAATTAATCCGCAAACTCCAATTGGCTCATATACAATATGATTAGTAGATCCTTTATCAAAACCTGGTTCGAATTCGAATTCTTTTAATCTTTTTATAAAGTCTTCGATATGACCTGCGCCAGAAGATGTTTGATTAGCTGAACACCAATCTTTAGGACAACCAAGCTCTGTAGTAATAGCATCAGTCATATCATCCCATCTAGAATTATAAATTTTTAATAATTTTTCTAATAAATTTAACCTTTCTTCTTTTGAAGTTTCTTTCCAAGTCTCAAATGCAGATTTTGCTGCTTTGACTGCAGCATTTGTATCATCAGAACTTCCAAGACTTATAATTGCACAAACTTCTTCTGTTGATGGATTAATAACTTCACATTCATTCTTGTTTACTGGCTCAACCCATTTGCCATTGATATAAAATTTTTTTTTATCGAGCATTTATATTTCAAAATTAATTTTTCTTATTATACGTTTATTTACTATAACCATTCAAGAAATTAGATACAGTTTTTAATTTTAATGATTAATCAATATGTGGTGGTATATTGTATTTATGAAATCACAAAAAATAGAACCAAAGTTTGAAAATAACCAAAATCCACGTATTGGACTTATCGCTTTAGCAACCGATCTAGTGATTGAAAAAGATTTTATAAGTGTAATTAAAGATAAAAAAATAGATTTTTTTGTAAATAGAATAGAATGTTATAATCCCTTAACCAAAGAGAATTTGATCAAAATGTCAGAGAATATTACTCAAGTAACAAGAGATATCTTGCCAGAGCAAAAATTAGACTGTGTTGTATATGCTTGTACATCAGGAACTATTGCAGCAGGGTACGATAATATTAAAAATAAAATACAAGCAGCAAAACCTGAGGCAAAACTTTCAACACCAAGTACAGCAGCTTTGAAAGCATTGAAAAAATTAAATATTAAAAAACTTTCTATATTCACGCCTTATAGTAAAAAAGTTAACGATGATGTTGTTGATTATTTTAAATCATCTGGTTTTGAAATCACCTCAAATTCATACTTTGATATTCATTCTGACATGGAGATTGGTAAAGTAGATCAAAATTATCTGTTTGATGTGCTAATAAATTTAGATGTAAGTGAGGCAGATGCTTT
Source organism: uncultured Pelagibacteraceae bacterium (assembly GCA_902564385.1). GTDB lineage: Bacteria > Pseudomonadota > Alphaproteobacteria > Pelagibacterales > Pelagibacteraceae > Pelagibacter. The sequence goes on from CACFAT010000004.1 coordinate 11,927, forward strand.
ATTTGTATCTTGTACTGCTCTACCAGTTTTACCTTTGATACAAAAATTAGAAGATAAACTTGAAATACCAGTTCTTTCAAGTAACCAAGCATTAATATGGGAGTCTTTGGAAAACATAGGTGAAAATAAATCTGTAAAAGGATTTGGAAGACTGTTTGATTAATCTATGTCTTTTTCAAAAGAGGAATACAAACAAAGATTATTAAAAGTTCAATCTCTGATGAGAGAGAAAAAAATTGATTTAATTATTTCTCACGACACAAATAACATGAATTATCTTACAGGCTACGATGCTTGGTCTTTTTATTATGCACAATGTGTATTAGTGCATGTGGATTCAAAAGAACCAATTTGCTTTGTAAGAGATCAAGATGCGGGTGGGGCATACATAAAGACCTATTTAAATAAAGATAATATTATTGTTTATGATGAGAGTTATATTCATACTTGGCCAAAACATCCTTATGATTATTTGAACAAAGTAATTAAAGAAAAAAAATGGGATAAACTGTCAATTGGAGTTGAAATGGATGCTCATTATTTTACAGCTTTTTGTTATGAAAAGATTAAGCGGGGATTGCCAGACGCAAACATTATCGATTCTGATCGACTAGTTAATTGGGCTAGATTAATTAAATCCAATGCAGAGATAAATTATATGAAGTCTGCTGCTTTAATTTCTCAAAAAGGAATGCAAACAGCAATGGAAGTAATTAAACCTGGTACAAGACAATGTGATGCTGTTGGAGAAATTCAAAAGTCTTTGTTTTATGGTACAGAAGAATTTGGAGGTGAATATTCTAGCATCGCAACGCTTCTTCCAACTGGAAAAGGTACATCCGCTTCACATTTAACAGCAACTCAAGATAAATTTGTTGAGGGTGAGGCAACTATAATTGAACTTTCAGGTGTATATAAAAGATATCACGCACCTATGGCTCGGACAATTTTATTAGGTAAACCTGATCAATTAAAAATTGATACCATGAATAAAACTATTGAAGCTTTACAAGCTGGAATTAATGCTACAAAACCTGGAAATACTGCGAATGATGTTGCCCAAGCTTTTTGGAAAATTTTAGATAAATATGGTATCGAGAAAAAATCAAGAACGGGTTACTCAATAGGCATTGGATATCCACCAGATTGGGGAGAGCACACTTTAAATATTTACAAAGGTGATATGACAGTTCTTGAACCAAATGTTTGTTTTCATATGATTGCAGTAATGCAGTTTGGTGATTGGGGGGTAGAAGCATCTGAAGCAATCCGAGTTACCGACAAAGGTTGTGAATTATTCTGTGATTTTCCAAAAGAGCTACATATAAAGAACTATTAGCTATTGATAATTAACTTCTTAAATGTTTAAACACCAAATGTCTAAAAATACAGAATTCGTTAAGTTTGATAAAGTTGATAAAAGTTACGACGGTAAAGTCTTAGTAGTAAAAGATTTAAACCTTAATATTTCAGAGGGTGAGTTCATTACTATGCTTGGCCCATCTGGTTCAGGAAAAACAACTTGCTTAATGATGTTAGCTGGATTTGAAACTCCAACTAATGGAGAAATTTATTTAGACTCTAATCCTATTTCAAATATCCCACCACACAAAAGAGGAATTGGAATGGTTTTCCAAAATTATGCATTGTTTCCTCATATGACAGTTTATGAAAATTTAGCATTTCCTTTAAGAGTTAGAAAAGTTCAAAAAGATGAGATTGATAAAAAAGTAGATAAAGCTTTATCAATGGTTTCTCTATCAGGATTTGAGAGTAGGATGCCTGCTCAATTGTCGGGGGGACAACAACAAAGGGTAGCCGTTGCAAGAGCTCTCGTATTTGATCCAGCAGTAGTTTTAATGGATGAGCCCCTTGGAGCTTTAGATAAAAACTTAAGAGAAAGTATGCAATACGAAATTAAACATATCCATGAAAATATTGGTGTTACTGTAGTTTACGTTACTCACGATCAAGGAGAAGCATTAACAATGTCAAATAGGATTGCAGTGTTTAATGATGGTAAGGTTCAACAATTATCAAGTCCTGATAAATTATATGAAGAGCCAGTTAATTCGTTTGTTGCAGAATTTATAGGTGAAAATAATACTTTTGGCGGAGAAGTGACGGACATTTCTAAAGATGTTTGTAAAGTTAAACTACAAAATGGTGAAATTTTAGCTAATCCAATTTCAGTTAATTCCAAAGGTGACAAAACAACAGTTTCAATAAGACCTGAGAGAGCATTGATAAATCCAAAAGATAAAATGGATAATAATCAAACTGGAAAAATTGAAGAAGTTATCTACCATGGTGACCACACCAGAGTAAGATTAGATCTTTTAGGCAATAAAGAATTTATTTTAAAAGTTCCAAATAGCTCAAACGAGTTAGATTTAAAATTAGGTAACGAGATTAAAGTAGGATGGAACAGTCAAGACGCTAGAGCTTTAGATCCTAAATAATTTCTCAAATATCCTAGTATTCCTATAACAAAATGGCCTGTTGACTCTGAATATCGTTTTTGTTGTACTTCGCTTATATAAATTAATTTATATTAAACGTTTAAACGGAGGATAAATGAAAAAATTAAGTAAATTATTACTTGCTCTTTCTTTTGCTCTTTCAATAACTTCATCTGCATTTGCGGTTACAGTAGCATCTTGGGGTGGAGCTTATACTGAGTCTCAAAAGCTAGGGTATGGTGATCCAACTGCAAAAGCTCTTGGTGTTGATATCAACTGGGTAGACTATTCAGGTGGATTATCTGAGATTAAAGCTCAAAAAGAAGCAGGTGCAATTACTTGGGATATTATCGATGTATTCGCATTTGATACTATCAACGGATGTGACGAAGGAATTTTCGTCGAGTTCGATTTTGACAAAGACTTCCCTGCAGCTCCAGATGGAACTCCTGCAAGTGAAGACTTCTTTGCTCCAATGCCAAGTAAATGTGCAGTAGGAAATATTTTATATTCATGGAATTATGCTTACAATGTAAACAACGTTGACGGTACTCCATCGACTATAAAAGATTTCTTTAACACTAAAAAATTTCCAGGAAAAAGAGCTATTTATAAATCTGCTCTAACAAACCTAGAAATCGCTTTAGCTGGTGACGGAGTTTACATGGGTAAAGGTGGATCAGAGATCTACAAATTACTAGAAACTGAAGCTGGTGTTAATAGAGCTATGAATAAAATTAAAGAACTTTGTACAGATCCAAATGGTGGATGTGTATTCTGGTCTGCAGGTGCTCAACCACCAGAATTATTAGTATCTGGTGAAGTTGTTATGGCAACTGGTTGGAATGGAAGATTCTTTAATGCTGAAATTGGTGAAGGTGCTCCAATTAAACAAGTATGGGATGGACAAGGTCTTGACTATGAATATTTCGCACTTGTTAAAGGTGGACCAGATGAAGCAAATGCTAAAAAAGCTTTAGCAATGATGACTAACACTGAAATGTTAGCTGGAAGTGCTAAATATATTGCATATGCTCCATACAGATTATCATCTTTAGAAATTATCAAAGCAAATGAGCCTTGGTACAAAGATGGTAAAACTGAAATGATGCCACAAATGCCAACTGCTCCTGCAAATACTAAAAAATACTTTTTAGTTGATCCATTTTTCTGGGCTGATAACGGTACAGAACTTGGTGAGAAGTGGGAAGCTATGAAAGCTGGTCTATAAAAATAGTATTAAAGACTAGTATAATATAATATATATAGGGCGACTTTTTAAGTCGCCCTTTTTATTTATGAGCAGCGAAACAAAACAAATACTTACAACCGATGGAATTCCTTTAGAGATAAGCTTAAAAAAAGCTGAAAGGAAAAACAAAATCAAAGCATTTCTACTTGTTGCGCCATTATTACTATTTTTGATTATCACTTATATTTTTCCAATTGGGGAAATGTTTACAAGAAGCATTGATGATAAAATGATTACAAACATGCTTCCAAAAACATTTAAGTCTATGGAAACATGGGACGGTAAAGAGCTGCCATCTGAAGAAGTATTCGCTTCATTCTTATCTGATTTTAAAATTCTTGTAGAAAAAAAAGAACATGGAAAATTAGCTCAAAGACTTAATAAAGAAAAAAATGGGTTCAACACTATTACAAAAAAATTATTCAGACAGGTAAAAAGAAATAAAATCGACGAGACACAAAGTATTAAAGAACAAATAATGAAAGTGCACAAGAGATGGAGAAATGTAGAATATTGGCAAGCAATTAAAAGAACTGCTCCACCTTACACTTCAGCTAAATATTTAAAAGCTATGGATATGTATTTGAATGAAGATAACAAAATTACTCAAGTTAGTGAGGACAGAAGAATACATAGAATTTTATGGTTGAGAACCGTAGAAGTTGCTTTCTTTGTTACTGTCTTTTGTTTTTTAATGGGTTATCCAATAGCCCATCTACTTGCAACACTCCCAATGAAGTACAGCAATTTATTAATGATTTGTGTTCTTCTTCCATTTTGGACATCATTATTAGTTAGAACAGCTAGTTGGATGATTTTACTTCAACAACAAGGAGTAGTTAACGATTTCTTTGTAATGATTGGACTCGTGGCAGAAGATAATAGGCCAGAAATGATGTACAACAAAGTCGGAACTTATGTTGCGATGACTCAAATTCTCTTACCATTTATGGTTTTACCACTCTACAGTGTGATGAAAACTATCTCGCCGAGTTTAATGAGAGCAGGTAAATCTCTTGGTGGAACACCTTTTGTTGCTTTTTGGAAAGTATATTTTCCATTAACAATACCAGGTATTGGGGCAGGTTGTCTTTTAGTTTTTATTTTAGCAATTGGATATTACATTACACCTGCATTAGTTGGGGGAGCATCAGGAACCTTAATTAGTAACCAAATTGCATATCATATGAAAACTACTTTAGATTGGAGTTTTGCTTCGGCGATGGGGCTTATGTTGCTTGGAGGAGTTTTGGTTATCTATTGGCTTTATAATAAATTAGTTGGAGTTGATAATATTAAGTTAGGTTAGTATGGCATTACCAAAGTATACAGAAACTAGATATAGAATTTGGCACTACTTTTACATTGCTATATGCACTTTTGTTTTTATTTTTTTAATTGCACCTTTGTTTGTAATATTTCCTTTATCATTTAACGCAGAAGAGTTTCTTGTTTTTTCAGAAGGAATGAAAAACTTAGACCCAGACGCTTTTTCCTTAAGATGGTACAAAGATATGGTTTACGGTACAAAAAATCCATGGGGCCTTGCTGCAAAGAATAGTTTTATTATTGCTATATTTGCAACTTTAGGATCAGTAATTTTAGGAACAGTTGCTGCATTAGGATTGAGTAGTAGACATATGCCTTTTAAAGGAATCATAATGGCAACTTTGATTTCACCAATGATAGTTCCACTTATTATATCTGGTGTTGCAATATTCTTTTTTATGGCTAAGGCAGGTTTGGCGGCAACTCATACAGGAATAGTTTTAGCTCATATAATTTTAGGAACACCATTTGTTGTAATAACTGTTACTGCAACATTATCAGGTTTTGATCATAGTGTTACGAGGGCTGCAGCTAGTTTAGGTAGTAATCCAGTAAATACATTTATGAAAGTAACCCTTCCCTTAATTTTACCTGGTGTAATTTCAGGAGGTTTGTTTGCTTTTGTAACTTCTTTTGATGAAGTTGTAGTCGTTTTATTTTTAGCTGGTCTTGAAAATACAACTATTCCAATTCAAATGTGGACAGGTCTAAGAGAACAATTAAGCCCTACAATTCTAGCAGTAGCCACTTGTTTAATCGTTTTATCGACCTTAATATTGATTAGTGCTGAATTGTTAAGAAGAAGATCGGAACGTTTAAGAGGAATTAATAGATAATTAATTTACCGACTCGATTACTGTCGCAATACCCATACCTAAACCGATACATTGAGTAGATAAAGCGTATTTCTTATTTTCACGTCTAAGTAAATCTGCAGCTTTGCCAGTTATTCTCGCTCCTGTTGCTCCTAGAGGGTGTCCCAGTGCTAAAGCTCCACCATCTAAATTAGCTTTTTTTTGATCGATACCAAGATCTTTTAAACATGCAATTGATTGAGATGCGAAAGCTTCATTAATTTCTATAATATCGATATCATTAATTGATAAATTTGCTCTCTCTAATGCTTTTTTAGTTGCTCCTATAGGTCCAAGTCCCATTACATCAGGTTCACATCCTTTTACTCCAGTTGCAACAATTCTACCCAAAATTTCTAATCCATTTTCTTTTGCATAACTTTCTTCACATATCAATGTTGCTGCTGCTCCATCTGTAAGAGGTGATGATGTTGCTGCAGTTACAGTTCCTTCTTGATCAAATGCAAGTTTTAAACCATCCAAAGTTTCTTGATTACTTTTTGGGCGTATGTTTCCGTCTTTTGTGCAGCCAGCAATTTCAACTATTTCATTTTTAAATTTACCATTAACTTCAGCTTCATTAGCTTTTTGATGACTTTGAATTGCAAACTCTTGTTGTTCAGTTCTTGAAATTTTATATCTCTTGGCAACATTTTCAGCAGTTATTCCCATTGAAAAATAGACATTTGGATTTTCTTTATCTGTGTAAGGATAAGGTATTGGTTCAAAGCCAGTTGTAACCCTAGTCATACTTTCAACACCTCCACATACGAAAACTTTTCCTGCGCCCATTGCTATTTTACCTGCTGCAACGTGAATAGCCTCCATAGATGAGCCACACCATCTATCAACTGTCATTCCAGATGTATGTATTTCCATTCCAGATAAAAATGTTGTGAGTTTCCCAATATTAAAACTCTGCTCTCCAACCTGAAAAGCACACCCAACAACAATATCTTCTATATCAGCAGGATTTACTTTAGTTTTAGATACAAGATTTTTAACAACTTCTGCAAACATATTTACAGGCTTAACATCAATCAATTCACCTTTTCTTGCCATAGTAAAAGGTGATCTAGAATATCCTGCTATTACTGCTCTTTTCATATAAGTCTTATACCCACTAATTATTATTTTGAAAATGGTAAAGAGGACACAATTCCTTTTCTTAATTTATTATCTGGAGTGTGAACTAAAACTTCTGATCCTATTTTACAAAATTCATTTAAAATCATAGATAAACCAATATTTTTTTTGAATTTTGGAGAATAAATCCCTGAAGTAATTTTACCAATTAATTTCTTATCTTTTGAATAAAGTGGAAAAGGAATTGAACATGGAGGACAATCTACACCATCAAATAATACCCCTTTTAATTTTTGTTTTACACCTTGTTTCTTAATATTATCTAAAGCATTTTTTCCAATGAAATCATGATCGCTTTTGTCACTACAATATTTTTCTAAGTTACATTCAATTGGATTATTTTCTTTTGTAAAATCATTTCCATATGACATTAATCCTGCTTCTATTCTGTCAATTAAATTTGGGCATCCTGGAGCAATGTTAAATTCTTTCCCCGCTTTCCATATTATATCCCATATTTTTTCTCCCATTTCATTTTTGTCAAAATAATCTTCAAAGCATTTAAAATAAATCTCAAATCCATCTTGTTTGCTATACCCTGATCTCGCAATAACTTGTTTAGTTCCTAAAAAATCAAATATTCTAAAATTAAAAAATTTTAATTTTCTAATATCTTCTCCGAATATTGATGCCATCAAATGTTCAGACTTTGGACCTTGTACTGCAAGAGGATATACATCTGGTTCTGTTATGCTCACATTTAGATTTGAACCAACTGCAATACCTTTTGCCCAAAGCAATACATCAGAGTCTGCTATTGAAATCCAAAACATATCATCATCTAACTTTAACAACACTGGATCATTTATCATTCCAGCATTTTCATCTATCATAGGAATATAAAAACATTTTCCAGTCTCCATATTTTTTAATGATCTTGGCGTCATTTTTTGTACTAATAAACTAGCGTCTGGACCTGATATCTGAACTTGTCTTTGACAAGAAACATCCCATAGCTGAACATGCTCATTTAAATGCCAATAATCATCCTCAACAGATTTCTGAAATCTTTTTGGTAAGAGCATATGATTTACAACAGTAAAATCAGTTACACCACATTCTTCAACTCTCTTGGTGTAAGGAGTTCTTCTTATTCTCCTAGACATATTTAGTTTTGTACTAATTTTGCTTTGTATCAACGAACCCATATATTATTTTGACCACCAAACTGTATAGCTGTTAGGAGAAATTATTATTGGCAAGTGATAATTTTTTTTATTATCACTCATTTTAAATTTTATGACTATTTCACCCACAATTTTTTTCTTTTTAAAGTATTTTTTAATATCACAAATCATTTCATAATCGCATTTACAATCTTTTTTGCTAAGATTGAAATGCTGATTAATCCTACCATTTCCATCAGTCTTTGTATTCAAAAAAAGCTTTTTTAATTTTGAGGATTGTATTTGATAAATCTTTACTTTGACGTTACTTACATGAGTTCCATCAGAACCATTCAATAAATGTGAGCTAAATTTTGCCATTTTACTCTATTGAAGATTTCTCTCTCTTGCTGGCCACAGCAGCAACAATTGGACTTAATACTGGTTTAGCTTTTACATTTACACAAGCAGTTTTACCGCTCGCAATAGCTCTTTTTAATGCTGGACCCAATTCCTCTCTTTTCGTTACTAATTCTCCATGACCCCCAAAACCTTCAAATATACTGTGGAAAGGTATATCTCTAAAATCTGTTGCAACTCTTTTTCCGCTTTCAAATAGTCTTTCTTGTTGTTGACCAATTGATGCTAAGCCACCATTATTGTCAATAACAACTACGATTGGTTTCTTTTCAAAAAATGCAGTTTCTATAGACATGCCTCCAGATAAAAAGGCACCATCTCCGCTAATTAAAATTACATTCGATTTAGGGTTATTATTTTTTGCAGACAATGCAAATGATACACCAACACCCAGCATACTAAATGTGCCAGGATGTAAAATTCCACCCAATTTTTTTCCTTGAGCTCCGGCTAAATTTATTGCGATCTCCGACCAGAAATGAGTATTTCCTCCATCAATTATAAGCCAATCTTTCTCATCCATTACGTCTTGAACGTCTAACGCTAATTGCAGTGGATGAATTTTTCCACCATTTTTTTTTGCTTTTTCTGCTTCAATTTTTAATTCATTTAAAGATTTATCTACCCAATCTTTTTTTTTATTTTTATTATCTTGAAACCAACTATTTCCTAAATTCCATTTATTATTTTTCTTTAAATTACATAGAGTATCCAAAAATACTCCTGGATCACATAAAAGGTTATGATCAGCTGCTCTATTAAACTCAATTTCTTCATGGGAACCGTTAATACAAACTAAAGTTGTTGTTTTTGGAATGAAAGGAGGGTTACCAAAATTCATTTGGTTATCTAATCTTGCACCAATCATCAAAACTAAGTCTGAATTATGTAATGCAAATTCCGATGGTGGATATTGATGAATATCTGCTAAACCCATATATGCATTTGCCTCTTCTCCTAAAAGTTTTTGATGGTAAGGCACATTAAAAACTGGAATATTTAAACTTTCACCAGCAGTCTCTAAATTTTTTTCTGAGTTTGACCACCAAACACCATGCCCTCCAATTATGACAGGTTTTTTTGCATTACATGCTAACCCAAGTATTCTTGATAGAGCATTTGGATCTGGCCATGCTTTAGCAACTGGCTTTGCTTTATGTGAAAATGGTCTTTCTTCAAGTCCAGCATTTTCTTCAAATGAAGAAAACATTATATCCACTGGTAAACTTAGATGAACAGCTCCAGGGTATCCATTTGTTGCAATTCTGTATGCTTTATCAACAAATTCTCTAATTCTTGTTCCATCTGTAATGCTTGCACTATATTTTGTAAGAGGAGCAGCAATTGAAACATCATCAATTTCTTTAAAGCCACCTGACCCTTGTCTTTTTAAACTACTTGATCCAGTTATATAAATTATTGGTGTTCTTTCTCCCCATGCTTCCATCATGGATGGCACTGCATTTGCAAAACCCTCTGGCCCGACTAAGCATACAGATGGTTTTCTTGTAATTCTCGTATGTCCATCTGCTAAGTGTCCAGCTATTTGTTCATGGGGACAATTAACTACATCAATTTGACACTCCATGAAACCTTCAATTGCAGGATTACAAAATCCACCTGATAGAGTAAAAACTTTATTAATACCTTTATCTTTTAATGCTCTTGCGATTAATGCTCCACCTCTTATTTTTTTTTCCATATTAGTAAGTTGTATTCATAAAAAGTTTCTGTTCAATTATATCAGAAGAAACTTCATTAATATCATTTAATCCAACCAAACCTAGTGTTGTGCTAGTTTCTTCTTTAATTATATCCACAATTCTTCTTAGCCCGCTAGCTCCATCAGCTCCCATAGCATACATTACAGGTCTCCCAATCATTGAAAAATCTGCTCCTAAAGCTAATGATCTTACAATATCGCTTCCACTTCTTATTCCACTATCAAATATAATTGGAAAATTATTTCCTACTGCCTCTCTAATAAAAGGTAGAATATTTATTGCTGCTGAGGCACTATCTAATTGTCTACCTCCATGATTTGAAACTTGAATAGCATCAGCGCCCATTTCTTTAATTTTAACTGCATCATCTGATGACATCACACCTTTTACAATTAATTTCCCTTTCCATTTATTTCTTACTCTTTTTAAAGTTTCCCAATCTGTTTTTCCTCTACTTTCTTTTCTTTTAAAAATACCCTTTCCACTTTTTGAAGTTTCGTAATTCATTGGCTTTGGTATTCCATTAAGTAATGTAGATATTGACCAAACAGGATGAGTTGCAAAATCAAAAAATTGTTTAGGTCCAATTTTAAATGGATATGAAAATCCATTTTTATCATCTCTAGTTCTCCTAGATAAAACTGGAACATCAACAGTAAGTATAGCAACTTCATAACCAGTTTTTTCTGCTCTATCGAGCAATTCCATGACAAAGGCTTCATCCTGAAAAATATAAAGCTGAAGCCACGAATGACCCTCTGAAAGTTCATACATTTTTTCTAAGGTAGTTGTGGAAGCCATCGATACACAAGTTGGTATATTATTTCTTGCACTCTCTTTTGCCAGCATTGAGTCTGCGCCCGGCCATGAAAGATTTGTCATACCCATTGGGGCAAAACCAAATGGATAGTCATAGTTAAATCCAAGAATATTTTTTTTTAATTTTCTTTCCTCTACATTTCTTAGAACTCTTGGTTCAAGACGTATTTGGTCTAAAGCAAAACTATTAATTTCTGATAATTTTTCATCTCCTGATGCACCGTCAATAAAATCGTAAACTATCTTCGGTAATCTTTTCTTTGATAGTTTTTTTGCATCTTCAATGCTAAAAATTTTTTTACTGGCTTTAATGTTGTCCATTTAAATTTTTTATATATGTTTTTAAACTTACCTTATCATGTCTAGTCACATAATAAGCATCATGATTAATTCTTGAAGAATAAACCTCTGAAGGAACTCCGTCAATAAAAAGCACAGCTACACCATCATCAATAGCTATTCCGTCTGGCAAATTTCCATCTTTAATTTCTGAAATAAATTGTCGAAGTCGATTATCATCTGAAGAATGCGGTGTGCAACTTCCATCTAAAAAATTTACTCCTTTTAATGGACTTAGCTCTTTATTGACTGAGTCTGACAATATCCAATCAAACCAACAGACGGCTCCTGCACTTATTCCACTCAGAATTATTCCTTTTTCATATGCATATTTAAATACTTTGATAAGATTATGTCTTTTCCAAATATTAATCATGTCAGAGGTATTACCACCTCCTACATAAATTATATCTTTGTTCAACAGCCATTCATTAAAACCTTCAACACTAGAACAGAGATTAAAATGAGATAATTTAAATTTTTGTGATTTAAATCTATTATAAAAAAGATCGATCTTTTCTTGATTATCATTGCTAGCCGTAGGTAAAAAACCGATATTGATTTTTGATTTATTAACTTGATTTATAACAAATTCATCCAAGTCTTCATCAGATGAGTGTGTAAATCCTCCACCACCAATTGCTATTATTATTTTTTTATTCCTGACCACGGAGAAGGACCTGTTGGAATGTCGATTTTTAAACCTCTTACAATTTCATTTTTAAAGTCATACATTGGTAAGGTGCATATCTCACCTTTATGAATTTTATTATCATTACAATTAACATCCACTATTAATCCTGGTTTATGTTTTGTAGAATTCATTAAAACTATTCCAACACCACATTTTTGAAAAGGTGACCAAGTGCTAGATGTAATTTTTCCAATTATTTCATTATTAAATTTTATGTAAGTTCCTTTTAAACCTGTTCCATTCTCTACTCGTATTCCCCAACATCTTTTTTCTTTATCAGCAGTCATCAATGCTGATTTTCCAATAAAATAATTTTTTTTTAAATCGACATATTTACCTAAACCAACATCATATGGATTTGTTTCATGATTAAAGTCTTGCCCAGCTGATAATAATCCAGACTCTATTCTTTTACATCTGAAACCAGGAGTACCTGTGAGTATCATTCCCATTTTTTTTCCTTCTTCAAGAATATAATCCCCAACTTTTTCAGTATTATTATTTTTTCTAAAATAAATTTCCCAACCAAGTTCATTACTAAATCCTGATCTACTTATGATTACTTTTTCATTAAGTATATTAATTTCTTTCCAATCAAAATATTTCCAATTATCAGGAAAAGTTTCTTTACTTAAAACTTTTAAAAGATCCATGGATTTTGGTCCCTGAATTTGACTTACCCAAACGTCTGGGTCAGAAATTTTTACATTAAGATTATCAGTGTGAGCTTTATACCATGAAAAAAGATCACCATCAGCTTGAACAAACCAAAATTTATTTTCCTCAAGTTTTAGCAAAACTCCATCTGTCAGCATGCCTCCATCATTGTAACAAGCAAATTGGTATGAGCATCTTCCTACTTTTACTTTTGAGATATCTCTTGTGAATATTTTTTGTAAAAGTTTTTCTGAATCTGGACCAGAAATTTCATATGGATGTTCACCAGTATGACGAAAAATTACCTCTTGTCTTACTTTCCAATACATTTCATCAGCAGTAGCGTGTGAAAGTACTTCTGGATTTAATCTTCCAGCATAAAAAGAATACTCGGGATCGTAAGGAAGTTCTTGATATGCCAAAGGATGTATTCCTACAGTTCTAGCAAGTTCAACAACTTTATTATCATTGGATTTTAAAGGTTTTACTGAAAATCTGACTTTGTTTAATTCGTTTTGCATTTATAATTTAGAAAAAGTGTATATTAATTAAAATATCTATTCAATTAGTAGATGAATCACTACATTTTGCATGTTGTTATCTAGTTCTGGAATTGTTATCTTTTTAATTATTTAAACAACTAAAGAAAAAGAGGGAACTTATGAAATACATACTTAAAGTTTTTTCAGCGACTTTTATGTCTCTGATATTATCTTTTTCTATTGCCAATGCATCAAGTGGAGTATTTAAAGTATCACATGATCTTGGATTTGGAAAAGATACTAACTTAGATGCCATAACAAAAGGGCGTTTGTTTCAAGTTGTCATCAAAACACAAAATAGATTAGTAAGACCTGATATGAATGGTGTTCCATCACCTTCATTATCAACAGATTGGAGTGCTAATTCTGATGCAACTGAATGGACATTTAATTTAAGAAAAGGAATATATTTCCATGATGGATCAGCATTTGATGCTCCAGATGTAAAATATTCTCTAATGAGAGCTAAAGATCCTGATATCGGATCTCCGGTAAGAAAAAGTTTAAATGTAGTTGAAGATATTGAGGTAGTTGATCAGCATACTGTTAAGATGAAGTTATCAACTTCATTTGCTGACTTTCCGTTATTATTAACAGACTACAGATTAAGAATGATACCTGAAGGATCAGGAGATACTATTGGACAAACTGGAGTTGGTACTGGACCATTCATGGTTGATAAATTTGATCCAGAAGGAACTACAATTCTAAAAGCTAACCCAGATTATTGGGAAGGTGCACCAGGAGTTGCGGAAGTTCATGTCATTGCGATACCAGATGCTCAAGCAAGAATTCAAGCTCTTTTAACGGGTCAAATTGATATGAATAGATATGTTCCTTTCAATCAAAAAAAGATTTTTGACAGTAATTCTAAATTTACAACAACTGTAATTCCAACTGGAAACTGGAGAGGTGTGGTTATGAGAACTGATACTGCTCCATTTGATAATCCTAAAGTGAGAAAAGCCTTTAGGTTAGCAGTTGATAGACAAGAACTTGTAGATCTAGTTATGGGCGGAGCAGCAACTGTATCTTGTGATACACCTGTAATGCCTTCTGATCAATATCGTTTACAAATGGATTGTCCTCAAAATATTAGTAAAGCAAAAAATTTACTAAGAGAAGCGGGATTTCCAAATGGAATTGAATTGACTGTTTATCCAGCAACTTTAGAACCAACTTGGCCTACGATTGCAGAAGTCGTTCAGCAGCAAGTTGCAAAAGCTGGAATTAAAGTTAACATAGAAATGGTACCATCTAAAGGTTATTGGAATGAAGTATGGATGAAAAAACCAGTTTCAATGACACGTTGGAACCAAAGACCAGCCGACACAATCTTGCATGAAGCTTATCATAGTGGAGCTAAATGGAATGAGTCTTACTTCAAAAATGCTGACTTTGATAAAAATCTAGCCGATGCTAGAAGTGAGTTGGATTTCAATAAAAGAAAGAAAGCATATCAAAATGCTCAAATGACTTTATGGGAACAAAGTGGAACAATGATCCCATACCACGTATCTAGACTTGTAGTTACTTCATCAAAAGTTAAAAACCTTGATGCTGTAGATCATTTTTCTATACAGTGGCATAAAGTTAAAGTTGACTAAAAGTATTTAGATAAAGGCCGCATATAAGCGGCCTTTATTTTATTTCTATTTAAATTATTTTTGTTACAAAGTTCTAGTTAATCTTATGCTTTTATTAATTTTAAAAAGAATTGGACTAGGGCTTATCACTTTATTTATAGTTTCATTGATTACATTTGTAGGTGTTGAAGTTTTACCTGGGGATGCATGCACAACATATTTAGAAAGAGAAGCTTATGGAGCAGCTCTTGATGCTTGCATAAAAAGACTTGGTCTAGATATTCCTGCTTATGAAAGATATTTGGACTGGGCATCAAATGTTGTACGAGGTGATTTTGGTTACTCTTTAAGTGGAGAAATGCCAATTAATGAAGTACTAGGTCCAAGAGTTAAAAACTCATTAGTTTTAGCCTCTGTTTCAATACTTATAGGAATTCCTTTAGCAATAGTATTAGGAATAATAACTGCTCTTTGGAGAGATAAGCTTCCAGATATTATGATCTCAACTATCACAATTTTTTCAATGACTATTCCTGAATTTATTAGTGCTACTTTACTTATTTTAATTGTTGCAATTTGGCTTGGTTGGCTACCAGGCATCGTGATTATACCATCGGATGCAACTTTTTATGAATTACTCTCGAATATAATTTTACCTGTTGTTGCAATTTCAATGATTATGACCGCACACATGGCAAGAATGGTACGTTCAAGTGTAATTCAAGTAATGGCTAGTGATTATGTGCAAATGGCAATTTTAAAAGGTGTTCCATATTGGAAAATGGTATTTAGACATGTATTACCAAATGCATTATTACCAGCAATAAATGTAGTGGCGTTAACAATTGCTTGGTTGTTAGGTGGCGTTGTTGTTACAGAAGTTGTTTTTAATTATCCAGGTTTAGGCAGACTGGTAATTGAGTCTATATCAAATAGAGATTTACCTGTTGTTCAAGCATTAGCAATAATATTGGCATCAATCTATGTGGGAATAAATTTAATAGCAGATTTAATGACACTCATGCTTAATCCAAGATTAAAAAGTTTACAGATAAGAAAATAAAATGGAGAGTAATTTAATTACAGAAGATAAACAAAAAAATAAGCTAGAAAAGGCTTTTGAGATTTTAAAGACTATGGCCTCCAAGCCTTCTGGGTTGATTGGACTTACAATTGTATTATTTCATGTAATCTTAGCATTAATAAGCCCTTACATTGCACCATACGATTATAAAGCAATTAGCCCAAATACCATGTTACTTGCACCTTCAGCTGAACATTGGTTTGGAACAGATAGCTTGGGTAGAGATGTTTTTACAAGAACAATACTTGGAGGACGGACAGCTCTTACGGTAACTTTTTTTGGATCACTTATAGCTCTTCTGTGGGGAGGTTTACTTGGAATTTTTTGTGGTTTAGTTGGAGGTAAAATTGACGATGTTGTAATGAGAGTTGTTGATGCGTTTCTATCTATACCTTGGATACTTGCAATGTTATTAATTGTTTCTCTTTTAGGTACATCAACAGAGGTTTTAATTCCTGCATTAGGTTTTTTTTTACGGTAAAGGAATAGTAAGAGTTGCTAGAGCTGCTACTCATGATGTTATTGCTAAAGACTTTATCGTTTCAGCCAGAGCTAGAGGTCATAGCAACATGTCTATTATTTGGAATGAAATTATTCCAAATGTTAGAGATGCTATATTAGTAGAAGGAGCAATGAGATGGTCTTGGATGTTATTAGGATTTAGCTCATTGTCATTCTTAGGCTTTGGTGTAAGTCCGCCAACGCCTGATTGGGGTTTAATGATATCCAATGCTAGAGGATTGATGTCGTTTGCATACTGGTCTGTAATTGCTCCAATAGTAGGATTAAGTTCGTTAATTATTGGAATAAATTTAACTGCTGATGCATTTGCAAAAGCTTTAGGAATTGATCGTTCAACCAAGGCACCTGTTTAAATGAATGAAATAATTGAAAGTGTTAAAAATTTATCAATTGGATTTAACAGTCAGAAGGGCAAACAAATTTCAATACTTAGAAATGTTTCAACTAATATAAAAAAAGGAGAGACTGTAGGGATCGTAGGGGAGTCGGGTTCTGGAAAAAGTACATTAGCACTTGCTATGATGGGCTATATAAAACAAGGCTTATTTCCTCTTAAGGGTGAATGCCTCTTTAAATCTGAGGATTTATTGAAGATGAGCAGTAGACAGCTAGAAAAAATTAGAGGTAGAAAAATAGCCATGATACCTCAAAATGCAGGACAAGCACTAACACCAAATTTAAAAATTGGATACCAAATTGATGAGGCATTAAGATTACATACAGATCTAAATAAAACAGAGAGAGATAAAAAAATTTCTGAGTTACTAAATAAAGTTAGACTTCCTTCACCAGAGACTATGGCTTTTCGTTATCCGCACGAGCTTTCTGGAGGACAGCAACAAAGAGTGGCTGTTGCAATGGCATTGGCTGGCAAACCAGATTTACTTTTATTAGATGAGCCAACTACTGGATTAGACGTGACAACACAAGCTCATGTATTAGAACTACTAAGATTTATAGCAAAAGATACCGGAACATCTATGATCTATGTTAGTCATGATCTTGGAGCCATAGCACAGGTTAGTGATAGAATAGTTGTAATGTATGCGGGAGAAATTGTTTTAGAAGGACCAGCAAGAAAAATATTAAAGGAACCTATTCATCCTTATACTTATGGATTGTTAAAATCGATACCTAAACTTTCACTAGCTGGACTTCCAGCTTCTATGCCAGGAAGCCAACCTCAGCCTGGAAGCATAAATGAAGGTTGTAGTTTTTATGATAGATGTAACTTAGCAACTGATAATTGTAAAAAAAATTCACCAGATCTAGAACATATTAAAGAATTAGATACCAATGTCAGATGTTTTAATTATAAAGAATTAATAAACCAAAATAATAATTTACAAACTTCAATAACAAAAAAATCAAATAATAGTGAAGCAAATGAAGTTTTAAAATTAAAGGATGTTTCAATTAGTTATGCAAAGCAGAAATTTTTTGATCAATTATTAAATAAAATTTCTGATCAAAACCCAACAGTTAAAGATATAAATATAGATATAAAAAAAGGAGAGACTATTGCCCTGGTTGGTGAGTCTGGAAGTGGCAAGTCTACCATCTTAAAATCAATTGCTGGCTTACTCAAAACAAAAGATGGTCAAATTAAATTTGAAAATGATCGTATTTTATCTTCTGATTTAAAAATGAGAAATCCAAACGATCTGCGAGCAATACAACTTATATTTCAAAATCCAGACGAGTCATTAAATCCAAACCACACAGTTGAACAAATACTTTCTCAACCTCTAAAGTTGTATTTTAATTTATCAGGAGAAGAATTAAAAAAAAATATAATCGATCTACTAAAAAAAGTAAGGTTAGGAGAATTTTATATGTCAAGATATCCTAGACAATTATCAGGTGGTGAGAAACAAAGAGTTGCAGTTGCAAGAGCATTTGCTGCTAAGCCAGATATAATTTTGTGTGATGAGGTTACATCAGCTTTAGATGTTTCGGTTCAAGCAGCAGTTTTAAACTTATTACAACAATTAAAAGAAGATCTAGGAACAACCTATGTATTTGTTTCTCATGATCTGGCTGTTGTTAGAGCAATTAGTGATAGAGTTGCAGTTTTATATCAAGGAAGGTTATGTGAAATTGGTCCTTCTCAAAATGTTTATAAATTTCCATCACATCCTTATACTGAAGTATTGCTAGGTGCTGTTTTGGAACCAGATCCAGATATAAAACCAAAATTAGTAGCTGAGGATATAGTAGAGGAAAAACCCCCTGAGAAAGGCTGTTCTTTTCAAGGAAGATGCCCTAGGAAAATAGGTGATATTTGTAATTCAGAAGTTCCACCATGGCAAATAGGTGAAAATGGTAACGCTATTAGATGTCATATTAATATTGAAGAATTAGCAAGTTTACAGCAGTAGTTATGACATTTATTTTATTTCCTACTCAGTCTCAATTTAATATAAGAAACCTTCTTTATGAAAATAAATAATGTAGTTGTAATTGGTTCTGGAACAATGGGGAGCGGTATAGCTGCACATTTGTGTAACGCAAATATTCCTGTCACTTTGTTGGATTTAACTACAGAAATTAGTCAAAAGGCTAAAGAGAGAATAGGAAAATCTAGACCTCCTTTATTAATAGATAAATCAAAATTAGATAATATACATGTAGGAAACATTGAGGAAAACTTTGATGTGGTTTCGAATGCGGATTGGATTGTAGAAGCTGTTGTAGAAAGAATAGATATAAAACATAATATTTATGAAAAAATTTTCAAACATAGAAAAAAAGAATCTGTTGTTTCATCTAATACTTCATCTATTCCAATAAGTGTTCTATCAGAAAAATTATCTGATCAAGACAAAAAGGATTTCTGCATAACTCACTTCTTTAATCCTGTTAGATACATGGATTTACTGGAAATAGTAAAAAGTAATGAAAGTGATTTAGATAAAGTTAAACTTTTAAAAGACTTTTGTGAAATAGACTTAGGTAAAGGTGCAATTATCTGTAATGACACTCCAGGATTTTTAGGTAATAGAATTGGAGTTTATGCAATGCAAATTGCTATGACGGAAGCATTTAAAATGAAACTCAGTATAGAAGAGGCTGACGCTGTCTTTGGTAGACCAATGGGTATACCTAAAACCGGAGTATTTGGATTGTATGACCTAATTGGTATTGATTTAATGGCAGATGTATTAAAAAGTTTTATTAAAGAATTACCTGAAAGCGATCCATTTCAACCTGTAGCAAGGGAAATGCCACTTGTAAAAAAATTAATAGAAACTGGATATACTGGTAGAAAAGGAAAAGGTGGATTTTATAGAATGAATAAGGAGGGTGGTAAGAAAATTTTAGAGGCCATCAATCTTGAAACTGGGGAATATTCTCCCTCAAAAAAAATAGATATTAAATCTGAAAAAGTTGATTTAAAAAAATTAATTAATCGTGGAGATAAATATGGAGATTATGCTTGGTCAGTAATTTCTAAAATAATAAAATATTCTTCTTCATTAGTTCCAGGTATTACAGATAAGTTTAACGACATCGATGAAGCAATGAGACTTGGCTTCAATTGGTCTAGAGGGCCTTTTGAAATGTTAAAAGAAATTGGAGTGAATAATTTTTTTCAAAAAATTGATAATTTTGAGGGAAATAAATTTTTAGAAAATTTATCCAAATCCAAAGATGAAAATTTTTATGGTGAGAGACAACAATATACTGAAATTGAAACTTTAGGAAAAATTAAACCAAGAGCCCTTAAACTTGATAAAAATAATTCTGCTGAAATTTACAGATTTCCTGAATTTAACATTGTCGAATTTACAACTAAAGCAAACGCTTTGGATTATGACTCAATGGACTCTTTAAAAAACGCTACAGACAAACCATTGATAATTATTAATGAAAGTATGCAGTTTTCTGCCGGTGTTAATTTAACATATACTATGAATTTTGCAGATAAAGGTGACTTTAAATCAATAGAAAAATTTGTCGGTTATTTTCAAGAAACATGCAAACACTTAAAATACTCAAAATTTCCAGTAGTTTCAGCACCATCAGGTCTTACACTTGGAGGAGGTTTTGAAGTTTTAGTTCAAAGTAACTTTGTTGCTTCGCATACAAATATTGTTGTTGGATTAGTTGAAACATTGGTTGGTCTAGTTCCAGCTGGAGGAGGATGTAAAGAAATGTTATGGAGATGGTCTCAAACAGACGAGGCAAAAAATGATCCAGATTTTGCACCTTTAAAAGTTTTTGATATCATTGGTTATGCAAAAACTGCAACATCTCCAGTAGAAGCTGAACCTCTAAAGTATTTAATCCCTGAAAATAAAAAAATTATGAGCAGAAATAGTTTATTAAATGAAGCTAGAAAAATTTTGGATCAAAATAAAGAATTTACTCCTCCAAAAGAATGCACATTTAATTTATCTGGCAAATCTTTAAAAGACAAAATGGTTGGTATGTTAGAAAAACTGTATAACGATAAAATTATATTAGATCATGGAATGATGGTTGGAACAGAGCTAGCAAATGTTCTAAGTGGTGGTGATACAACTATAGATAAAACGCTTACAGAAGATCAGTTGTTTAAATTAGAGTTAGATGCTTTCATGAAATTAATTGAGACAAGTAAAACCCAAGATAGAATTAAACACACATTATCAACTGGAAAACCTCTAGTTAACTAATAACTTTAGATTTTTAATATAATCAGGTTTTAATACATAGGTTGATTTATTTCCCGCTTTAATTTTTTTTAAAGAGTCCATCCCTGCAATTACTCTTCCAATTGGAGTATATTCACCTTGATATATTGGTATATCTATTAAAGTAATAAAAAATTCACTATCTTCTGTGTCGAATTGATCTTTCCTTGCAAAAGCCACAGAGCCAGCATTAAATAAAAAATTACTACTAAGCTCAGATTTAATTGTTCCTAAACCAGATTTACCAGTTCCTACTTTAGAATAATTTAGATTAGATACATTTCCATATTCAATATCTCCAGCTTGTATTAAAGTATTTTCTATTACTCGATAAAAAGTTGAACCATTATAGGAACCTCTATTTATTAACTTCTTAAATCGATTTACAGCTTTAGGTGCAATTTTAGGATCTAATTCTATTAGAACGTTACCGCATTCAACCTCCATAATTGCAATATTCTGCTTATCTTTAAAATCAATGTTATTTAAATCGATTTTTTTTACAAAAAGACATTTATTACTTAATATATAAAATGAACCTAAAGTTAAAATAATAAGCAGAATAAGAAAAATAAATAATATTTTTTCAGATAGCGATGGTTTAATTTTTTTTATCATTCAAAAAATAAACTTTTCATCTATTTCTTTAAGACCATTAATTAAGAAATTTTTCTTCTTAGTTAAAATATTATCTTTTTTAATTAATAAATCTATTTCTTTAAAGTTTGTTTTTAATAATGAATAAATTTCAGCCATATCTTCTTCAGCTGTGCTCATTGAATATTCTGTTAAAAAGCCTTTCGTAATTTCTAAATCTAAACCTAATAAATCAGTACATGTAGAACATGATGCGTAAGAAAAATCTTTATTATTAAGTTCACTCCATTTATTTTTTTTAAAAAGCTCTGGAAAACTGTTGTCAATCATATGAAATATTTCATGATGGATCATTCTTTCGAAATGGTTTTGGTTAAATGTTAAGTCTAAGATTAAAGTTCTGAATTTATTATCTGGTATACCTCCTGTATTAATGCCTGAAATTTGTAAGTTTTTGCATAGAACTACAAATTTCAAATTTATTTTCCTTAAAAAATTTGAGTTATAATCCCTTAGATTATTTTGAATTGTATTAAATTTACGATCCAAATCACTAGTATTTATGCCGTTACATTTAATATTATTTGTATCACCTATTACAAAACCTCTTTTCGATACCAAATATTTGATACCATTTATATTATCAACCCTATGAACTTCTAAATTAGGAATTTTAATCAAATTATATATTGCATCTGCATTTACATAAGAAAAATTAAAAAATAATAGAAATATTAATATAATGTATCTCATTTTAATAATTTTGATGATATTAGATATAATATGAATGTGATAGGATTTATTTAATGAAAAAAAGAAAAAGAAAAAAAAATATTAATAGAGATCATGAGTCAGTGCCTAAGATGTTTGCAAAAAAATACATATATTTCTATTATCCCTTTTTCTGGATCATTCTAATAATATTCTTATTACTAAAATGACAAAGTCTAAAAAACCTATTCAGCCTGTTAGTGGCACAGAAGTCCCAAGATATGCGGGCCCTTCTACATTTGCAAGATTACCTGAGCTAAGAGATGTAGAAAGTTGTGATGTTGCTATTGTCGGAGTTCCATTTGATTCAGGAACTAGTTATAGACCAGGTGCAAGATTTGGCCCACAAAGTATTAGACAAGCATCTAGACATTTAAGGACTAATTATCATCCTAATTATGATGTGGAACCATTCAAAGTACAACAAGTTGCAGATGCAGGTGACATTACTTGCAATCCATTTAATATTGATGAAGCCATCAAACAAATTGAAGTAGTAGCAACCGATTTATTAAATAAAGTTGGAGGAATAATAAGCCTTGGAGGAGATCACACAATTGCTGTGCCTTTACTTAGAGCAGCCAATAAAAAGAATAATGGACCCGTATCACTTGTTCATTTTGATGCCCATTTAGATACCTGGGATACCTACTTTGGAGCACCATATACGCATGGCACTCCATTTAGAAGAGCTCGTGAGGAAAATTTATTTTTAGATGATGCCTCTATGCATGTAGGTATAAGAGGTCCACTTTATAGCAGAGATGATATAAAAAATGATGAAAGCTTTGGATTTAAAATTATTCATTGTGATGAATTTCAAACAGAAGGAATTGATAAAATCGTTGAAAGAATAAAAAATAGAGTAGGTGATAATGGATTATATTTGTCCATTGATATTGATGTATTAGATCCAGCATTTGCACCAGGCACAGGAACACCTGAAATTGCAGGGATGACCACAAGAGAAATGGTAAACGTCCTCAGAGGTTTATCAGGCTTAAATTTGATTTCTGCAGATGTAGTTGAAGTTGCGCCTGCTTATGACCATGCAGAAGTAACCTCTCTAGCTGCAGCAACAATTGTTTATGAATTAACAAATTTATTTGCAAAATCATGAAGAAAGGATAATTTGCGCGCATGATTGAAAAGAGAAATTTTTATATTAATGGTTCATGGGTTCCCCCAAAAAACCCAAAAGACATTGAGGTCATAAATCCAGCAACAGAAAAAAATTGTGCAGTAATTTCTTTAGGCAGTAAGGAGGACATCAATGATGCAGTTTTAGCAGCTAAAGAAGCTTTTAAAACTTGGGGATTTACCTCTAAAGAAGAAAGATTGTCATTATTAGAAGTATTTTATTCATTATACAAAAAAAGATGGAATGATATTACAGATGCAATTATTCAAGAGATGGGAGCACCAAAAGACTTTGCGTCAAAACTACAAACAGGAACTGGTGCGAGTCATACAAAATCATTTATTCGTTATCTAAAAGAATTTGAATTCGAAAAACCTTTGGGAGATCATGCAAAAAATCAAAGAATAATATACGAGCCTAAAGGTGTGTGTGCATTAATAACACCGTGGAACTGGCCAATAAATCAAGTTACTTTAAAAGTCATTCCTGCATTGGCCTCTGGTTGTACTATGATTTTAAAACCTTCGGAACTAGCACCTTTATCGGCAATGATCATAGCGGAGTTAATAGATGAAGCAAAATTTCCGAAAGGTGTTTTTAATTTAGTAAATGGAGATGGGGAAATAACTGGAGATGCATTAACAAGTCATCCAGATGTAAATATGATTTCATTCACTGGCTCTACAAGAGCAGGGGCTTTAATTTCTCAAAATGCCGCAAAGGACTTTAAAAGAGTAAGTCTGGAGCTAGGAGGAAAAGGTGCAAATATTATATTTGAAGATGCTGATGCTGAAGCAATAGAAAGAGGTGCATTTAGATGTTTTAGAAATTCAGGACAATCATGTAATGCCCCTACAAGAATGCTTGTTGAAAAATCAATTTATAATGAAGCGATAGAAAGACTAAGAAAATATGCAAATGAATTTAAAGTAGACGATCCAAATAAAAATGGAGAGCATATTGGTCCTGTAATTTCTGAAACTCAATTCAATAAAATTCAAGGTTTAATTCAAAAAGGAATAGATGAAGGAGCAAAATTAGTTGCAGGTGGAGTTGGAAAACCAAACGGATTAAATAATGGTTATTATGTAAAACCGACAGTTTTTGCAGATGTAAAAAATGAAATGGAAATTGCAAGAACAGAAATATTTGGTCCTGTTTTATCTGTTATTCCATTTGAAACTGAAGAAGAGGCAATTAAAATCGCAAATGATACTGATTATGGATTAACAAACTATATTCAAACTCAAGATAAGGAAAAGGTACAAAGAGTTGCCAGAAAACTTAGATCTGGAATGGTTGATGTAAATGGTGCTGGTATTGCAGTTGATGCACCTTTTGGAGGTTTTAAACATTCTGGAATTGGAAGGGAAGCAGGTAAAGAAGGATTGCTTGAATTCCTAGAAGTTAAATCTGTAGGTGGTTGGAATTAATTTATAGATTTATCTTTTACACCTTTTAAAAAGTCTAGACATTTCTTTAATTCACTAAGTTCTATATATTCATCAATTTTATGAGCCTGTTCAATCGAACCGGGCCCACAAACTACAGTGCTAATACCAACTTCTTGAAAGAGTCCAGCCTCTGTTCCAAATGAAACAGCTTCTCTTGAATTGTCACCAGTTATACTAGAAACAAATTCACAAGCTTCGGAATCGTTCAATCTATTAAATCCAACTACTTCACCTATAATTTCTTTTTTAATATAAGCATCTGAAAAAACTTTTTTCATTTCTGGCAATAATTCTTTATCAACATAATCGTCTATTATTTGATTTACAAAATCTCCATCTTCTCTGACCACTGGTCTAGTTTCCCATTCAACTTTACATTTATCAGCGATAACATTATGAGCTATACCACCTGAAACTCCACCAACTGATAATGTAGAATATGGTGGATTAAATATACAATCTTTAGGAGCTCTATCTTTTAGTTTTGATCTAATTTCTAGTAATTTGTTTACATACCTCGATGCATATTCAACTGCATTAACACCTTGGCCTGGTTTAGAACTATGACCAGCTAAACCTCCAAAGTGAACTGTATATTCATTCATACCTTTATGGGCATCAATGATTTTCATATTGGTTGGTTCACCAATAATGCAAATTCCATCTTTAATATCTCTTTTTTTTAATTCTTTTATTAACAATGGTGCGCCGATGCATGCGGTTTCTTCATCGAATGTAAATGAAAAGTGAATATCTCTATCTAAATTATTTTCTTGAAATACAGGAGCATATGCTAGAGCACATGCAATAAAACCTTTCATATCACAAGAGCCTCTCCCAAATAATTTCTCATTTTTTATAGTTGCAACAAATGGATCAGTAGACCAGCCTTTTGAAACTGGGACCACATCTGTATGACCTGAAAGAATAATAGGTTTTTTACCATTTCCATTTTTAGATTTTAAAGAAGCAAAAAGATTAACTCTTTTTTTATCACCATCAAAAATTCTAAACGAAGTTGCTCCTAAATTTTTTAAAATATCATCACAATAATTAATGAGACTATTATTATCGTTTCCAGAAATAGTTTTGAAAGCAATCAAATCTGTCAATATTCGTATCGAATCTTTATAAATTTTATCAGGATTATTTTCTGT
This sequence comes from uncultured Pelagibacteraceae bacterium, assembly GCA_902564385.1. Taxonomy (GTDB): domain Bacteria; phylum Pseudomonadota; class Alphaproteobacteria; order Pelagibacterales; family Pelagibacteraceae; genus Pelagibacter. Next base: position 38,262 of record CACFAT010000004.1, read on the forward strand.
ACTCATCTACAAATCATTATATATTAAATTTATGAAAGAACAAATTACGTATGAAGATTTTGATAAAGTAGATATTAGATTGGGAACAATTATTTCTGTAAGAAAAAATGAAAAAGCAAGAAAACCTTCATTAGTTGTAGAAGTTGATTTTGGAGAAAAGATAGGGATAAAACAATCTTCAGCTCAAATTACTCATTATTATAATGAAGAGAATCTTAAAGGAAAACAAGTAATCGGTGTTTGTAATTTTGCAGAAAAAAATATTGCTGGAGTTGTTTCGCAAGTATTAATTCTTGGAGCTATAGATGCAGAGGGTAGAGTAACTTTAGTTCATCCATCTCAAGAAGCAGAGAATGGATTACCGATTGCTTAAATGCATCCAGAATTATTATCATTAAGCTTATTTTTTTTTGTTACTAGTTGTTCGCCTGGTCCAAATAATATTGTTGCATCTCATTCAGGTTTTAATCATGGAGTAAAAAAAACTATACCTCTAATGTTAGGTGTTATATTTGGTTTTACTTCAATGTTATCTTTAGTCAATTTTGGGCTAATTAACATTTTTAAATTATATCCAATAATTCAAAAAATTTTAGTTTTTACAGGCTCTGCATTTTTAGTTTACTTGGCTTACAGAATTTCATTTTCTAAATCATCAAATCAAAAAGAAAAACTTGAACCTGTAAAATTTATAGAAACATTTCTTTTTCAATTCTTAAATCCTAAAGGAGTAATCGTTGCAATTATTGCAGTATCAACTTATATCGAATCTGGAGATAACTTTTTTATTTATTCCTTCTGGCTCCTAACTTCTGCCTTTTTTTTTGCTATATTTAGCATCTTATTTTGGACTTTAATTGGTAAATTTATGAGAAAATTCGCGACAAATGAGAAATTTATTAAATGGTTCAATTATGTTATGTCAGCGCTTTTATTAGGCTGCATAGCTACATTTTATTATTAAATATGAAACCAGGAGACAAAAATTCTTTCAATTCGTTAACTAAAATTTCAGTTAACGGCAAAAGTTATAATTTTTACTCACTGAAAGAGGCTGAGAAAAATGGTTTAGCAGGTATATCGAAGCTTCCAAAATCATTGAAGGTCTTACTTGAGAATTTGTTAAGATTTGAGGACGATATAACGGTTAATAAAAATCAAATTGAAGCTATTAAAGATTGGTTAAAATCTAAAAGTTCTAACACAGAAATTGCATATAGGCCTGCGAGGGTGTTGCTTCAAGACTACACTGGAATTCCTGCAGTTGCAGATTTAGCAGCAATGAGAGAGGCTGTAAAAGAAAAAAATAAAGATCCAAGTACTATCAATCCATTATCATCAGTTGATTTGGTAATTGATCACTCTGTACAAGTAGATAAATTTGCAAATAAAAATTCTTTAAAAGAAAACGTTGATATTGAATTTAATCGGAATGCAGAAAGATATTCTTTCCTTAAATGGGGTCAACAAGCATTCAATAATTTTAGAATAGTTCCCCCAGGAACTGGGATATGTCATCAAGTCAATCTGGAATACCTTTCAAAAGTTGTTTGGAATGAAAAATATAAAGATGAAGAATACATATTTCCAGACACTTTGGTTGGAACAGATAGTCATACAACTATGGTAAATGGTTTATCTGTTTTGGGTTGGGGAGTAGGTGGAATTGAAGCTGAGGCTGGAATGTTAGGTCAACCTATTTCAATGTTAATTCCCGAAGTTATTGGATTTGAAATGAAATCAAAAATGCCAGAAGGTACAACAGCAACTGATCTTGTTTTAACAGTAGTTAAAATGTTGAGAGACAAGGGAGTTGTTGGAAAGTTTGTTGAATTCTATGGCGAAGGACTAAAAAATCTGACTTTAGCAGATAGAGCTACTATAGCAAATATGGCACCTGAGTATGGTGCAACTTGTGGTTTTTTCCCAATTGATGATGAAACTTTAAAATATTTAAAATTCTCAGGAAGAGATGATCAAAATGTTGAAATTGTAAAAAAGTATGCTCAAGAACAAGGACTTTGGGCAAGTTTAGATGTTGAATTTACAGACACACTATCTTTAGACATGTCAACTATAGTACCAACTATTTCTGGACCAAAACGTCCACAGGATAAAGTTCTACTTACTAACGCATCATCAAATTTTAAAAAAGTATTTTCAGAAATTACAAAAAAAGAAGAGCCAAATATTTATGATGTTGAAAAAGAAGATTTTAAAATAACCGATGGCGATGTGTTAATTGCTGCAATCACTTCTTGTACTAATACTTCCAATCCAAGTGTACTAATTGGAGCAGGTTTACTAGCAAAAAATGCAATTGAAAAAGGTTTAATGACTAAGCCTTGGGTAAAAACATCTTTGGCACCTGGATCACAAGTAGTTACAGATTATCTAGAAAAAGCTGGGCTAAATATTTATTTAGATAAGTTAGGTTTTAATTTAGTTGGTTATGGATGTACAACTTGTATTGGTAATTCAGGTCCATTAGCCGATAATATCTCAGATTCCATAAAAAATAATAATATTTATGCTGTCTCGGTTTTATCTGGAAACAGAAACTTTGAAGGAAGAATTTCACCTTTAATAAAAGCAAATTATTTAGCGTCTCCGCCATTAGTCGTTGCTTATGCAATAGCAGGAACTATGAGATTTGATTTGTATAAGGATCCATTAGGTAAAGATAAAGATGGTAAAGATGTTTTTTTAAAAGATATATGGCCATCTAACAAAGAAATAGAAGAAACATTGAGAAATTCATTAAATGCAGAAATGTTTATAAAAAGATACTCAAATGTTTCTCAAGGACCAGAACAATGGCAAAAAATTAAAACAGAGGAAACCAATATTTATAATTGGGAAGATAATTCAACGTACGTAAAAAAACCTCCGTTTTTTGACAACCTTCCTGATAAACCAGAAGGATTTAAAGAAATTAAGGATGCAAGACCACTATTAATATTGGGTGATAGCATTACCACTGATCATATTTCACCTGCTGGATCAATTCAAAAAGATAGTCCAACTGGAGAATATTTTATGAAACATCAAATACTTCCAAAAGACTATAATTCCTATGGAGCAAGAAGAGGGAATCATGAGGTTATGATGAGAGGAACTTTTGCAAATATAAGAATTAGAAATGAAATGGCACCTGGTACTGAGGGTGGTTTTACCAAGTTGTACCCTGAGGAAAAAGTAATGCCAGTATATGATGCGGTTGTTGAATATAAAAAAAGAGGTACCGATTTAGTTGTAATTGGTGGTAAAGAGTATGGAACTGGATCTTCTAGAGATTGGGCGGCCAAAGGAACCAAACTTTTAGGTGTAAAGGCTGTTTTTGCAGAAAGTTTTGAGAGAATTCATAGATCAAATCTTATAGGAATGGGTATACTACCATTACAGTTTAAAGATGGAATAAATAGAACTAATCTAAAATTAGATGGCTCAGAACTATTTTCTATTATTGACTTAGAAAAAGGCATAGATCCTAGAGATGAAGTTGATGTTGAAATTAAATATGTCTCTGGAGATATCAAGAGAATTAAAATGTTAAGTAGAATAGATACTAAGAACGAATTAGAGTATTACAAAAATGGTGGAATTTTACAATATGTACTTAGGAACATGATTTAATGGATGAAGATATTGAAATAATAAATACCCAAACACGTAATGAAAAAATTAAAAACTTTTTCATAAATAATAAAAATTCTTTAATTTCGACATTAGTAATAATTATTTTGGCTTTAATTGGTTACTTTTCTTTTGAAGAATATCAATCTAGCAAAAGAGAAAAATTAGCTGATAAATACGACTTAGCTGTAATAAGATATGAATCTGATAATAAATATAATGTGATCCCGGATCTTAAAGAGGTGATTAATGCTAAAGACAAAACATATTCTCCTCTAGCTTTCTATTTTTTGCTAGATAACGATTTGATAAATTCAAAAGATGAAATTAACAATTATTTTGATATTTTAATTAATGATATTGGCTTGGATAAAAAGTTTAAAGAGCTAATAATCTTTAAAAAAGGCTTATATAATTCAGATTTTTCAGATGAAAATGAATTGTTAGCTATTTTTAATCCTTTAATTAAAGCGGATAGTATATGGAAACCACATAGTCTTTATATTATGGCAGAATATTATTTATCAAAAAATCAAATGCAAAAATCAAAAGAATTTTTTGAGCAAATAGTTAGTCTTGAAAATAATAACTCTAAAATAAAAACCAAAGCTCAAAAAAGGCTAAGATCTAGTTTCAGTGAGTAGGATAGTATTATATTTCGTCTTTTTACTTTTATTATCAAGTTGTGGTCAAAGTGATAAATCTGTAGAAAATTTTAATTCTAAAATTTTATTTGAAGAAATTAAACCAATTCAAGAACAATTAAATCCAGATATACAAATAAATTTAACTAAATTTGTTAAAGACAATAGTTTCATAAATAATATTACAAATAATAATGGAAATATTAACTTTGAGCCAACATTTAAAAAAAAGAAAACATTTAAATTTTCAAAGATTAATAAGTTTAATTCAATAGATACAGAAATTTTGTTTATTCAAAATAACGATCTAATTTATTTTGATAATAAAGGAACAGTTTTCAGAATTAATGAGAATTTTGAAACTTTATGGAAAACAAATCATTACTTAAAGAAAGAAAGAAAGCTTAATCCTGTTTTATATTTTAATTATATTGATAACAGCCTTTTGGTTGCAGATACCTTGTCTAATATTTTTTCAATAAATATAGAAAATGGAGAACTAATTTGGAAAATAGAAAGTATTTCTCCTTTTAATTCTAATGTTGCTGTTCAAGTGGATAAATTTATAACGGTCGATTTTGATAATGTTATTAGATGCTTTTCTGTAATTGATGGAAATGAATTGTGGAATTTCAAAACAGAAAATACATTTATTAAATCACAAAAAAAATTATCTATAATTATTAAAGATGATATTGTTTATTCACTTAATAATTTAGGAGACCTCACGGCATTAAATATTAATGACGGGAGTTTAGTTTGGCAAACACCTACTCAAAGTAACGAAATTTTTTTTAATGCATTTAGTCTCAATAATTCAGAAATGATTTTAAATAATGATAAAATTTTTTTTTCAAATAATAAAAATGAATTATTTTCGATAGACTCAAAAACTGGCATAGTTAAATGGAAACAAACTGTAAATTCTAGTTTAAAACCAACAATTTCTGAAAATTATATTTTTAATATATCTGAGGAAGGATATTTATTTGTAATTGATACTGAGACTGGAAATATAATCAGGATCACTGATGTTTTCTCAACATTTAAAAAAAGAGAAAAAATTAAACCAGTAGGCTTTGTTATTGCTAAAAATAAAATTTATTTGTCTACTGATAATGGACGAATCTTGATTATTAATTTAACTGATTCACAAACAGAGAATGTAATTAAATTTAATAATGAAAAAATATCGAGGCCATTTATTAATAATGCTAATATTTTTTTAATTAAAAATAACGGAATTATAAGATCAAATTAATGTTATTAAAATTTTTAGAAAAAATTGGAAGAAAAAAGATAGTTTTGGATAGGGGGCCGTCTCACCCAAAATTTAATGAAGCCAAACCATGGATGAATAGATATTATTTATTATTTAGGAATAGACCAAAATGGTTCCCATTTAATATATTAATTCATGAAATGTTGGATGATGATCATGGGGACGGAGTTCATAATCATCTATTCCCTTATATTACAATAATTTTGAGAGGTGGTTATTGGGAAACTATTAAAAAAGGCAAGTTCTGGAGAAAACCTGGATATATTGGATTTAGATCAGCCAATGCATATCATAGAGTAGACCTTGAGCCAGGAACAAGACCAATGACAATTTTTATTTCTGGACCTTTTGGATTAAGAAAAGGACCAAGATCAGAATACGGTATTGATTTTAATTCAAAAAAAAATTAATGCTAAAAAGTTTTGTTAAAGAGTTTAAGCTTTACTGCAAAAAAAAAAATTTAGATGTTAATTCGCATCAGATAAAACTCATAAAAACATTAGAAGAATATTATAAATTAAACTACAAATCATTTATCTCAAAAATTTTATCAAAAAAAAATTATAAAAAAGGCTTTTATCTTTATGGAGATGTTGGTGTCGGTAAAACCATGATATTGGATTTTTTTTTCAACTTAGTTGAGGGTAAAAAATTAAAACTTCACTTCAATGAGTTTATGCTTAGCTTTCACGATTTTGTACACCAATCTAAATATAAAAACGATGAAAATAAATTAAGTAAATTTGTTAAAAAATTAAAATCGAAAGCAAAATTAATATATTTTGACGAGTTTCAAGTTACAAATATAGTAGATGCAATGATACTCGGAAAATTATTTGATGAAATATTTAAAGAAGATTTAAAAATTATTGTAACTTCTAATATAAAAATAGAAAATTTATACAAAGATGGGTTGCAAAGAGATCAATTCAAACCTTTTATAAAAATAATGCAAAAGCAATCATTTGAATATCAATTAAATATAGATGATGATTATAGAAAGTCCAAAGGTAATAAAACTCAAAGATATTACTCACCTTTAAATCAAGAAAACAATTTTAAAATAAACAAATTATTTAGAGTGATGACTAAAGATAAGGCTTTAAAAGAAAAGATTTTAAACATTAAGGGAAGAAAATTTATTTTAAAAAATTTTTATGATGGAATTGTTCGATTAACTTTTAAAGAAGTATGTGATAAAAATTTAGGGTCAGAAGATTATATTAAAATAGTAAAAAATTGTTTTTTTATAGTTATGGAAAATGTACCAGCATTTAATGATTTAAATTCAAATCAACAACAAAGATTTATTACTTTTTTAGATATTGTGTATGATCAAGATATACCCATGGCTATTAGTGCTGAACAAAATATTGATAAACTCACATCATCAAGATTATTGGAAAAACCATTTAAGCGAACCATTAGCCGATTATATGAACTAACATCTAAAAAGTATTTATGAGACAAGAATTTTTTAATCTTGAACTTAAAACAAATGGTCAAAAATTATATGAATTTACTGATCAAACGATAGACTGGATAAATAAAAATAGTTTTAATAATGGTATTTTAAATTTAAGCATACAGCACACTAGTGCATCTTTAATTGTTCAAGAAAATGCTGATCCTGATGTTCAATCAGACTTAATTAATTATTTTGATAAAATTGCTCCAATGGATAATAAATTATATATTCATACAATAGAGGGTAAGGACGATATGCCAGCTCATATAAAGTCAGCTTTAACTAACAATCAAATATCCCTCAGTATAAAAAAACAAACAACTTTTGTTAGGAACTTGGCAAGGAATTTACCTTTTTGAACATAGGTTAGCTTCTACAAAAAGGCTTATTATTCATCATTTTATTGGAGATTAATTAATTTTTTAAAGTTTGAAATGCTTTTAGAGCTGCGTTTCTAGCTTCTTCATGTACAACTATTGGAGAAGGGTAATCAGAACCAATTCTAGTTTTTATAGCATCTTGATATTTAATTTCCATTTCCCATGGTTTATGAATAAATTTATTTGGAACTCTCTCTAATTCTGGTACCCATTTTTTTACATACAGACCTTGTTTATCAAATTTTTCACCCTGCAATATAGGATTAAAAATTCTAAAATAAGGTGCTGCATCTGCACCACAGCCAGCAACCCATTGCCATTGTGCAACATTGTTTGCTTCATTAAAATCTAACAAACAATTTCTAAAATGTTTTTCACCCTCTTTCCAATTGATTCTTAAATGTTTTACAAGAAAAGAACCAACTACCATTCTAATTCTATTATGCATCCAACCTGTTTCATAAAGTTGTCTCATTCCAGCATCAACAATTGGGTATCCAGTCATACCATTTTTCCAAGCTTTCAAATTTTTTACATTTTTATCCCATGGAAATTTATCAAATTCTTTTCTTAAATTACCTTTTAGCATTTGAGGGAAGTAATTAATCAAACTATGAGAAAATTCTCTCCATCCTAATTCATTAAGATATTTTTTAACACTAACATTTTTTGATTTATATTTATAACATTTGTCCCAAATATTACTTACGTGTATTTGTCCATTTCTTATAAATGGTGAAAGTTTTGACGAACCATTTATAGCTGGATAATCTCTATCAATTCCATATTTCAACATTCTACTTTCGACAAAATCATTTAAATATTTTTCGGATTGTTTTTCAGATGGATCCCAATATTTTTCAAATTTTTTATACCAATTTTTCTTTGGTAAAATTTGATCTGGAACATTATTATTTTTGAATAATTTTATTTTGCTCTTAACTTTTTTTACGTTTAATGATTTGTTTGGTATACTATCTAAGTAAATTTGCTCTCCGACTCTCCAAAATGGACTATAAACTTTATAAGGGCTTCCATCATCTTTTGTAACATTATTATATTCATTAAGAACATTTCCTTTAAAGCATTTTGAAAGTATTTTGTTTTTTTCAAAAATTTTAATGAGATCATTATCTAACTTTAATTGAGATGGCTCATATATTTTATTCCAAAATACAGAAATTTCTTGTTTGTCTTTGATTTTACTAAAAAAAGTTATCTCATCAGAAAATACTAATTCTAATTCAATATTGTATTTAATTAACTCATTTTTAAAATTAATTAAAGATTTACTTACCCACCATTTTTGTGCTTCTCTAACATCATCGAAATTTTCCTTATTATAAATATATAATGCTGTAACAGTATCGTAATTATTTGTTGCATAAGATAACGCAGAATTATTTTTTATTCTAAAATCGTCTCTTATCCAAACAACAGCTTTTTTTGACATATATTTTACTTTCTGCCTTTAGATAGCAATTGTTCGTAAAGTTTTACATCTGCATTACCTTCGCATCCAATAACTAAAACGTTAGATTTTTCGTTAAGATTTATTAATTTCTTTGTTTTAGGATTATTACAAAGACTAATAAGACTGATAATTCCTGGTGTAGCACATTCACCACCTATTATTGATATTTTACTAAGTTTCTTGTCTTTAAGCATTGCAATAGTTTGAGGAACTTTTGAGTCATTTACAGTAACACAAGAATCACTAGCCTTTTTTAATATATGCCAAGGTATGAGAGACATTTCATTGCATGACATACCACCCATTATACTTTCTTTTTTTATTTTAATTTTTTTTAAACTTTTGCTTTTTATGCTTTGAAGCACACAATCAGCTCCATCAGGTTCAACTATTATTATTTTAGGAATTCTCTTGAAATATTTTGCAACTCCTGCAACTACACCTGCTGCCATGCCACCAACGCCAGCTTGAAGGAATATATGTGTAATATAATGCTTGGTTTGTTTGGAAATTTCTTTAATCATAATTGAATAACCAGCCATAGTTAACAAAGGAACATAACTATAATTCTTCGTAGATACATCTTGAACAATATTCCAATTATTCTTTTTTGATAATTTTTTACACTCTTTTAATGAATTTTCGTAATTACCTTTTACTCGAATTACATCGGCTCCAAATTTTTCAATTTCTTTTACTCTTGATTGACTAACATATTGACTAACAAAAATTTTACATTGTAAATCCAATCTTTGAGCGCCCCAAGCAACTGATCTACCATGATTTCCAGCTGTTGCAGATGATATTATTATATTTTTTTTCTTTTTAGATATTTTTTCTACGGCATATGCTCCACCTAAAGCTTTAAATGATTTTAAATGAAATCTTTTCGACTCATCTTTGTAAAAAATATTATTAAGTTTTAAATTTTTGTTTAGTTTCTCTAATTTTAATAATGGTGTTTTTTTATAGTTTTTCCACTTAGATATAGAATTAAAAGCTTCTGTGATTATTTTTGACGAAATAATATTTAAAATATAGTTTCGATTAAAACTATAATCTTTATTCGATAAAAATTTTGTATATTTCCATTTTCTATAACTATCAAAGCTTTTCACTTTAACAGTCTAGAGTATTCTGTCTTTCCCATTTTGTAATTGGTTTGGACTTATCAAATTTTTCGTTATCATTAAAATCTTTTAATTCCGAAGTCCTTAACTTGACGTAACTTTTAATTACTTCTTTTCCAAATGCTTTATTCATTTCTTTATTATTTTCAATTTTATCAAGAGAATCTTTTAGTTCATTTGGTAATTTAGAAAGGTTTGGATATTTTTTATAATCCTCATACATATTACAAAAAAGAGGCTTGCCAGGATTAATGCTTTTACTTAATCCCTCCATTCCTGCAGCTAATATACTAGCTTGAAGTAAATAAGGATTTGCGGATCCATCCATAAGTCTTAATTCAAATCTTCCCGGATCAGGAACCCTTATCATATGTGTACGGTTATTTCCCGTATATGATATACTGCTTGGAGACCATGTGGCACCAGATTTTGTTGGTGCAGCATTTATTCGTCTGTAACTATTTATTGTTGGATTAAAAAAAGTAGATAAGGATGAAGCATGTCTCATGATGCCTCCTAAAAAATTATAAGCGATCTTGCTTAACCCAAGTTTATCATGTTTATCAAGAAAGATATTTTTCTTTCCTTTCCATAAAGAAATATGTGCATGACAACCGTTACCAGTCAAATTTTCAAAAGGTTTTGGCATAAATGTTGCTCTTAAATCATGCTTTTCTGCAATAGTTTTAACCATAAATTTAAAAAAAGCATGTCTATCAGCAGTTTTTAGACAATCTGAATAATCCCAATTCATTTCAAATTGCCCATTAGCATCTTCGTGGTCATTTTGATAAGGACCCCATCCCATTTCAATCATACAATCACAAATTTCTTTTATAAGCTCATATCTTCTCATTAATGAAGACTGGTCATAACAAGGTTTAGATTGAGTATCTCTATTATCAGCAATTGTGTTCCCATCAGGAGAAATCAAAAAATACTCACACTCCACACCTGACTTCATGCTGTATCCCAATTCAGATAATTTTTTTATTTGTTTTTTTAACATCACTCTTGGTGAAGCATCGACTGGTTTACCATTCATCCATAAATCTGAAGCCAACCAACCAACTTCTTTATTCCATGGTAGTTGAATTAAACTGTTAGGATCAGGTATTGCAAACATATCAGAATCAGCTGGTGTCATATCTAGCCAGGCTGCAAATCCAGCAAATCCAGCACCATTTACTTGCATATCTTTTATTGCATGAGCAGGAACCAATTTTGATCTTAAGACACCAAATAAATCTACAAAACTTATCAAAAAATATTTAATTTTTTTTTGTTTTGAAATTTTAAATAAATTTTTTGCCATCTAATAACGTAACACAATTATTTAAAAAATGATAAAAAGAAATCTTTGTAATAAATTAAATTTACACCAATAATAATCAATATCGCTATAATTACTCCATACTTTGCTTTTGGCCATGCAAGACGTGCCATTTTGCTAGGAGTTTTATTTTCATTTTGATTATTTTCTTCAGAATTTTGCATTAAAAAAAAAGAGGGCACAGTATTTCATGCGCCCTCTTAAAAGTTTTAACCGTCTGTTATATTGCTTTTCCAGTCGTTAGCACTAGGTTTTTTTCTGACAATTGCATTCATCTTACCATCTTCTTGTTTAGATGAAATAACATGCCAGCCAACCCAAATAAGAATTGCTATTATAACTAGCACTCCTTCCGAACCAACACCTGGATAGACAGATCCTTGTACCTCAGAGGCACTTAAATGATCTATCCAATTTGATACTGTTGCCATTTACATACCTCCTTTATCTACTGGCCGAGACTACAGCTTTTTCGTCTTCTTTAGCCTCTTCCATAATTGTATAGTCAAGTCCTGCAAGTTCTACTTCTCTTGGTATTCTTAATTTACCCATTCCGTGAAGAACTTTTGCAATTATATATCCAGGAAGCATACCCAGTACAAAAAACATTATTATTGCACCGATAAACATTCCAAGAGGATTAATTGCTGCATAATTAGTTCCATCCCACATAGCTCCAACACTGTATCCAGATGAAGGATAACCATTTAAAACGAAACCACATATTACAAGACCAACAAATCCAGCATAACCATGAACAGCTACCGCTCCAACTGCATCGTCGATTTTATATTTTTTCTCGACCCAGTAATGCATTTTGTAAGCTATAACTACTCCGATCATACCGATTATCATTGATTGTATTGGATGATATAAATCATTACCTGCAGATGCACATATTATTCCCGCAAGTCCTGATGAATAAGTCCAGAAAGGATCTCCCTTCGAGACCACATACCCTGCTAACAACCCTCCAGATAACGACATTAAAAAGTTCATCGTTATTCCACTAAGTGTGGTGGGAGTTAGGTAGATGTTCGTTGCAGTAAAGAAAGTTACACCTTCCATACCATATTCAGGTCCAAGATCATAAATCGGAACATTACATGCAGCGTAAAAGCCCCAAAAACCTGTATAGATTAAGAATAATCCAACAGTCACTAACCAAGGATTTCTTGGTCCAATGTTTCTTGGTTCTCCGCTAGATGAAAATTTTCCAATTCTTGGTCCTAAAACAATTAGAACACCTAAGGCAAAACCTCCGGCAATCGCGTGAATTACTCCGGAAGCATAAGCATCGTGATATCCTAATATTTTTAACATCCATCCATCAAAATGCCATCCCCATGAAGCATCTATTGTCCAGAAAACAGATCCAATTGCAATTGCAAGTATTCCAAATGCAAAAGTAGTTATCCTTTCAATAACCGCTCCAGATACAATTGAAGCTGCAGTCCATGAAAATAATAAAAAGGCTGCCCAGAAGACACCCATTATATGATCATTAAGATTTACGGCCATCAATGCATTTGTAGGATTAGCAAGATCATTTCCACCAAATCCACCTCCAAGAACTAGACCAGTACTTTCGGTCATAATCGAAGGAGCTAATCCGGGTCCTGTTGGAAATGCCCAGTATATCCACCAACCAAAGAAAAACCATGTGACTGTTACCAGTGGTATCAGCATTGTATTTTTCATAAGAGTGTGTTGGTGATGTTTGTAACGAGATGCCCCAACTTCATACATACAGAAACCCACGTGGATCAAAAACATAAGAACCACAGTTACCCAATAGTAAAATTCTGTAAATAAGGTTGTGAGAGCACCTAATTGATCAGTCATATTTCTCTCTCCTATTAATAGTTAATAGACTCTATGAAATTTTTTTTACGCTGACAATTTTATTTTATTTATAAAAAGTAGAAGTTAATAATTATTTTATCAACTTGAAATTGAAATTAGAATTTTAAATATGCTTTTTTAAGGTCAACCAGAGGATGATTCGGGGACATTTGAAACTTTACCAATAATTCTCTAGCTATCATATCTCTATCCTGCTGATTATTAGGTAATTTTATTTTACTTGGTATCGTTACCCAACCGTTAGCATTTCTATCGAATACAGCAGGTCTATTTTCTTCATATCCCATATGAACATCTTCTAACCAATTAAGATCATCCCAACCCATAGCTTCTATATATTTTTTTAAAAATGGAGTGAGTCGACTATAGTCAGGCAAAAGATTAACGTCATATCGATAGCCAATTGTTTGGCCAATCATTTTTTCTCTAGCAGTCTCTTTTTTCTTTCCTAATTGACCTTTGATCTCTTTTGATTTGACTTTTTTCTTACCTTTTTTCTTTGGCATATTTGCTATTAGATTTTATGGAAATCTTTAACTCCTACTGTATGATTTGTTCCTGCAAGAGGCACTTTAGCTAAAGCAGACGCCTCCATTGTTAATGCAGCCATATCTTCTGGTTCTAGCGAGTGAATATTTGTTTTTCCACATGCTCTAGCCAACAATTGAGCCTCCAATGTCATCGCATGCAAGTAATTATAAACTCTTAATGCTGCATCATCAGGATTTAATCTTTTTCTTAATTTTGGATCTTGAGTAGCAACTCCTACTGGACATCTACCGGTATGACAGTGATAGCAATGACCTGCGGGAACACCCATTTCTTTTTCAAAATTAGATTCTGGTATTTCTTTATTGCAATTTAATGCCACCATTGCGCCTGTTCCGATTGCAATTGCGTCTGCACCAAGTGCTAAAGCTTTAGCCATATCTGCTCCATCTCTAACACCACCTGCATAAATTAAAGTTACCTTTCCAGTTTTACCTACATCATCCAAAGCTCTTCTTGCTTCTCTAATTCCTGCTATTCCTGGGATACCTGTGTTTGCAGCTGCAATGTGTGGTCCAGCACCTGTTGAACCTTCCATTCCATCAAGATAAATTGAATCTGGATCGCATTTTGCTGCCATCCTTACATCATCATACACTTTAGCTGCTCCAAGTTTTAATTGAATTGGCACCTTGTTTTTTGTTAATTCTCTAAGCTCTTGAACTTTTAAAGCTAAATCATCTGGACCTAGCCAATCTGGATGTCTTGCTGGAGATCTTTGATCAATACCTGCAGGTAGCGATCTCATTTCTGCGACTTGATCGGTAACTTTTTGACCCATCAAATGACCACCCATTCCAACTTTTTGTCCTTGTCCAATAAATACCTCAATTCCATCAGCTAGTTGTGCATGGTGTGGGTTAAAACCGTATCTTGATTGTATGCATTGATAAAACCATTTTTCTGAATATCTTCTCTCATCTGGTATCATTCCACCTTCACCAGAACATGTTGCGCTACCAGCCATTGTAGCACCTCTTGCCAATGCAGTTTTTGCTTCATAAGATAGAGCTCCAAAACTCATTCCCGTAATGTAAACTGGAATATCAAGCTCAATTGGATTTTCACATCTTGGACCAATAATAGTTTTAGTCTCACATTTTTCTCTGTAACCTTCAATAACAAATCTTGTTAATGTACCTGGCAAGAAAACTAGATCATCAAAAGTAGGTATCTTTTTCATCAAAGCCATTCCTCTCATTCTGTATCTCCCTAATTCCGCTTTGATATGAATGTCGTCCATAACTTCTGGAGTAAAAATAGCGTTATGTCCCAATAAACTTTTGTTTCTTGAAGCTATTCCATTACCATTAGAATGTCCGTTTGACTTTCCATTACCATTTTTTTTCTTTGCCATTTAAATTGCTCCTTTTTTTTCTGTAGGTTCAAGAGCATCGTAATTCCAAAGTTTTTTTCCTGCTACAACTTTGGTCATCTTAGAAACATCGAAGTTTTCTCCGATCTCCGCAACCTTTAATTTTCTTTTAAGCCAGTCTTGATCTGAATCAGTTAACTCAGCTTCGACAGCATCACTACCAAATGATCCAATTTTTCCACCTACAAAAATTGTCCCATCATACATAGAGTCTCCTAAATTTATTCCAACGTCTCCAAGAATAATAATTCGCCCTCTCTGCATCATAAAACCTGTAAAAGCACCAGCATCTCCGCCAATAATTATTGTTCCACCTTTTTGATCAATTCCTGTTCTGGCACCTACGCTTCCTTTGCATATCAGATCTCCACCTCTAATTGCCGCACCAAAACATGAACCTGCATTTTTTTCAATTACTACTTTTCCTGCCATCATATTTTCTGCACATGACCATCCCACTCTTCCATTAATTCTAACAATAGGACCATCCATTGATCCACATCCAAAGTATCCTAAGCTACCTTCAAATATTAAATTTAATTTATTGAGGATTCCAACTCCCAAACTATGTTTCCCTTGAGGGTTTTTTATTACAATTGTTCCGTATCCATCTTTCATTAATTCATCAATTTTTTTATTTGCTTCACGACAATCCATGTTCTTAACGTCAATTTCAGTTCTTTTGTTAAAATCTACATCATATGTCCCAAAGTAATAAAAATTCTCAGCCTCATCTGGATTAAAAAATTTTTGTTGTGTTTTTCCAGTTAAGACTTCTGTATGAAGTCCCATTGATTGAGCTTTACTTTTTTTTTCTGATGTTTTTAAATTTGCCATACTTTAACTTCTCCATCAAAAGGATCATAAGTTTCGATTTCTTGTGGTAATATTGATCTTATTGCAATTTCCTCTGACCCCATTGCAACTAAATCATCAGACTCATACAATACTAGTGGTTTTGCAGCCATTGTATCTTTCGCCATTCCTAAACTATCTTTTGTAGCAACAAAATAAGTAAATACCCCATCTAAACCGACGAGAGATTCTTTCATTCCCTCTTCTAATGTAGCTCCATTTCTCATTTTTTCTGCAAGATATACAGCGATTAATTCCGAGTCACATTCTGACATAAATCTCATGCCCTTGTTTTCCAATACTCTTCTATTATTCCAATAGTTTGTTAATTGTCCATTATGAACGACTGACACATCGCTAAAAGGATAACCCCAAAATGGGTGAGCAGATTTAATATCCACTCCTGACTCTGTTGCCATTCTAGCATGACCAATTGCATGTGTCCCGACAACTTTATCTAAATTATATCTGTTACAAACTACTTCAGCATTTCCTAAATCTTTAATTACCTCTAGAGATTTTCCCATAGATAATATTTCTACACCTTCAACACTTTCTATTTTTTGAGAAAATTCCATTAAATCTTTGTCATATTGAATTTCATATCGCAATGAATAAGGAAGAATTCTATCCTCTTTTATCACTTTAGCGCCTAGCTCAGAAAGATAAGAATCAACAATTTTTTTTCTTTCGTCATAAACTGATACATCTTCTTTTACTGAAGAACTTCCCTCTGCAACATTTTCACCAACCTTAAATCGCATGATGAAATTTTGACCGTCAGTTTTTCCGTATAGAGCGTATCCAGTTGAATCTTCTCCTCTATGCTTTAATGCTTGAAGCATACCCTGAAGTTCAAAACCAACGTTTGAAGTATTTCCTCTATGAATTAATCCTGCAATCCCGCACATATAATTTCCTTATTAAATTATGGTAAACAATCCAGATAAGTATCAAGATCCCATTGTGTTGTTGCACCCAAGAATTTTTCCCACTCATCTCGTTTGTACCAATTAAATACTTTATACATTTCATCTGGCATTGATGATTTTATTACCTCATCTTCCGCCAATCTATCTAAAGCTTCACCTAAACTTAGTGGAAGTTTTTTAACATCTTTACCAGCTTTTTGAGCTTCGTATATATTTCTAGACTCTGGTTTAGCTGGTTTCATTTTTTTAGATATTCCCTCATCACAAGCTTTAAGTAATGCTGCACCTAATAAATATGGGTTATGCATAGAGTCAACTGATCTGTACTCGAATCTACCTGGAGCAGATACTCTTAGACCACATGTTCTATTTTGATAACCCCAGTCAGCATAAACTGGTGCCCAAAAACCTTGATCCCATAATCTTCTATATGAGTTCACTGTCGAAGAACCAATTGCTGTTAAAGCTGGCAAGTGTTTCATTATCCCTGCAATTGATTGTAATCCAATCTTTCCAGGCAATTGCATATCCTTAGTATCTGGCATGAAAGTATTAGTTCCACCGGATACATAGCTAAAGACTTCTTCTACACCTGGAAGTTTTTTGTTACCCAATTTGTTTACTGATACTTTTCCACCTTTCCACAAAGACATGTTGGTATGACATCCACTTGCTGAAACTCCCATAAATGGTTTAGTCATAAAGCAAGCTATAAGATTATGTTCTCTTGCTACTTGAGCACAAATTTGTCTATACGTAGATAATCTATCAGCATTTCTTAAAACATTATCAAATGTCCAGTTAAGCTCTAATTGACCAGGAGCATCTTCATGGTCACCTTGGATCATATCAAGACCCATCGCTTTTGCGTATTCAATAACCTTCATAAACACAGGTCTTAATGATTCAAATTGATCAATATGATAACAGAAAGGTTTTGAGAAACCTTGTCCAGTTGGAGTTCCGTCAGGATTTTTTGTTAACCACATCATTTCAGGCTCTGTTCCAACTCTTAATTCTAATCCATGTTTCTTTTTGAACTCATTCATGAAAATTCTAAGATTACCTCTGCAGTCACTTGTTAAATGACCACCTGGATTTTTTCTTTCTTCTCTATTTCTAAAACATGTAACAAAAACTCTTCCAACTCTCTTATCCCAAGGCAATTGAACAAAAGTTTCTGGATCAGGTATTCCTACCAATTCCATAGCCTCTGGACCATAACCAATATAATTATTATGACGATCTAAAAATAAGTTTGCTGTTGCTCCATAAACCAATTGAAAACCTTTTTCTGCAGTTCTTTCCCAGTGGTCTGCCGGTATTCCTTTTCCAACAACTCTTCCAGTTACTGAAATAAATTGATAATAGATATAAGTAATTCCTAATTCGTTTATTTTTTCTCTAACTTTTTTGACGAGTTTAGCTCTACCTGGTTGGTTTACGTGTTTTTCAAGATCCGTCATTCTTCCCCCTTTGAATTTTCAGATCAAAAAGGTAACTGAAAAAAAAACGTTTGTCTACTTAGATAAATTAGCTCCAAGGAAACGGACTGTTCGATGTCGGATGAAGTTTTCCTTTTTCATATCTATCGAACCTAAACGGTTTTAATAATTCACTTTCATGACCTAAAATTTCTTGTGCAACAAGGTGACCAACACCTATCATTTTATAACCATGATTTGCATCTGCAATCATGTAAACATTTTCAAAAAATCTATCGAATATCGGGAATGAATCTGGAGTTAAACAACCCAATCCTCCTGATGGTCCCTTTCTATACAGATGAGATTTACCAACAAAACGTTTTTGAATATGTGCAAGTGCTGAAGTCCACATATCAGAAAATTTATCAGTAGTTTGATATTCTGGAGAATCTATCCCATACGGATCAACATTAACTTCATCAAAATGTTTTTGAACAATGTAAGGTGATGTTCCACCTTGAACTCCCAATCCTTCAATATCAGGTTTATAATAAATACCCCATAAGTCTTCTGTAATTATTTTACCATCTTTGTCAGAATAAAGTGGCGCATCTGTATCAACATGAATTACTGGAGGCGGTTTACCTTCATTAGTTTTTAAATAATCTGCATCCACACCCAATACACCTTCTTGTAAAAACCAGTACTTCCACATTTCAACTTCATGCATTTTTCCATTTTTAGCATCTTTTATGTTTGTAGTTTTTGGTAACTCCAACATATTCCAAAAATCTCTTACCCATGGTCCTGCTCCAATAACTACCTGATCACAATCAATTGTACCTTTATCTGTAACCACGCCAGTAATTGCATTGCTGTTGCTCCCTCTTTTAAAACCTGTAACCTTTACTCCTTTATGAACGTTTACACCGTTTGAATTTGCTTTTTTCTCCAGTGCTTTAATTGAGTCCTTATTAAATGCATATCCACCTTTTTTTTCATGCAAGACTGATGTAATACCTTTTGCTTGCCAATCACTAAAAATTCCTTGCATATATTTCATGCAATCTTTTTCACCTTCTATAAATTCTGATTCATATCCAATAGCTTTTTGTTGTTCATAAATACTTGCAACATCTTTATGCATTACTTCCGGAGAAATTTGCATATAGCCAACAGCATTATATTTAAATGCCTCTGGATCACTTTCCCAAACACTAACTGAATGAGCCATTAATTCTCTCATTGCTGGTTGAAAATAATTATTTCTAACAACTCCACATGCAATTCCACTTGCACCTGCAGCAGTGTCTTTTTTTTCTAAGACAACTACATCGTTTGGATTTTTATATTTTTCGGAAAGTTTCCAAGCAGTACTTAACCCGTGAATTCCTCCACCAATTATTACAACTTTTGCTTTTGTCGGTAACGACATGAACGAACTTTAATTTTTTAGCAAAGGAAAGAATATAATAATTTTTATATATAATTTATATAAATTCTAAATATTTATTAGATTTTTATTTAAAAACTCAAATTTTTGAGAGTTTTCAAATATTCGTTAAATTCATTAACAAAATTCTGTGTGGGTAAAACGTACTTTTTTCTATGGTCATTTCCGGTTTTCTCGAGGTAAAAAAATTCTTTATCACAAGCTTCTTTGATCATGAGTGCAGATTTGGGTCTAGAGGTTTTAAAGAGTCTAGTCTTAAGTTCTTCGACAGATAAGTTTTCATTTAATTTATAGGAATTCATCACAATCAACATCATGTGATAATGTGAAGGAGACTTTCTGAAAAAGTAATTACTGGATGTATGGGACAGTTTCATTTGATCTTCCCAAAATTCCAGTAAATCCTTTGATGATTTTGACATTAAGATTTTACACGTGTTTTTTGAGGATCGTAATGCGGGAAACCAACAATTTTAGCAGGTATTCTTTTTTGATGTCCATCAATTTTACCGACTTCAACGTTCATACCTATTTCTGAATGACCTACATCAATTCTGCACAAAGCAATATTTTTATTCAAAGTAGGAGATAGACATCCGCTTGTAACTACGCCAACTTGGGATCTTCCAATGTGAACGCAATCACCGTGATTAGCTTTTTCTTTGCCTACAAGTTCTAATCCAACTAATTTCTTTTGTGGATTTTCTTTTCTCTTTATTAATGCTTCTTTACCAATGAAATCTGCTGTTTTTGTTTTTAAAGGAACCGTAAATCCAACACCAGCTTCAAAAGGGTCAACTTGGCCGTCAAATTCATTACCAAATAATATTAGTCCAGCTTCAATTCTTAATAAATCTAATGCTCCAAAACCAGCAGGTATTATTCCTTCATCTTTGCCAGCTTCCATAAGCACATCCCAAACTGCTGGTGCATCTGAAGGGTGACACCATATTTCGTATCCTAACTCGCCTGTGTATCCAGTTCTAGAAACCATTAATGGAATTCCACTAAGTTCTTTTACTCTACAGATTGTAAACCTAAACCATTGTAATTCTGAAATAGAAGGTTGTGTTGGTGGAGTAAAAATAAACTTTTCTAAAATTTTTCTACTGTTAGGTCCTTGTAGAGAAATATTATTTATTTGGTCAGTAGAGTTTTTAACTAAAACATTAAATTTTTTCTTTTTTGCTTGTTCTTTTAACCATTCACCTGCGTATTCATCACCACATACCCATCTAAATCCATGATCACTCATTTTTAACAATGTTCCATCATCAAACATAGAACCATTTTCATAACACATCGAAGAATAAACAATTTGTCCAACTGACAATTTTTTAACATTTCTTGTTAAAGTATAGTCCATTAATTCTTCTGCATCTGGACCTAATATTTCAAATTTTCTTAAAGAAGATAAATCAATTAAAACTGCTTTTTCTCTACACGCTGTATATTCATTTATTACTCCGTGTTTAGTGTAATCATTGGGCAGCCAATATCCTCTAGCATCAACAAAGTTTCTTGTTAACTTTGAAGTTCTTTCATGAAATCCTGTATTTTTTGTTAGTTTTAATTCTGAGTCTGGTTTCATTCTAAATGCAAAAGATTTTGTAAATTCTCTTTTTTTTTCGTAAGTTCTAACAAAAATATCTGTAGGGTTCCATGAATTACATGGATCTATATCACTTGGACAGGCTGATGTTCCGCAGGTTAAATCTTTTAAAGCTCTTAATATTACATAATCTCCAGGTCTAGCAAATGACTCATCAGAAAGTACGGTATTTAAGCCTCCTGCTGAAGTATTAAAAAATAAATTTATAGCGTGCCATCCCTTTTGTCTATTAACCCCAAAATTTTCCATAGCACCACTTAAGTTATCTGAGCAATTTGGATGCCCAAAATAACCAGCATCTTCGTAATACTTCGATGTACAAGCAAGATTAAAAGTGTCATGTCTACCAACAGTATCTCTTATTACTTCTACTAAAGGCTCATGGTCTGTATCATAAAATTTTGAATACAATCCTGGTCCTGGAAATGTATTTCCCATAAAGGTCCTGGTTGTTTGCCAATCTAAACCTTTTTCAATACCTTTACCCAATTTAGCTGTATCAAAAGCAACAAAATCTGAACATTGTCTACCAGTTGGACAAATTATTTGAATATAATCTCCTTCTTTAACTTCAAAAGAAATCGCTGATTGTTTTGCAATATTTTTTTCGTCTAGAGGATCAAAGATTGGATCTGGAATTATTCTATGTTCTTTATAGTCAACAATATTATTTCTTTTAATAAATAAAGTTAATTCTGTAGGAGGATTTTGTTCATGAACTAACATATCATTGCCAGGGGCAGAAAAAATACAATAACATTTATCTTTTGAACTTATTTTAATTATTTCTCCTGGTGGAGTGTCTTTATCAAAAAGGATTGATGATTTAGACTTTGCAATTTTAAGATTTCTTTTTTCTAATTGACGCAATGCAATTTTTGAACTTTCTTCATTTTTTTTTAAAATTTTAATTATTTCATTATCTGATTTAGAAGATTTTAAATTTAAAATCGATGGATCAGAATTTCCATCAGAATTAAAAACAACTATTTCGCAAATTTGATTTCCTTCATTGTTAATAATTTCAATTTGATCATCTGGAAATATCTGAACTCCTGTAAGTCCACCACCGTTAATTACATATCTTTCAACTCCAGGTGGCAAAACATTCAAACCAGGTTCATTTATTCTTAAATTTTCTTCTAACATTTTAAATCAATGATTACTTAAGTTTAAGAATAAATCAGTACTGATTAATTGTATATATAAATTTTAGTACCAACTTTTGTTGACTGTAAGATTAAATTTAAGGATACTTACGTACTTAATATATTAAGAGAGGAGAAATAAATGAAGAAAATACTATCTTTACTCTCAGCTATAGTAATTACTGTAGTAAGCTTTGCAGGAATATCTAACGCTGACAGTAAAAAACCCATAGTGATCCCAACTCATAACTGGTCAAGTCAAATTGTTATGGCATATGTTATTGGTGGAATCTTTGAAAGTATGGGTAACAATGTTAAATATGTAAATGCTGACTCTCAAGCGGTTTACGAGTCAATTAGAATTGGTGATGTAACTATATCTCATGAGGTATGGGAATCTGCTTTCGGTAAGTCATTTACAACAGCTTTAGACAAAGGTGGTTTGTTAGACTGGGGTGATCATGAAGCAAGAACACTTGAGGATATGGGATATCCAAACTGGGTTGTTGAAAAAGGTCTATGTCCAGGTCTACCAGATTGGACAGCTCTAAAAAATCCAGACTGTGCAAAAAACTTTACAACACCTGACTCTCCAGATGGAAAAGGAAGAATGTTGGAAGGACCACAAACTTGGCATGGTGACTTAATCCCTCAAAGGATTGATGCTCTAGGCTTAGGTGATTTATGGTGGGTTAAGTTTGCTGGAGGTGCTGATGCACTTTGGGCAGAGTTAGCAGCTGCTGAAAAAGAAGGAAGAGG
This sequence comes from uncultured Pelagibacteraceae bacterium, assembly GCA_902564385.1. GTDB lineage: Bacteria > Pseudomonadota > Alphaproteobacteria > Pelagibacterales > Pelagibacteraceae > Pelagibacter. The sequence continues at coordinate 61,585 of CACFAT010000004.1, forward strand.
AACTATAATTTTCAACTGGACACCAAACTTTACTGATGGTGCTGGTTTTACATTTATCGACTTCCCTCCATACACAGCTGGTTGCAGACCAGCAGATGGTGGCGATGGAAAATGTGGTTCTCCGGACGGTTATTTGAAAAAAGCAGTACACGAAGATTTTCCAAAAACACATCCAGATGCAGCAGCAGCGTTCAAAAAATTGTCATTCTCAACAAGTCAAATTGGTGCAATGGCAGCTTTAGTAGACGTTGACAAAATGACTCACGAAGATGCAGCTAAAAAATGGTTAGCTGATAACGAGTCAACTTGGAAAGCTTTCCTTAAATAAGGATAAAAGTTAAAAAATTAAGATCTCCCCCAATTCTGTTGGGGGGGATTTTTTTTTATAAAGATTTGTGTAAAATATATTTATGAGAAAATATCTTTTTTACTTTTTTTTAAGTTTATTAATAAGCTCATCAGTTTTTGCTCGAAGCACCGGATGTAAAGAAGGTAACTGTGAAAATGGATATGGAAAATGGGTTTATACAGATAAAACTACTTATGAAGGTGAGTGGGTAGGAACAAAAAAAAATGGCCAAGGTGTAGAAACATGGCCAAACGGATATATTTATAAAGGTGAGTTTAAAAACAGTGTTTGGAGTGGAGTTGGAACTTTAACTTTCCCAGATGGTTCTACTTATGAAGGAGAGTGGGCTAATGGTTTTATGAATGGCAAAGGAACATTTACTTGGGCTAATGGCGACCAAAAAGTAGGAATTTGGAAAAACGGTAAATTACAAGATTAATGTCGAACGAAACTTCATTTAATAAATTAAAAGGATTACCCGAGAACCTAAAACAATTTATAGGACTAATAATTTTAACAATAGTCATAATTACTTCTTTTGCTATTTTAAATAATATATTTAGCGAGGGTGATGAATTAGTTAGGAAAATGAAATTGGAAGAAGAGAGAATTGCAAAAGAGAGAAAACTAAGTGCATTAATTTCAAAACTTCCCTCGGGTATATTAGTAACTTTTGATGGTACTGATCATTATAAATTATCAGATGAATTGTATGAGGGAGTGTGTAATGCCACAAAGCTTATCCCCCAAAGAGCAATAATGGGTGCAAATTTCTTAAATTTTAGAGCACACGAAATTTATACTATTAACGGCAATAAGATTGATGAAACATTTGTTGAATGGGATGCTGAAAAAAAGAAATGTTTTGCAGGTTTTACAGTTAGTGGAAATAACGTAGGAGTAGACGAAACAATTAAAGTAAGCGGTGAAGCCTTAAGTTTTTTAAGTACTGGAATTGATACAAGGGTTTATTTTATTAAAAATTTTTAATGGAAATAAGCTTCAATTATATTGATTTTAATTTAATTAATTTTCGTATACTTTTATAAGAATTATGTCTGAAGCAGTAATCAAATGTGAAGCAGTTTATAAAATTTTTGGTGAAAACGCCAAAAAGATGCTTCAAGATTCAAATGGTAATGTTGATGCTAAAACATTTCAAGAAAATGGTTGTATAGTAGGTGTTAACAATGCCTCTTTTGAAGTGGCAAAAGGAGAGATGCTTGTTGTAATGGGCTTATCTGGATCTGGTAAGTCAACTTTACTAAGGTGTATATCAAGATTAACAGATGCAACAGGTGGAAAAATTTTCATTGAAGGTCAAGATTTATTAAATTTAAATAATAAAGAGTTAATTGAGCTTAGAAGAAACAAAATGGGAATGGTTTTCCAAAGCTTTGCTCTTCTTCCACACAAAACCGTTGTAGAAAATATAGCTTTTCCTCTTCAAATCAAAGGTATCAAAACTGAGGAGAGCATTAATAAAGCAATGGAGATGGTTAAATTAGTTGGACTTGATGGAAGAGAAAATTATTTTCCAAGAGAACTTTCAGGTGGACAACAACAAAGAGTGGGTATTGCAAGATCTCTAGCAGTTGAACCTGATATATGGTTTTTAGATGAACCTTTTTCTGCTTTAGATCCTTTAATTAGAAAAGAAATGCAAGATGAATTTTTAAGACTTCAAGAAAAATTACAAAAAACAATTATGTTTATTACTCATGATTTTGATGAAGCATTAAAACTTGCTGATCGAATTGCAATTATGAAAGATGGTATAATTGAACAACTAGATACACCTGCAAATATAGTTTTAAACCCAGCCACAGAATATGTAAGAAAATTTACTGAAGAAGTACCTAGAGAAAAAGTTTTATTAATTGAAGATGTAATGGATGAATCTATATCTAATAATTTAGGTGATGTTAAAGTTTCAAAAGATGAAATCATAGAAAATGTTGCAGAAAAAATATTAACGCAAGAAAAATCTGTGGCAGTTATAGATGAAAATAATAAAACCGTTGGTTCAATCAACCCGACAAAAATAATAAATACTGTCTTTGGCGGAAGAAAGAACGGAAAATAAATTATGGAATTTTTAAAAAAATATCCAAAAATATTTCAGTGGTTATTTCTATTAATTGTTTTCTTTGCTCTTTGTTTTGCTATTGATGTTCCAGAAACATATAAATTCATTAGAGGACAAGCTGAATTCGTAAAAGACCCTAATCAAAGTAGTTATATATTTTTAGGCAAAGAAGTAAGATATTACGCCTTTGATGTTTTCTGGCGTCTTCCTCCATTACTTGGATGGTTACCAATATGGATAAATGACTCCTTGTTTTTCTTAATGAACGAGTGGATGCCAATGGAGTTTTGGAATGAGGACACTCAAGAATTTAAAACCAGACCAATAGTTTTGCAAATTAGCAGAAATTTAACAGCTTTTATGACCTTTTTAATAGAATTAATTAGAGAAATTCTATTAGGTGGACTTGAAACAATTGTTGCCTTTACAAGTTGGGATTGGATCGATGCGAACCCTTGGGCAGAGTTACCAGGTCTACCTTGGACAATAGTTGCAGCTGGCTTTGCAATACTTGCTTATAAATTAAGTGGTATTGGACTCGCTTTATTTGCCGGTTTAACAATGGTTTACATTTCTATATTTGGACAATGGAAACCATCGATGCAAACACTCTCTTTTATTTTAGTTGCTGCGCCTCTATCTTTTATATTTGGGTTAAGTTTAGGTATTGCAGCTTATAAAAGTAAACGTGTAGAAAAAGCTCTATATCCAATTCTATTAGTTATGCAAACAATGCCACAATATGCAGTATTAGTTCCTGCACTTGTTCTTTTTGGAGTCGGTGACCACGCTGCAGTAATTATAACTATGGTTGTTGCTGTTCCACCCATGATATTACTTACTTTACTAGGATTGAGAGCTATTCCTCCAGAAGTGATTGAAGCTGGAAGAATGAGTGGTTGTAATAATTGGCAACTAATGTCTAAAGTGCTAATTCCAACGGCCAGACGAGATATTTTAATTGGCGTAAACCAGGTTATCATGGTGTGCTTTTCTATGGCTGTTATTTCAGCCTTCATTGGAGCGAAAGGTCTAGGTTTTAATTTATTGTTAGCACTAAATCAGCTTAATATCGGATTAGCATTAGAAGCTGGTCTTTGTATAAGTCTAATTGCAATTTTATTAGATAAAATGTCATTAGCATGGGCAAACAAGCAAGTTGATTATTTTGGCAATTTGAATTTTTTTCAAAGAAATAAAAATTTATTATTTTTTAGTATTACGGTCATAATTGGAATTTTACTCGCCTACTTTGGATCTGTTTATTTTAAAGGTGGTTACAATTATTTATTTGAAGTTCCACACAATAAAGGAATATCAACTGCTGATTTTTGGAATAAAGGTGTCGATTGGATTTTTGATACCTTCTTTGTTTATATAAAAGCATTTAATACATGGTTAATTCAAGAAGTGTTACAACCAATGAGGGCTTTGTATTTAAGGATGCCAGCTGTTGCTACATTAGTTCTAGTTGTTGGTGCAGGCTATTTAATTGGTGGAATTAGATCTGCATTTGTAGTTTGTGGTTTGACATTATTCATAGCTCTAAGCCCTTGGTGGGATAGAGCCTTAGTAACGGCTTACATGGCAACATTTGGGGTAATTGTCTCTTGTATAATTGGTTTTACGGTTGGCACATTATGTTTTCAAAATAAACATTCTGCAAAATTTATGTTAGGGGTATGTGATATATTTCAAACATTTCCATCATTTGTTTATCTTATTCCTGTTATGATGCTTTTTGGAATAACTGACACTTCTGTTCTTATTGCTGTCATTGTTTATGCAACTATACCAGCAACAAGATATACAATTGAAGGGCTTAGAAGTGTTCCAGCAGGTTTACATGATGCAGCGACGATGTCTGGTGTAAATAAATTTCAAAGATTAACAAAAATTGAATTTCCTTTAGCATTCCCTCATATGATGCTTGGTATAAATCAAACAATAGTGTTTGCATTATTTATGGTGATTATAGGAGCATTTATCGGCACTGAAGATTTAGGGCAATATATTTTAAAAGCTTTATCAGATAAAAATGGTGCTGGTATTGGATTAACTTTGGGTATTTGTGTAGCTTTTATAGGTTTAATTTTTGATAATTTGATAAGAACTTGGGTAGAAAAAAGAAAAAAACATCTAGGAATTGCTTAATCTTAAATGAAAAAAATTTTAATAATAGGCGGTGGCGCAATGGGATCTGCTTTTACTTTTCCATGTATAGATAATAAAAACGAAGTAACTATCACAGAGCCCTATAATAAAACTTTTATTAAAAATTTGTCTTCAAAAAAGAAATATCATTCTAGTTTGAAAATAAATTTACCAAATAAATTAATATACAAAAAGTATTCAACTCATTTGTTAACTAATAAATATGATTTAGTTGTTGTTGCGTTAAGTTTATCGGGAATAAATTTTATAAGTGAAGAATTTAAAAAATCAAACATCAAAAGTCCAATTCTTATTCTTACTAAAGGTTTAAAGTATGAGAAAAAAAAACAGAAAATTTTTACTATTTCAGAGGATATAAAGAAAACTAATAAAAATATAAATGTTTCAGTTTTAAAAGGACCTTGCTTAGCAAAAGAACTTTCAAATAAAAAACAAACAAGTGTGATTGTTGCTAATAAAAATATCAAAACCGCAAAAAAAATTTGTAATATGATAACTACAAAATACTATTTAACTGAAACTTCGAAAGATGTTATTGGAGTTGAGATCTGTTCTTCAATTAAAAATATTTATTCAATGATTATTGGAGCTGGAGATAGTTTAAATATGTCTTCAAGTTTATTCAAAAAATCTATAAATGAGATGATATATATTACTAAATATTTTAAAGGAAAAATTGAAACTGCTCTTGGATTAGCCGGAGTCGGAGATCTATACGTCAGTGCTGCAGGAGGTAGAAATAGTAAAATGGGTGGTTACTTGGGGCAAGGCTATACATTTAACAATGCTAAAAGAAAATTTATGCCAAATGAAACTGTTGAGGGAGAGCAACTTGCAAGAGAAATTGCTCCATTTGTATTAAAAAAAATTCAACAAAAAAAAATCCCTTTGATGACAAAATTAATTAAATCTATAATTAACAATAAAAAATTAATATTAAATTAAAATGGCGAGTATTAAAATAGATAAAGTAAATAAGTATTTTGGAAGTACTCATGTTATAAAAGATGTTTCTCTTGATATAAAAAGTGAGTCTTTTACTGTTCTAGTAGGACCAAGTGGTTGTGGTAAATCTACAATTTTAAGAATGATTGCTGGTTTAGAAGAAATTAACTCTGGCACAATATCTATTGACGATAAAGTTGTTAACGATCTGCCACCTAAAGAAAGAAATATTGCAATGGTATTTCAATCTTATGCTCTTTACCCTCATATGACAGTATTTGATAATATGGCTTTTGGTTTAAAGATTGAAAAAAAATCAAAAGAAGAAATAGAGCAAAGAGTAATGGAGGCTGCTAAAATTCTGCAAATAGAGGAGTATCTTGAGAGAAAACCCAAACAATTATCTGGAGGACAACGTCAAAGGGTGGCAATAGGAAGAGCCATTACAAGAAAACCAAAAGTTTTTTTATTTGATGAACCATTATCTAACTTAGATGCAGCGTTAAGAGTCCAAATGAGGGTAGAATTAGCAAAATTACATGATCAACTTAATGCAACAATGATTTACGTAACTCATGATCAGACTGAAGCCATGACACTTGCAAATGATATTGTTGTATTGGATCAAGGGATAGTTTCACAAAAGGGATCACCCATGAATTTATATAATAACCCAGATAACTTATTTGTTGGAGGTTTTATCGGATCTCCAAAAATGAATTTTATAGATAGTAAAATTTTGAGTAAAAGTTCAAAGAGTTCTGAAGTAGATATAATGGGGACTGGAAAGTTAAATGTACCAAAAATTTCTGAAAATATTCAAGAAGGGGATAGTATAAAAATTGGAATAAGACCAGAGCACTTAATATTAAACGCAAAATCAGATACACTTTGGGAAAGCAAGGTTTTCGTCGTAGAAAAATTAGGGTCAGGAACATATTTATACTTGGAGAAAGAGGGAGATCCTCTTGTTGTACAAACTGATGGAGACACAAATATTAAAGTAGGTGACACTGTTAAAATAGGTTTTGATCCATTTCGTTGCCATTTATTTGATAATAAAGGTATTTCTTTTAAAAATTCTTGAATCAATCTCAGGTAGTATTGTGTAATTTAGATACTTGTTATTCTTCTTTTAAATGTTCATTATGTGTTAATTTTTAAATAACTTTAGAAAACACGAAAAAGAGGGGAATATATGTTTAAAAATATATTAATAACAATCTCTGCAATAGCTTTTGTTTTTAATTCAATTGCATTTGCAGATATCAAATTCTGGACGACAGAAACTCAACCAGCAAGAATGGCTAAACAAGAAGAGATGGCTAAAGCTTTTGAAGCTAAAACTGGAATTGGAGTTGAAGTTATCCCGATTGATGAAAAAGATTTAGGAACAAGAGCTACTGCAGCAGCTGCAGCAGGAGATCTTCCTGATGTAATTTATCATACATTGCAATATGTATTGCCATGGGCTGAAGCGGGAATTTTAGACGTTGATGCAAATAATGATATAATTAAAACACTTGGAAAAGATACTTTTGCTCCAGGCGCTTTAAAGATGGCTAAAAAAGGTGGCAAAATTGCAGCCGTGCCAGTAGATGGATGGACGCAAATGGTCGTTTACAGAAAAGATTTATTTAAAGCTGCTGGTTTAGAACCACCAACAACTTATGCAAATATTGAGAAAGCAATAGATGCTTTATCTAGTAACGATATGTTTGGATTTGTTGCTGCAACTAAAACTGATGAAAACTTTATGAGCCAGGTTTTGGAACATGTTCTGCTTGCAAATGGTGTAAACATCGTGAAAAAAGGTGGAACAAAAAAACAAGGTAGAGCTTTAAAAAATTCTTTACAGTTTTATAAAAAATTAGCTAAAGCAAGCCCTCCAGGAGAACTTTATTGGAAACAATCAAGAGAACTTTATTTCGCTGGTAAAACTCCAATGATAATTTGGTCACCATTTATCATGGATGAATTAGCTGGTTTAAGAGATTCAGCTCCACCAACAATTAACAGTGATCCTACATCACCAGAGTTGGCATCTAAAACTGGATTTATAACTAATTTTAGTGGACCAAATAATGTAAAAGGTGCAGCTTGGGCAGATGTTAGATACTTTGGTATAACTGCAGATGCAGATACTGATGAAGCTAAGCAGTTTATTCTTTATTCAATGGATGAGGGATACACTAGTACTTTATCTATCGCACCAGAAGGTAAATTCCCTGTAAGAAGAGGTAATGCGAGTGATCCAAATGCATTTACAACGGCTTGGAGTAAACTACCTGTTGGAGTTGATAGAAAAGCTCCTTTAACAGATCTATATTCTGCAGATGTAATAAATAATATTGTTGCTGGTTTAGATACTGCTAACAGATGGGGAGTAAAAGAAGGTGAACTATCTCGAGCATCTAAAATTATTAACAATAAGTTTATAAATAGAATCACTAGACAATATATTGATGATCAATTGACGCTAGATGAAGCAGTAGATGAAATTAATACTGTGCTAGCTAGCTTCTAGTAATTTAAAAAATTAAAAAAAGCGGGTAATATTAATTATCCGCTTTTTTTTATGAGTTCAAAACTTGCAAAAATTGAAAAAAGAACAGCTTATCTTTTAATATTACCATCAGTTTTTTTGGTATTTTCTATAATATTATTTCCAATATTCTCAAATATTTGGATTAGTTTTAAAAATGTAGAACTTAAAGATTTAAGAATTCCTGAACCAAGAGCAAAAAAATTAGTAAAATCAATTAACGATAATCCAACTCAAATAAAAGTAATTTATAAATTAAGAAATAGTTCTCTTACACAAGAAATTACTAATGTAAAATTTAAAGATAAATATCCAGACAATCTCGAACCAACAAATTTAGATAATAGATGTCAATTTAAATCAAATTTACTTATGTGTAAATTAGGTAATTGGCCAAAAAAATACCGAGAAAATTTAGAAATAGTTTTTCAAAATACTAATAATCAAGAAATTTCAAAGAAGGAAATAAAATCTTATAAACCTAAACTATCAGGTAAGTCACAAAATATATTATTAACTTATGAATTTACTTTAAATAATTTCAAAAAAGTAATCAAAGACAAAGCATTTATAGATCTATTATCAACAACTTTTTATTACACTTTTTTTGGAACAATAGGTGCAATAGTTTTTGGAATTTTGGCAGCACAAATGGTAAATCAAAAATTTTTTGGAAGAACATTTATGAGAAGTGTCTTGTTGTTTCCTTATGTTGCACCAGTAGTTGCTCTTGCTTATACCTGGGAACTTTTACTTGATCCAACAAGTGGAACTTTAAATAATTTATTAATTAATTATCAAATTATTGAAGGACCAATAAATTTACTAGGACAAAAATACGTAACTTTAAACATACTTGGTTTTGATTTTAAATTAAGGTTAGCATTAACAACTGTAATTATTTTTGAAATTTGGAGATATTTTCCTCTAGCATTTTTATTTATTCTTGCTCGTCTTCAAGCAGTTCCAAAAGAGTTGTATGAAGCAGCTGATGTTGATGGTGCAAATCCTATCCAAAAATTTCTTAATATTACTTTGCCCCAGATATTAGCAGTGATTTCAATTTTATTTATGATTAGATTTATTTGGAATTTTAATAAATTTGAAGACATCTTCTTACTCACTGGTGGGGCATCAGGCACAAGAACATTGCCAATAAATGTATATCAACAAGGTTTTTCAATCGGGGATATAGGTATGGGTTCTGCAGTTTCTATTGTGATTGTAGCGTTTCTATTAATTTTTATGTTTATTTATTTTAAACTTTTAGGAAAAAGAGCTGATGAAAATTAAAAATATATTTACTTATTGCCTTATCTCTTCTTTGTTTTTGTTTTCATTAATTTGTATTTGGAAAATCTTAGTTACATTACAAGGAATTGAATTAACAAATTTCAATTTTAATAAATTATTTACCTTTGGAATAATTCTATGTGTAATAAATCTTTTAATTGGAAAAAAATTTAATTTAAATATTAAAATTACTACACTTGCACTTTTATTTTCTATCTTTGATTATTTTATTTCTATAAATTTACCTATTTGGTACAGTTTTGGCATATTCTTAATTTCATTATTTTTTTTCAATAACATAAAAAACTACGACAAAAACTTTTTGTCAAAAAATCATTCGTCTCAAAAATTATTCTTTAATTTTTTAACATTATTTGGTATTACGCTGTTTTCTTTTGTAATTCTTTTCCCTTTTTACATGATGTTAGTTACAAGCTTTAAAACACAAGCATTATTATTATTGAACCCCTTAGACTTTAGTATTAATTTTGCACAAGGATTGCCAGAGTTGTTCAAATCTTATTTTATAGTATTCAAAGATTATAATTTTGGAAGATATATGCTAACGAGCACAATAGTCTCCTTAGGCACAGTCATTATAACATTAATATTTGCAATACCAGCTGCTTACGCTGTTGCAAGACTTAATTTCTTTGGAAAAAATTTTTTATCAACATCCATATTGATAATTTATTTGTTTCCAGCGATAGTTTTAGTGATACCTTTGTACACAATTTTTAGTCAACTTGGTTTAAGAAATTCTATTGAGGGTTTACTAATAGTTTATACAGCTACAACCTTACCTGTAGCAATTTATATGCTGCAAGGTTACTTTAAAAGTATACCAAAAGAATTAGAAGAAGCAGGGATAATAGATGGTCAAAATTGGCTTGGTATAATTTTTAAAATTATACTCCCACTTAGTTTACCCGCAATATCATCAGTAGCTTTGTATGTATTTATGATAGCTTGGAATGAATTTTTGTTTTCATTAATGTTTTTAGACCGGCCAAATACATTCACATTATCAAGAGCTATTCAGTTTCTGAATGTTGGAGCTGAAACACCTAGACAATATTTGATGGCAGGGTCTGTAGTAGTAACTTTGCCTATTTTAATAATTTTTGTTTATTTTGAAAAATATTTAGTAAGTGGTCTTACTGCAGGAAGCGTTAAAGGATAATGCAAAATAAAGTAGAAGAGGCAAAAAAAATATTATTAGGCAACAGAAAAAATGGCTACACACTTCCTACTAATAACAAATTATATCCTGCTCAATGGAATTGGGATTCAGCTTTTATAGCTCTTGGCTATTCTTACTTTAATTTAGATTTTTCAATTATAGAAATTGAAACTTTGCTTAATGGTCAGTGGGACGATGGTATGGTACCCCACATTCTTTTTCATGAAAAAGACACATCTTATTTTCCAAATCACACAACTTGGCAATGTGGAAAAAATATACCTTCTTCTGGTATTACTCAGCCACCAGTTTTAGCCAGTATTTTGAGAAAAATTGTTGAAAAAAATAAATTAAATAATGATCAAAACTCAAGGATAATTAAAGTAATCAAAAAAATTAAAAATTATCATGATTGGTTCATAAAATTCAGAGATCCTAATAAAACGGGCCTTGTATCCATATTACATCCTTGGGAAAGTGGGTATGATAATTCTCCAATTTGGGATCAGCCAATGAGCAATATCAAAGTAGATAAAGACCTTAATTATAAAAGAAGAGACCTTGAAGTTTCAAACTCTGATGAGAGACCTTTAAAAACTGATTATGATAGATATGTAACTTTAAGAGATCAATTTAGGGATGTTCAGTATGATCCACATAAATTGTATGAGATTTCTGATTTTAATGTAGTAGATGTTGGATTTAATGCTTTATTTTTGAGAGCAAATAAAGATCTACTTACCTTAGCTAAAAATTTAGATTTAAATTTCGATGATTTATATAATTTCGTATCCAAAACTGAAAATCAAATATTAAAATTATATGATGATAATATTAATGATTTTGTCTCAAAAGATTTAAAAACTAATTTGAATATCGTTGTTCCATCAATAACAAATTATTTTACTTTATTTGCAAATTTAGAAAATGATCAATTAAATAAAAAAATTATTAATAATTTAAAAAATCATAATATTAATGACAATTACTATTTCTCAACAATAAAACCAAATCATCCTTCGTTTGAAGAAAAAAGATATTGGAGAGGTCCAATATGGATAAATTGTAATTGGTTGATTTATCAAGGACTTATTAAAAAAGAGCCAGAATATGCAAATGAAATCAAAAAAAAAACTTTAGAATTAATTGAAGAAAAAGGTTTTCATGAATATTACAGTTATAAAGATGGATCAGTTATGGGCGCAAATAATTTCTCATGGAGCGCAGCTTTATATTTAGACCTGGTTCTAGAAAATTAGATTAGATTTTTAGTTTTTATTTAGAAATGTTTCAGAGGAGTCGTCCATTGCTTTTGCCCAAGCTGTATGATGAACAGGAGCTACTGACCCTGTTACTGGAGATGAAAAAGATTTATTTCTATACGTTGATATATCTTCAACCTTATGATGTTCCCATTCTTTAAAATGTTTTCTGATTAGTTCAAAATCTATTTTTGGATAATCTGACATCTCATGTAATTCTTTTGTGTATTCAGTCTGAAAATCAATCATCTGATCAGGATTTTCTAGTTTTTCTTCTAAAGCAACCCATTTATTAATATCTTTTTCAATATCCCCTCCATTTGGTATATTTATTTTCCCCATTATAACATCTCTTGCGTACCAAGCTTGGCAATCAAACATATTGAATGTATGAAACTGATCTTGCATTCCTAGATACAAAAGTTTGTGATTATCTTGCCAAACAACACCTTTGTATAATTTTGGAGGATAAAGTCTGTTTCTTGTTTTAAGTTTTAAATTTTCTTCCAAGAAAGGAAAATGATGTAGGTAACCAGTACATAGTATTATTACATCTGCATCCTGTTCCGTGCCATCTTTAAAAATTGCTTTTTTTCCCTCTAATCTATCTAAATAGAATACTTCCTTCATTCCTTCAGGCCATTTAAAACCCATAGGATTATGCCTGTAGCCAATTGTTACACTTTTTGCTCCATATTTATTGCATTGAAGCGCAATATCCTCAGCGGAATAACTGCTTCCTAAAACTATAATATTTTTTCCTCTAAATTCTTCTGCATCTCTAAAATCATGTGAGTGCATTATTCTTCCAGGAAATGAACTCATACCTTTATATTCAGGTATAAAAGGAACTGAAAAATGACCAGTGGACACTACAACGTAATCAAAATGATCAGTTAAAATTTTATCATTTTCTTTATCTTGATAGCTAACTTCAAATTTGTCTGATTTAAAAACTGTATTAACCACTCTTGTATTAAATTTAATTTTATTTCTTAAATTTCCTTTACTTACTCTACTAGTGATATAATCATAAAGTACTTCTCTAGGTGGGAAAGAAGGAATTGGCTTTCCAAAATGTTCATCAAAAGAATAATCTGCAAATTCAAGACACTCTTTAGGTCCATTTGACCAAAGATATCTATACATACTATTATGAACTGGATCTCCATATTGGTCAGATCCCGTTCTCCAGCTATAATTCCAAAGACCTCCCCAATCACTTTGTTTTTCAAAGCAAACTATTTCAGGTATTTTGTCTCCTTTTTTCTCGGCATGTTCAAAAGCCCTCAGAATTGACAATCCACAAGGTCCAGCACCGATAATAGCGACTTTAGTCATGATAATTTTTCCTCTACAATTAAAATTATAAATATATTGTACTAAGAAAAATAGAAAAATTAAATATTATTTTAATATGAAAACTAATTGGAATTATCCTACTACAATTTGGGTTGGAGAGAACAGAATTCAAGATTTAAGCATAGCATGTAAAAATTTGAAAATTAATAAACCATTATTTGTCACAGATAAGGATTTAATTAATCTAAAAATGGTTCAAGATATTATTTTAGATTTAAAAAAAACCTTTAATCATCTTCAAGTTTTTTCAAATTTTTCAGGTAATCCTGTAGGCGAGAATGTGGAAGAGGGAGTGGGGGAGTTTAAAAAATTAGGTTGTGATGGAGTTATTGCATTTGGTGGTGGCAGCGGTCTTGATGTAGGTAAAGCTATTGCTTTTATGACAGGACAGTCTAGACCATTATGGGATTTTGAAGATATAGGTGATTATTGGAAAAGAGCAGATGAAACTAACATTGCACCGATCATTGCTGTACCCACTACAGCAGGGACAGGATCAGAAACTGGAAGAGCATCAGCTATAATCAATAAACAAACAGGTATAAAAAAAATTATTTTCCACCCGAAATTTTTACCTTCAATTGTAATTTTAGATCCTAATTTAACTTTAGATCTTTCTCCAAGATTGACTGCAGCGACAGGCATGGATGCTTTGGCACACAATTTAGAAGCTTTTTGTGCGCCTGGATTTCACCCGATGGCTGATGGAATTGCGATTGAGGGAATGAAGTTAATTAAAAACTCATTAATTAAAGCAGTTAAGAACGGTAAAGATTTAAATGCTAGAGCAGAATTATTAGCTTCAGCTAGTATGGGTTCTACCGCTTTTCAAAAAGGGCTTGGTGCTATTCATTCTTTAAGCCACCCTATTAATGCACAATTTAATGTTCACCACGGTTTATCAAATGCTATCTTTATGCCTTATGTATTAACTTTTAACAAAGATATGATTGAAAAAAGGATAATTTCTATATGTGATTATCTCAAAATCGATAAAAGTTTTGATAGTTTTTTAAAGTGGATTTTAGAACTAAGAAAAGAATTAAATATACCGCATAAATTATCAGAAATTGTTGATGTAAATAAAATAAATTTAGAGCAGTTATCAGTTATGGCATTAGAAGATCCTTCAACTTCTACCAATCCAAGAACAATGAGTAAGGATGACATGAAAGCACTTTATGAACATAGTATTTCAGGTAAATTATTTTAATGAAAAGAATTCTGATAGTTGAAGGTAACCTTAGAGAAGAAAATCAAAGCTTTACTGATGGTGGAATTAAAACTCATACTGAAAGTTTAAAAGACAGTATTAGTTATTTTACAGATCAATTAGATATTGATGTTGTTAATCCTTCATCAGATGAAAATATTAATGAAGTAGCTAAAGATTTAACTAAATATCATGGAATGATATGGGGTGGTAGTAGTTTAAATATTTACAATGATACTCCAGAAATAAGAAGACAAATAAACTTTATGAGGGAATGTCAAAAGAATATAAAAAATATATTCGCAATATGTTGGGGAATGCAAGTTGCTGTGACCGTTGCTGGTGGTGAAGTAAAGAAATGCCCTAATGGCGCTCACAGGGGAATAGCTCACGACATAGAAATAAATGAAAATGGTCTTAAACATCCGCTTTATAAAAATAAAAATAAAAAATTTAATACCCCTGCATTTAATTTTGATGAAGTTGTAAAATTACCTGAGGGCTCCACATTACTTTCATCAAATCCAATAAATAAAGTCATGGGTATAAATTTTAATGTTGGTTCAACGAATGTATGGGGAATACAATATCACCCAGAAATAACTTATGCCAAAATGATAAGCTTAATTCATTTTAGGAGAGATCGACTTTTAGAAAAAAAAGCATTTATTGACCAAATGGAAATAGACTCTCACGTAAAAATTATAGAAGATGAAAATAAAATTTCAAATAAAGATGCAAGGATGAGAGAATTAGAAAATTGGCTAAATAATTTAAATTAGAACAAGCCTTCTATTTCACCTTTTTCATTTAGCTTGATAGAGTCTGCCGCAGGAACTCTTGGAAGTCCAGGCATTGTCATGATGGCTCCACATATAACAACAATAAACTCTGCACCTGAAGATAATCTTACTTCTCTAATTGGTAATGAATGGCCTGTTGGAGCACCTTTTGCGTTTGGATCAGTAGAAAAACTATATTGTGTTTTTGCTACGCATATAGGTAAATTTCCATAACCCGCTTCTTCAAAAGATTTTAATTGATCTTTTATTTTACTGTCAGCAACAACTTCGTTTGCTCGATATATTTCTTTTGCAACAGTTTCAACTTTCTTTAACAAAGGTGTTTTTTCATCATATAAAAATTTAAAATTTGCTTGTTTTTGATCAATTAAATCTACAACATGTGAAGCAAGTTCTTTTGTCCCTTCGCCACCATTTGACCAATGAGTGCATAAAGTAGCTTTTACTCCCATATTATCACAAGCATTTATTAACTCTTTTACCTCATTATCTGTATCAGCAACAAAATGATTAACAGCAACCGCTACCGGTAAACCAAATTTTTTTACGTTTTCAATATGTCTTTCTAAATTTACTAAACCTTTTTTTAACGCTTCTACATTTTCATTTTTTAAATCTTCTTTAGCTACACCGCCGTGCATTTTTAATGCTCTGATTGTTGCAACAATAACTACACACTCAGGTTTTAAATTTGATTTTCTACATTTAATATCTAAAAATTTTTCTGCTCCTAGGTCTGCTCCAAATCCAGCTTCAGTTACAACATAATCAGCTAGTTTTAAACCTGCTTTAGTTGCTATTACAGAGTTACAACCGTGCGCAATGTTTGCAAAAGGACCACCATGAATAATCGCTGGATTATTTTCTAACGTTTGAGTTACGTTAGGCCTGATTGCTTCTTTTAACAAAACAGTCATTGGTCCGTGGGCATTTAAGTCTTTTGCAAAAATAGGCTTTCTATCTCTAGTATAAGCAACAGTAATATTACCGATTCTCTTTTCCAAATCTTCAAGATCATTTGCTAAACAAAAGATAGCCATTATCTCAGATGCTACTGTAATATCAAAACCATCTTCTCTTGGAAAACCATTAGCTACTCCACCTAAATTAATATTGATAGATCTTAAAGATCTATCATTCATATCCATTACTCTTCTCCAGACTACTCTTCTTACATCTATGTTTAATTTATTTCCCCAATAAATATGATTATCAATCAACGCTGACAATAAATTGTGAGCAGATGTAATTGCATGGAAGTCTCCAGTAAAATGTAAATTGATTTGTTCCATTGGAACAACTTGAGCATATCCTCCACCTGCTGCTCCACCTTTCATTCCAAACGAAGGACCTAAACTAGGTTCACGTAAACACACTATAGAATTTTTACCAATTTTATTTAATCCATCATTTAAACCAACTGACGTAGTGGTTTTTCCCTCACCTGCAGGAGTTGGTGTAATAGCAGTAACTAAAATTAATTTTCCATTTTGTTTATCTTTTAAACTATCCAAATATTCTAAATTTATTTTAGCAATATGACGTCCCATAGGGCTAAAAGCACTTGGTTCGTCTGGAACATTAATTTTACCCAAAATCTCATTTATGGGTTTCATTTTTGCTTCTCGTGCAATTTGGATATCTGATTTTGACATAAATCTAATTACTTATTAATGAGCAGAATTACTATCCTTTTTTGTCACGTATTTAAACATCTAAAAAATATATATAAAAAAAATTAGCAAAAACTTATATTTAATTTTATAAAACTTACGGATGCAGAAATATTCAGTATTTAGTCTAATCAAAAACGCTTTCTCCAATCACCAAAATTGGGAAGTTGCTTGGAAAGATCCAACTCCAAAAAGTGAATATGATGTAGTCATCATTGGAGGCGGAGGACATGGTCTTGCTACTGCATATTATTTAGCAAAAGAACATAATATTAGAAATGTAGCTATCATTGAGAAAGGCTGGATTGGTGGTGGAAATGTTGGTCGAAATACAACGATCATAAGATCAAATTTTATGTACGATGCTAATGCAAGATTTAATGAATTTGGAATGGATTTATGGAGAAACTTAAGTCAAGAACTGAACTTTAATGTGATGTTTTCTCCAAGAGGAATAATAAACTTAGCCCACTCAGATGCTCAAATGAACGCATATGCTCGTAGAGGAAACTCTATGAGATTAAATGGAATAGATGCAAAATTATTGGATAGAGACGAAGTTAAAAAATTAATTCCAATGGCTGACTTTAGCGATGAAGTACGTTTCCCAATTTTTGGAGGCTTAATGCAACCAAGCGCTGGTACCGCAAGACATGATGCTGTTGCTTGGGGTTATGCACGTCAAGCAGATGATATGGGAGTAGATATAATACAGCATTGTGAGGTCACTGGTTTTGATGTTGTTAATGGAAAGATAAAAGGAATTAGAACTTCAAGAGGAGATATTAAAGCAAAAAAAGTTGGATTATGTGTTGCAGGTAGCACAAATATATTAGCTGAAAAATTAAATATGACTCTGCCAATAGAAACACATGTACTGCAAGCTTGTGTTTCAGAACCTGTAAAACCATTATTAGACGGAGTAGTAACTTTTGGTGCAGGCCACTTTTATATAAGTCAATCAGATAAAGGTGAGATGGTAATGGGTGGTGATCTTGATGGATATAATAGTTATGCTCAAAGAGGTAACTTACCAACTATACAACATGTATTGACAGGTGGCTTAGCTTTGTTTCCATTTTTAAGTAGATTAAAAATGTTAAGGACATGGGGAGGGATCATGGATATGTCTATGGATGGTTCCCCAATAATTGATAAAACTCATATTGAAGGTTTATATTTAAACTGCGGATGGTGTTATGGAGGTTTTAAATCAACTCCTGTTTCAGGTTGGACTTTTGCTCATACAATTGCGCAAGACCAAGTTCATGAATTAAATTCAGAATTAAGATTAAATAGATTTTCTACAGGTCATCTTTTAGATGAAAAAGGTTTAGGAACTAAAACCTGGATTGGTTAAAAAATGTTATATATCAAATGTCCTTATTGCGGTTTAAGAGCACAAAAAGAATTTTCATATGGAGGTGATGCAACTGTAAAAAGACCTAATATAAATGAAGAAGTATCAAGCGAGGATTGGGATAATTTTGTTTATATGAGAAAAAGTCCAAGAGGGAAACATATAGAGTTATGGCAACATATAGCTGGATGTAGACAATGGATTAAGGTGCAAAGAGACACCGCTACACATGAAATTTTCCAAACAGCAAAAGTCACAGAAGAAATAAGATGAGCCAACCATTTAGATTAAATAAAGAGGGATTAATTAATCGAAACAAAAAAATATCTTTTACTTTTAATGGTAAAAAATTATTTGGATATGAAGGTGATACAATTGCATCTGCTTTAATAGCAAATGGAATACACCTAGTTGGTAGAAGTTTTAAATATCATAGACCGAGAGGTTTTTTTGGTGCAGGAGTGGAGGAGCCAAACGCAAAGCTTCAAGTAGAATTCAATGGTCATTCAGAGCCAAATGTTAACGCAACAGAAATGGAACTCGTTGAAGGTTTATCAGCTACTAGCCAGAATTGTTGGCCATCAGTTAATTTTGATATTGGTGCAATTAATAATTTTTTAAAAATGTTTTTCCCTGCTGGGTTTTATTACAAAACATTTATGTGGCCTAAAAGTTTCTGGTATAAAATTTACGAACCTTTCATAAGAAAAGCTGCAGGTTTAGGGGTTGCTTCAATAGAAAAAGATAAAGAAAGATACGAACATAAATTTGAGTATTGTGATCTATTAGTTACTGGATCTGGGCCATCTGGATTAGCAAGCGCTTATGCTGCTGCAAAAAATGGAGCAAAAGTAATTTTAGCTGAGGATAAACCAAGATTTGGAGGAACACTTTTAACCGACGATGTAAGCATCGATAATTTATCAGGAAAAGATTGGGCAGAAAAAATAATTAGTGAATTAAAATCCATGCCTAATGTAACTGTAAAAAATAGATCTCAAGTTTTTGGTTACTATGATCATAATATGCTGGTTATGTTTGAGAGAGTTAGTGATCATTTAGAGAAAAAATCAAAATTCACTCCAAGACAAAGACTTTGGTATATTAGAGCCAAAGAAACAATTTTATCAACTGGTTCAATTGAAAGACCAATTGTATTTGGAAACAATGATACTCCAGGAATTTTTTTATCAGCTGCTGCAAAAGAATATATGAAAGTCTACGGAGTTTTAGTAGGGAAAAAACCTTTAATATTTACTAATAACGATAGTGCATATGAAACAGCTTTAGAGTTCAAAAAAAATAATGTTGAACCAATTATATTAGATACTAGAGAAGAACATTCATCAGAATTAATCGATGAAGCTAAATCAAAAGGAATTGATATAAGATTTTCTCACGGTGTTATTGTTGCTAATGGGTACAAGAAAGTTAAATCTGCAAAAATTGGCAAACTTAATAAAGATAAAAATTCTTTTGAAAAAATAGAAACTGTAGATTGTGATTGTATTTGTGTGTCTGGATTTTGGACACCATCTGTACATTTAGCATCACAATCAGGAAATAAACTTAAGTACGAAGAAAAAATTGATGCATTTATTCCAGATAAGAAAAAACAACATGAGACCTCAGTTGGCGCAGCAAATGGATCCTTTACTTTAGAAGAAAGTTTAAAAAATGGTTTTGAAAATGGTTCAAATCTTTCTGCTAAAATTACAGATACTAAAGCAGAAATTGCAATTCCAAATGTAAATGAAAAAAAATATGGTGCTCATGATAAATTTTGGTGTATGCCATTACCTAAAAATGAAAATCCAAAAAGATTTGTTGATTTTCAAAATGATGTATCTGTTTCTGATATAGAAATCGCACTAAGAGAAGGTTACAGATCAATAGAGCACGTCAAAAGATACACAACTCTTGGAATGGCAACAGATCAAGGCCGTACAAGTAATTTAAATGGTCTTCAGTTGGTATCTAATATAGAAAATAAAATAGTTCCTGAAGTGGGACACACAACATTTAGACCACCTTTCACACCAATTACAATCGGGACAATAGTTGGTCGTGAAGTAGGTATGGAATATATGCCGACTAGAAAAACCCCAATGCATGAATGGCATGAGAAAAATAATGCAGTTTTTGTCGATGCAGGTGCCTGGAAGAGACCTCGATATTACAAACAAGGAAATGAAACTTTATTTGAAGCTTCAAAGAGAGAGGCAAAGAATGTTAGAGAGAACGTTGGTATCTGTGATGTAACAACATTAGGAAAAATTGATATCAAAGGTCCAGACGCAGCAGAATTTTTAAATAGAGTTTATACAAATGCTTGGATGAAATTACCTGTTGGAAAAGCAAGATATGGATTAATGCTCAGAGAAGATGGAATTGTCATGGACGATGGAACAACAACAAGGATTTCAGAAAATCATTATCATATGACCACTACAACTGCACAAGCTGCAAATGTTTTATCTCACTTAGAATATTATCTTCAAATTGTATGGCCTGAATTAAATGTAAACGTTGTATCTACAACTGAGCAATGGGCAGGAGCTGCAATTGCAGGACCCAAATCTAGAGACATGTTATCAAAATTATATCCAGACTTAGATGTTTCAAATGATGCATTGCCTTTTATGGGCTATAAAGAAGCAGACTTTTTTGGTGTTCCATCAAGAATTTTTAGAATTTCATTTTCAGGTGAACTTGCATACGAGATTAATGTCAAATCAGATCATGGCATGTTTATGTGGGAGAAAATGATGGAAGTAGGAAAAGAATTTGGAAATCAGCCTTATGGAACTGAAGCTTTATCAACATTAAGAATAGAAATGGGACACGTTGCAGGACCAGAATTAGACGGCCGAACAATCCCATCAGATGTTTCACTAAATGGATTAGTTTCAAAGAAAAAAGATTTTATTGGTAAAAATTCTTTAGGAAGAGAAGCATTTAACGTTGAAAGCAGACAAAAAATTGTTGGACTTATTCCAATTGATAGAAAGTCTAGTATTCCTGAAGGATCTCATATCGTCCAAGATCAGAATGCAAAATTACCTAATCCTAAACTTGGTCACGTTTCTTCTTCTTGTTGGAGTGTAGAAAATAATAATCCATTTTCTCTAGCAATTATGAAAGATGGAAAAAACATGATTGGTAAAAAGTTTTTTGCGGTATCACCATTAAAAAATAAATCAATTGAGGTAGAAGTTATATCTTCACACTATGTTGACCCAGAAGGAAAAAGAGTTAGATCATGAAAAATGTTTCTGCACTAGAAAATATTCATAAACATGGATTGTTTGGTAATCACGATAGCAAAGATGAGCTAATAAATATTAGAGAAATCAAAGATGTTTTGATTTATCAAATTGTAAAATATAAAAAATCTTCAATTAGTATTGATAAAATAAAAATAGATAATTTAAATTTACCTCAGACTCTTTTGGTATCTTCAAATCATAATACAAGAATTTTATGGATGGGACCTGATAATTGGTTAGTCGTTTCAACGAATAAAGAAATAGAAAAATCTATTTTAGAAAACCTAAGTCATGATGATTTTGCATTAACTGATCTATCTCATTCAAGAACAATACTTGAATTAGAAGGTTCTTTGGTAGATGAAGTATTAAAAAAAGGTTGTCCGTTAAACTTAGATGGTCTTGATGAAGGAAAATGTTCTAATTCTGCTTTTCATGCAATTACAATAACTATTGATTTTATTAGTTCAAATCCAAGAAAAGTAAGAATATTTGCTTTAAGAAGTTTTGGTGAATCTCTTTATCATTCAATAACTGATTCTTGTTTAGAATTTGGCTATAAAGCTGAATAAAAATTATTCTGAAGTTTTAAATTTAGTTTTTTGAATAATAACCACAAACACAATTGGAATTATTAAAGTTATTAGTGTTACTGTTATTAACAAAATACCTAGATCTGAATAATCGGCGGTGGTAAGAATAGCGCTTGTTACCTTATCTTTTACCTCTCTAGTAATAACATAAATTTCATTTAAATATTTAGTCCCCAAAGCACTTGCTGATAAAGCAAGATTTGTAAAAGATGCAAATACAGCAAAGAAAGTTGCTTTTAAGTGCGAAGGCGCATTTTTAGCAATCCATGCAAGCAAAGGTATCATTGAGACTTGTCCCAAAGGTGACTCAAGTGCAGTATTTAATATTGCAATAAACTTGGCATCAACAACTCCATTAGTAATTGATGATGTCCAATTGTGAAATCCATAATACATTCCTACACTTGGTAAAAATAAAATTGCACCTGCAACAGATAAAATCACTATTATTCTAGCTATTGAGTTATTTGCCATAAAAGGTCTTAATAAAATAATACCCACAAGAGTTAAAACTGAAGCAATAAGTGATAACACAGAAAAAAATTGTTCATTGAATTCAAGAACATCAATTTCAAACCAAGATAAACCTGGACCAGGTCCTGGCATTGCTCTAAAAATAAAAATTATTATTGCCGTTCCTACAACAGTAAGTCTTAAATCTTGAGGAAGTTCTTTAACTAATTTATTCATTAAAAATAGAATAATTGCCATTGAACCTACGAAAACAATTTCTTGAGCAAAAGGCACTTTGAATGATCCAATACCTAAAGTGAAAATAACAAAAACCAAGCTTCCACCTAGTATCCACCAGTTTACTTCAGTTTTTTCTGAAGGAGCATAATCTTGGTCACCCTCTAAACCTTGTTCAATAAGCTTTCTTTTCTTTTGATTTTTTAGATATGAGGCAAGAAATATTCCTAGTACAGATACAATTGGAATAATTAAAGCATATATATAAATTGAACCGTATAAACTTATCTTATCTGCTTGTTCAAGTTCGTCTACTCCTTTAAAGAGAATAACGTTAGCTAAAGCAACTAAAACAGTTCCACCAATTATTGCAAATCTTCCAAGAGTTTGCATTGTTGTATGCATAAGTTTGATTTCATCTCTTGAAAATTTATTTCCGCTGTCATCAACCAAGGGAACTGCTTCTACAGTCATAGCATCAGCTACAACATCTTGCACAACATAACCAATTGGAGCAAGTAAAACACTGATCACAAACCATGTTTCTACTGAAAGAATTGATGACATCCATTCAGTATGAATTATTAAACCGTACATTATAATTAAACTTAATGAGATTAAGGATGCTCCTACAAAAACCATGTAATTTTTTTTATTCCAGATTAGATCAACAAGATGACCCAAAGGCATCTTCAATGCCCATGGAATTCCAGCCCAAAAACCCAGTCCAGCAAGAAAAGCAGCAGACAAGTTTAGATAGTCTTTAACGAAAAAAGTTCCAACAATACCTGTTAGTCCTGAAATACCAGCAGCTAGATAAATCATCAATGGTGGTAGATAGGTCCACTTAAACTGTCTTCCTAAATCTATTAAAGTACTATCTATAAATCTCAAAATTTTATTACTCATAAATTATTCTGTTAAATTTAATAATATTAATCCATTTTGTTTAGTTTCTTTACACCAAAGTTCATAACTTTCACAAACTCTCCACAAATGGTCAAATGCTCTTTGAGATAATTCCAAGGGAAAGTGACTTTTTGCATAATATAATTTTGGGATTTTCATTAATTGTTTAATCATAGTATCTTTTTGTATTTGTAAAAGTCTTATAGTTTCTTGATTAATTTTTTTTTTTGTAGATTTATCTATGTAGTCATTGCTCTCAAGTTCTTTAAACCACTTATCATGAAAATTTCCTGAACTAATTTCATTATAATCATCTGATGCAATAAATATTTCAAAAGCTTGAATATTAGTTAAATTTGGATTTTTAATCTTGATTTCATATATCTTTTGATAAATGATTTCGGCAACATATAATACAAATGGTCTCGATTTATCAGTTTCCAAACTAAACTCCTCAAATATCTACTGAATAATAGCATGAATTAGGATCATCTTTATAGTGGGCAAAAGGCCCACACTCTTTGAAACCAAAACTTTTAAAAAGTTTTCTAGCAGGTGCAAAAAAATCACCTGCACCAGTTTCGACACTTAGTTTAGTGATTCCTATTTGTTTAGATTTTTCAATAAGATGTGAAATTATTTTTCCACCATATTTTTTATTTCTAAACTTATCTGAAACTCTTATAGATTTAAATTCTCCATGTGTTTCATCAAATAATTTTAAAGCTCCACAACCAATTAATTCATTATTTTCCCATAAACTCCAGAATTTTATACTTGGATCCTTTAATCCAGGTATATCTAATACATGCGAACTTCCCTCAGGAGAAACTGATCTTAATTCAATAAAATGCTTAGTTAGCAACTCATTTACTTGCGGATCATCAAAATTATTTTCTATTGATTTCATAGTTTTGAAAAACATATAATCTAAATTTAGATTAAACCAAGAAAATTAAATATGTGTGGAAGATACGTAATAACTAGCCCCGTTACAAAAACAAAAAAACTTGTTAAGTCAGCTATACAAGTTGATGATAATGAAAATTATAATGCACATCCATTTCAGAAATTACCTGTGATTAAAAAATATAATAATGGAAATACTCTAGAAAATTTAAAGTGGGGAGTAGTACCTAGCTGGGCTAAGCAAAAAGATTTTAAACCTTTAATAAATGCAAGACTAGAAACTATTGATGAAAAAGTGTCTTTCAAAAAATTAATTCGATTACATAGATGTGTAGCTGTAGCAGATGGTTTTTATGAATGGAAAAGAGAAAAAGAAAATAAAACACCTTATTATTTTTTAAGAGAGGATAAAAAGCTTATGTATTTAGCGGCTATTTATGACAATGATCAATTTTGTTTAAT
>CACFAT010000005.1 GCA_902564385.1 uncultured Pelagibacteraceae bacterium
ATTGACAACAAATATTGAACAGACGCCTGATATTAAATTATCGATTAAACAAACATTCGGTATAGATTCTGATATGGAAGTGGACGCATTTTCAAAAAAAACCGATTATGTGCCAGATATAGATAAAACTTATAAATTTGATAAAGACACAACTTTAGCAATTCTCTCTGGATTTTCATTTAATAAAAGAGTTCTTGTTCAAGGTTATCATGGAACGGGTAAATCCACGCATATAGAGCAAATTGCAGCTAGATTAAACTGGCCGTGTATTAGAATTAACTTAGATAGCCATGTTAGTAGAATAGATTTAATTGGCAAAGACTCAATTGTAATCAAAGATGGAAAACAAGTTACAGAATTCAAGGAGGGAATTCTTCCTTGGTCGATACAAAATCCAGTCGCTTTAGTATTTGATGAATATGATGCCGGTAGACCAGACGTTATGTTTGTAATTCAAAGAGTTTTGGAAGCTGAAGGAAATTTTACTTTATTAGATAAGAATAAGGTCATTAAACAAAATAAATATTTTAGATTATTTGCAACTTCAAATACAGTTGGTTTAGGAGATACGACTGGACTCTATCATGGAACACAACAAATAAACCAGGGACAAATGGATAGATGGAACATTGTAACAACATTAAATTATTTAGCTTTGGAAAAAGAAATGGAAATTATTTTAGGAAAAAATAAATCTTTAGATAATAATAAAGGTAAAGAGAGAGTTGCAAACATGATAAAAGTTGCAACACTTACAAGAAAAGGCTTTATGGCTGGAGATATTTCAACAGTTATGAGCCCTAGAACAGTACTACATTGGGCAGAAAATTCTGAAATATTTAAAGATGTGGGCTATGCGTTCAGAGTAACTTTTTTAAATAAATGTGATGATGTAGAAAAGAATACAATCGCAGAATACTATCAAAGATGTTTTGGTGAAGAATTGCCAGAGTCGATGATAAATATTCAGGTTTAATGAACAAAGATGATCTTATAAAAGAGCAATTTAAACAAGCTTTAAACTCAACAATTAAAGCCATTTCAGGTGAAACATATCAATTAAAAGACAAAAAAAATTTAAAAGAATTTAATATTTCCAAATTTGATAATTTAAAAGATAAAGAAAACTTTATTAAATTAAGAGCCGAGGCAGATTCAGAAGCATTAAAAAGAAAATTTTCTGATAATTCTACTTTGGAACAAAATATTCCAAAAACACCAACATGCCATACACTTTATAAAATTTCTGAAAAAATAAGATATGAACTTTTAGGGTCACAAATGATGAAGGGAATTTCTAAAAATTTAATGACCAAATACAACAATAAGATAAGTACGGCAAAATCTGAAAATATAAAAAAGAAAGAAGAATCTAACGTTTCTGAAGCTTTTGAATATTACATGCTTAATAAACTAATGAATGTAAGTTTATCTGAAAGTGCTAAAAAAATTTTATCATACTGGAAAGATGATTTTGAAAAATCTTTAGACAGACACATAAATTTTTTAAAAGAAAATGCAGAAAATCAGGACATATACAATTCTAAAATATCAGAAATTCTTCAGAACATGGAAATTTTCGAATCCGAAGAAGAAAATAAAAAAGAAGAGCAGAAAGAAGATGAGCAAGATAGTAATAATTCAAAAGATGACCAAAAAACAGATAGTGGAGAATCTCAGGAAAGAGAAGAGGAAGAAAGTATAAACGAAGGTGTTGATAGTTCTGACGAGATGAATGAATTTAGACTTGATGAACAACTGGGAAATGATGATGCTGAAAATAATGAAATAGAAAATATTGTTCAGAAAAAAAATTTAGGAATAAGTAATAAAGAATATAAAATATATACTTCAGAATTTGATGAGACAGCAAAAGCAGAAACATTGGAAAACTCAGAGGAAATTTCTAAATTAAGAAAAAATTTAGATCAACAGCTAACTAGTTTCCAAGACATAATTACGAAACTTGCAAATAAATTACAAAGACAGTTACTTGCAAAACAAAATAGGTCTTGGGAATTTGATCTTGAAGAGGGTTTATTAGATAGTTCAAAGTTAACAAGAATAATTATTGATCCATATAATTCTCTTTCTTTTAAAAAAGAGAAAGATTTAGAGTTTAAAGATACAGTTGTGACTTTACTTATAGATAATTCTGGATCAATGAGAGGGAGACCAATTACTATTGCAGCTCTTTGTGCAGATATATTATCTAGAACACTAGAAAGATGTTCAGTCAAAGTAGAAATTCTTGGTTTTACAACAAAAAATTGGAAGGGTGGTAAGAGCAGAGAAAAGTGGAATAAACTTGGAAAATTAAAAAATCCAGGGCGTTTGAATGATTTAAGACATATAATTTATAAATCTGCGGATACTCACTGGAGACAATCAAAAAAAAATTTAGGCCTAATGCTAAAAGAGGGTTTGCTCAAAGAAAATATTGATGGTGAAGCTATTACTTGGGCTTTCAATAGACTTAAGAAAAGAAAAGAAGAAAGAAAAATTCTTATGGTTATTTCCGATGGAGCTCCAGTTGATGATTCAACATTATCTG
The DNA here is from genome assembly GCA_902564385.1 of uncultured Pelagibacteraceae bacterium. Classification (GTDB taxonomy): domain Bacteria; phylum Pseudomonadota; class Alphaproteobacteria; order Pelagibacterales; family Pelagibacteraceae; genus Pelagibacter. The sequence continues at coordinate 2,555 of CACFAT010000005.1, forward strand.
TTAACTCGGGTGATTTTTTAGAAAAACATTTAAAGCAAACTGTAAAATCGATTGAAAACAAAAGTGATATCGAAATTCTTGCAATAGGTATAGGCCACGATGTTTCGAGATATTACAAAAAAGCGATAAAAATTGCTGATGTTCAAGAATTAGGTGATGTAATGATTGGTCAGCTTAGTGGATTGTTTGAAAATAATAAAAAATTACACTAATTTTTTTAAATTTTTATTTTCCCATTCTATATTTACTTCTGCTCCACCTCTAGTTTCAGAATTTCTAATTGTTATTCTTGCAGAATTTTTTTCTAACAATGTTTTGCCTATAAAAATCCCTAAACCTAGTCCAGTTTTTTTGTTATCTTTAGGTTTAAGTGTCTTAATATAAGGCTCTCCAATCTTATTAAGTATATCTTTTGGTATACCAGGGCCATCATCCTCTATTGTTATTTCAGTCTTTTGACTGTCGCTTTTGATAGCAATATAGATATTTTCACTTGAAAATTTGTTAGCATTTCCAATAAAATTCCTCAAACCATAAACAATTTCAACAGATTTTAATATTTCAAATGAGTTAGAATCTTGCTCTTTATCAATATTGAAATTCTTGTTAGAAATTTCCTTAAATGAGTTAACTATCTCATTTATATAATCATAAAGTGTTTTATTTTTGTCAATAAAATCATCTTCTATCGTAGGATTTAATGTTAATTTTTTTAAAATCTCATTACACCTATTAACCTGGCTAACTAATAGTTCGAGATCTTTTTTAACATCATTATTATCTTTAAATTGATCAAATAAATCGTGGGAAATAATTTTAATTGTAGACAAAGGAGTACCAAATGAATGAGCTGCAGCTGCAGCTTGTCCCCCAAGCGAAACCAGCTCATGTTCTTTGGAAATTACTTCTTGGATTTTATCTAATGCATCTTTCCTAAGATTTGTTTCTTGTCCAAAAATAAATGCAAAATAATTTAAAAATAATAACGCAATTATCAATGCAAGAGGAATTGCATAGTAATAATACAAACTAATACTATATTCATCCAATGGTTTTGGCAATTCATAATGATAAAAAGTTAAAATTATAATCGATGCTAGAGTAATTAAAATTAAAGCAATATTTGTTTTAATATTTAAATTGGATGCAGCAAATACACTTGGTATCAAAAGAAATATTGAAAATGGATTTAAAATACCCCCAGATAAGTAAAGTAAAGAACTCAATTGAAGTATATCTAAAGATAAAAAATTAAAAGAAGTCGCGTTTGAAAGCACTGGTTTTTTATAAAAAAACATTAAGTAGAAGTTGCTTAAAGCTCCAATAAAAATTATTAGATTAGATAAAATAAAGTTGAACTCAAAACCAAGAATAAATTTGACTGTGTTTATAGTTATAAATTGACCTAAAATCCCAATCCATCTTAAATTGATATATGTTGACTTATTTAATGATGCTGCCTTGACAGATTGTTTTAAATCCATCTAAATATCTAAGTTTGAAACATTTATTGCGTTTTCAACAATAAAATCTTTTCTTGAGGAAACATCGTTACCCATTAAGGTTTGTATCAAATCTTGATCTTTTTTACTATTCTTTGAATATTGAACCTGTAATAAATTTCTTGTTTCAGGATTTAAAGTTGTATTCCATAATTCATCAGGGTTCATTTCTCCCAGTCCTTTAAATCTTTGAATGTTAAGTTTAGACTTTTCAATTTGGAGAATATTATTAAATTCTTTAGAATTCTTTTTATACTTTTTAATATCTTTTGAATTTTTTATTAAATAACTTTCAAGCTCATTTTCATCTTTAATATATATGCTTTTAGTTCCTTTATTAATTTTAAACAAGGGTGGCTGAGCAAGGTAAACATGTCCAAACTCAATTAATTTATCAAATGGTTTGTTATTAAAAAACGTTAATAATAATGCTCTTATATGTGAGCCATCAACATCAGCATCTGTCATTATTATTATTTTACCATATCTTAAATCTTTGAGATCTATATCCTCATTTTTTGGATCAAGACCAAGTGCATTAATCAATGTAACTATTTCATTTGATGAAATCATCTTTGATAAGCTTTTAGTTCTTAATTCATTGGCATTTCCATTCTTTTTCGATCCATTAAGATCTGTAAAAGTATTTAATATTTTTCCTCTAAGCGGCAATACTGCTTGATTTTCGCGGTTTCTGCCTTGTTTGGCTGATCCACCAGCTGAATCACCCTCTACAATAAATAGTTCAGTGCCATCTTGCTTAGAGTTTTGACAATCGGCTAATTTTCCAGGCAATCCCGTTAATTCTAAGGCTCCTTTTCTTCTTACATTTTCTCTTGCCTTTCTAGCTACATCTCTTGCTACTGCGGCCTGAATAATTTTAGTTAAGATAATTTTTGAAATTGATGGATTTTGATCAAACCAAATAGACAGCTTCTCATTAATGATAGTTTCAACGATATTTCTTACTTCTGATGAGACTAATTTATCTTTTGTTTGAGACGAAAATTTAGGGTCAGGAATTTTGATAGAAAGAACAGAAGTTAATCCTTCTTTAACGTCATCTCCTGATAAAGAAACTTTATTTTTTTTTAACAAGTTTTGTTCATTTGCATATTTATTTACTACTCTTGTTAATGCACTTCGGAATCCAAGAAGATGTGTTCCTCCGTCTTTTTGATAAATGTTATTAGTATAAGGTAATACATCTTCACTATACCCTGCATTCCACTTAAGGGAGCATTGAACATCAATATTATTTTTTAAACCTTCAATGTAAATTGGTTTTTTAAAAAGATCATTTTCATTTTTGTTTTTTAAACTTTCTTTTTTCTCATCAATGAATTGCACAAATTCGCTGATGCCTCCTTCAAATTTGAACTCTAATGTTTTTGGTTTTTTTTGTCTTAAATCACTTAAAACTATTTTTATGCCCTTATTTAAAAAAGCTAACTCTCTCATCCTTTTTTCTAAAATCGAAAAACTAAATTTAATGGATGAAAATATATCTTTGGATGGAACAAAATTAATTTCAGTTCCACTCGTTTTTGATTTTCCAACTTGTTTTAAAGAAGTTTTAGCATCTCCATCTTTAAATTCTATGTAATATTTTTTATTATCTCTATTAATTGTAAGCTTTAATCTCTCAGAAAGAGCATTAACAACTGAAACACCTACTCCGTGTAGTCCTCCAGAAACTTTATAAGAATTATGATCAAATTTACCACCAGCATGAAGTTGGGTCATTATAACTTCGGCAGCTGATTTTTTTTCACCCTTATGAATATCAACAGGAATTCCTCTTCCATCATCAATCACTGTTACAGAGTTATCATCGTTTATACTTATTTCAATTTTTTTGCAAAAACCTGCTAGAGCCTCATCAATAGAATTATCTACAACTTCGTAAACCATATGATGTAATCCGGTCCCATCATCGGTGTCACCGATATACATACCTGGTCTTTTTCTTACTGCTTCTAAACCTTTTAGGACTTTTATTGAGTCAGCTTGGTAATTGTTTGAATTTTTTTTTGTCATTAATTTATAATATGGAAGAATTTTTTATAACATTTTTACAAAAAATTTAAAAATGGTAGAGACGCAAATGCTTAAATTAGTGTTGGATACCAACGTTTTTTTGATGTTTTTTAGATTTTTTTTCTATTTCTATAAAACCCTTTAAAAAGATCATTTTTCTAACAAAAATATGGCGGAGAGAATGGGATTCGAACCCATGATAGAGTTTCCCCTATACACGCTTTCCAAGCGTGCGCCTTCAACCACTCGGCCACCTCTCCTTTAATCACTATTTCTAAATACACATAATGATGTATTTCTGATATTTAAGATTTTTTTCTCTTTGGAAATTTCATTTAAGTAATTCACAACATTTTTAGCAGACTGTTTACCGGGAACGTAATCATGCCATAAAATTATTCCGTTTTTGTTGAGCATTTTGAATGATTTCTCCGTATCATTTTTTACAACAGAATAAGTATGACCTCCATCTATAAATATTAAATCAAATTTATTCATATATTTACTCTCATCAAACTTTGTTGAATCTTCAAAAATAATGTTAATTTTATTTTCAACATCAGTACCTGAAAATAGAAATTTTTCATATATGCTTTCATTTATTATATTTCTAAATGAAATCTTATTATCTATATTTTTTTTATTTAAATTTTTTACCTGATCTGGCCCAAGAGTTAAGGATGTAATTTTAGCATCTTTATTTGAATTAAGCGCCATTAAATAAGTAGTTTTTCCACTACAAGTACCAAATTCAAATATATTATTACTTTTTTTACTTAAAACAGATATTATCCATGCTTCATAATCAGAGGTCATTCCTACAATTTTATTTTGTGGAGAAATAATAAAACTTTTAATTATAGTTTCTTCTTTTGGACCTTTTAAATTTTTACTTATCAATTTCTCATCAAAAATTTTGTCTAGCTCAGATATATCTATTTGTTTTATTTTTCTTTTATAAAATAAATTTCTAACTTTTTTTTTATTTGTTCTATATGTTAGAAACAAAATTGTTAAAGATAAAATTAAGATTACAATGTCTTTTATCATTCTTTATTAATTCTTAAAACACCTATGAACGCTTCTTGGGGAATCTCAACTTTTCCAAATTGCTTAGCTCTAGCTTTACCTTTTTTCTGTTTTTCTAGAAGTTTTCTTTTTCTATCGGTTGCTCCACCCCCATGGATTTTTGTTAACACATCCTTTTTAAAACCTTTGATAGTTTCTCTAGCAATAATTTTACCTCCGATAGCCGCTTGGACTGGTATCATAAAATTATGCCTCGGAATTAAATCTTTTAATTTTTCACAGACCTCTCTGCCAGTAGTTTGAGCAAAATCTTTATGTATCATCATTGCAAGAGCATCAACAGGTTCTGAATTTACAAGAATATTCATTTTTACCAGATCTCCTTCTTTGTGATTAATAATTTCATAATCAAAACTAGCATATCCGCTTGTCATAGATTTAAGACGATCATTAAAATCGAATACAACCTCATTTAAAGGTATCTCATAGTTAATTACTGCACGATTTCCTGAATAACTTAAATTAGTTTGTATACCTCTTTTATTTTGACATAACTTAATAATTGATCCCAAATACTGATCTGGAGTAATAATTGTAGCTCTAATCCATGGTTCTTCAATAAATTTAATGTGAGTAGGATCTGGTAAATTTGAGGGATTTTGAAGTTCAACAATTTTACCATTGTTTAAGTGAACTTTATAAACAACACCTGGTGTTGTGGTTAATAAATTTATATCAAATTCTCTTTCAAGCCTCTCCGTGATTATTTCAAGGTGCAAAAGACCTAAAAATCCACATCTAAAACCAAGTCCTAAAGCAGATGATGACTCTGCTTCATAAGAAAAACTTGCATCATTTAATTGTAATTTCGCAAGTCCATCTTTTAACTTTTGATATTCAGAACTATCTACAGGAAATAAACCACAAAAAACTACTGGTTTACTTGGTTTAAAGCCAGGTAATGCATCTTGGAGAGGATTTTCTGCATCGCATATAGTGTCTCCAACTTTAGTTTCTGATAAAATTTTAATACCAGTTGTAATAAAACCTATTTCTCCAGCATTAAGTTCACTCACATCTTTTGCCTTAGGAGTAAAAACACCAACTTTTTCTACAATATATTCTTGATTTGTAGACATCATTTTTATTTTCATATTTTTTTTTAGTTTTCCATCTATAATTCTAACCAATATAACCACTCCAAGATAAGTGTCATACCAGCTATCAACTAATAAACATTTTAATTTGCTATTTTTTTCACCTTTAGGTCCAGGCAAAGAGTTAATAATTTGCTCAAGAATTTCATCTATTCCTTGTCCAGTTTTTCCAGAGCAAGGAACAGAATTAGATGTATCTATCCCAATAACATCCTCGATTTGATTATTTGTTCTCTCAAGATCAGATGCTGGTAGATCAATTTTATTTAATACTGGAATAATCTCATGATTTATATCAAGTGCTTGGTATACATTTGCCAGTGTTTGAGCTTCAACCCCTTGAGTGCTATCTACAATTAATATTGAACCTTCGCACGCATAAAGGCTTCTACTAACTTCATAACTAAAATCTACATGTCCTGGGGTGTCTATAATATTTAAAATATAATTTTTCCCATTTTTAGCTTTATAATTTAATTTAACTGTTTGCGCTTTAATTGTTATACCTCTCTCTCTTTCTATATCCATAGAGTCAAGCACTTGAGATTTCATTTCTCTATCACTCAAACCTCCGCATTTATGAATTATTCTGTCAGCTATAGTTGATTTCCCATGATCTATATGAGCTATAATTGCAAAATTCCTAATGTTGTCTATTGTATCACCCATTTTTAGGATCTAATTTTTGCGCCAGACTTTGACTCAACTGAAGAGATAATTAGTTTATTAATATTGTCCAGGTCATTTTCATTTAATGTTTTTTCTTCTGACTGAATAGTTACATTAACAGCTATAGATTTTTTTCCCTCTGGTATATTTTCTCCTTCAAATACATCAAATACTCTTACTGACTTAATTAATTTGTTATCAACAGATTTAATTATATTAACTAATTCTTGAGATTTAAAATTTTTATTAATTATAAATGCAAAATCTCTCTCTGATTTTTGGAAATCAGAAAATTTATATTCAGATTTTAAATCTTTTATCTTTTGTTTTGACTCTTTTATGTAATCAAGGCAAATTTCAAATATTACTAAACTTTCCGTATTTATATCTAATTTTTTTATTATGTTTGGATGAATCTCACCAAAATATGCTAAAGCATTTTTTTCATTTTTATTTTGGTACACCCCTCCAGATTTTCCTGGGTGATAATAAGAAGGAGTTTTATCATCTATAACAATATCATCTTTATAAATTCCTGCTTCACAAAGACTTTGAATCACATCTTTTTTTACATCGAATGTGTCTACATTTCTTTCTTTATCATTCCAAGATAATCTTGAAACCTTACCTGCCTTCACAGCGCCTATAACAGTCAGTTGATCTCCAGGATTTTTTCCTTTAAACGCCGGACCAATTTCAAATAAAGAAATATCTTTAAATCCTCTATCTAAATTTTTTTTTAAATAAAATATCAAGTTTGGGAAAATAGAATTTCTTAAAACATTTAGATCTGAACTAATTGGATTTACAATTGGTATTTCTTGATCATTTTCTTTAAATAATTGATTAATTTTAGAGTCCGTAAACGACCAAGTCACAGTTTCTAAATAACCTTTTGATGCCACGGATCTTTGTAAAAAATGAAATAATTTTTGATAATAATTAAGTGTAGGCTTTAATCTTGTCTTAACAGGTTCTGAAGTATTAATATGTTCGTAGCCTTTTATTCTTACTATTTCTTCAACAATATCAATTGATTGAGTTATGTCTGGTCTCCAAGAAGGTACTAATAACTTTAAAATTTTTTTATTCTTAGATACATTAAAACCTAACTTTTCAAGTATTTTAATTAATTCTTTATTTTCAACATTAAATCCAGTTGTTTTTTCAAAAAGAAATGGGTCAAAATTAATTATTGTTTTCTTGTAATTTTCAATTTTTTTTACATCTAAATTACTTATTTCGCCTCCACAAATTTGTTTTATTAGCTCAGATGCTTTTATTAATCCTTCTTCAATTGATAAAGGATCTACGCCTCTTTCGAATCTGAATTTTGCATCTGTATCTATATTTAAATGTTTAGAAGTTTTCCTTATTGAACGTGGTAAAAAATAAGCAGATTCTAATAATATGTTTTTAGTTGAATATTCTGTTCCAGATCTTGTTCCACCAATTATGCCACCAAGACCAAGCACTCCAGATCTATCAGAAATGACACACATATCATTTTCTAAAATATATTTTTTATTATCCAAGGCTTCGAAACTTTCTCCTTTAGAAGAGCTTCTAACAATAATTTCATTATCTATTTTATCTGCATCATAAGCGTGTAATGGTCTATTTAAATCAAACATCACATAATTAGTAATATCAACTATCGCAGATATTGGTTTTTGGCCTAAAGACTTAATTTTGTCTTTTAGCCATTTTGGACTTTCTTTATTTGTTACGCCTTTTATTAAACAACTTCCAAATGTTGTACATCCTTGAACTTTTTCTTTTTTTATAGTTACATTTATATTTTGATTACCTCTATATTTTAAATTGGATTTTTTATTAATTTTTAATTTACCAGCACCAGCAGCGGATAAATCTCTAGCAATCCCTCTTACCCCTAAACAATCTGGTCTATTGGGCGTAATTGACAAATCAATTACTTTTTCAGAAGTGTTTTTAAAATATTTTTCTCCAATTTTATTTGCATATTTATTATTTTTTAAATCTATTATTCCGTCGCTTTCATTGGATAATAGTAATTCTGATTCAGAACAGAGCATTCCATATGATGTTACACCTCTTATTTTGCTTACAGACAATTTCATCTGATTTTTAGGAATAATCGATCCTGGAGGTGCATAAACTGTCAAAAGACCATTTTTTGCATTCGGGGCTCCACATACTACTTCTATTGTTTTGTCACCACCTATATCAACATCACATAACTTCAATCTGTCTGCATTTGGATGGGTTTTGGCATTTATAATTTTTGCAACAATAAAAGTATCTAATTCAGATGTAGAACTCTCAAAACTTTCTACTTCTAGACCAATATTAGTTAATTTATCTATTATTTGATTATTATTAAATTTTGTATCAAGATGGTTTTTTAACCAGTCAATTGTGAACTTCATCTACTCAGTCCTCTATAATTTGAAGGGACATCCAATGGATCAAAGCCAAAGTGACTTAACCATCTATAATCAGTCTCAAAAAAGGCTCTCAAATCATTAATTCCATATTTTAACATTCCAAGTCTGTCTATGCCAATTCCAAAGGCATATCCTTGATATTTACTTGGATTAACTTTTACATTTTTTAAAACATTTGGGTGAACCATTCCACAGCCTAGAATTTCTAACCATTTATTACCTTCGCCAATTACTATCTTTCCATTTTTAATTTCATATCCTATATCTACTTCTGCTGAAGGTTCCGTAAATGGAAAATGACTTGGTCTAAATCTCATTTTAATTTTATCAACTTCAAAAAACTCCTTAATAAAATAATTTAAACATCCTTTTAAATGTCCCATATTTATATTCTTATCTATATGAAGCCCCTCAACTTGATGAAACATCGGAGCATGGGTTTGATCACTATCTGATCTGTAAGTTCTTCCCGGAGCAATAATTTTAAAAGGAGGTTTACCTTTTAACATAGTTCTTACCTGAACTGGAGATGTGTGCGTTCTCAAAAGTAACTCCTTATTATTATCAAGATAAAAAGTATCATGCATATCTCTGGCTGGATGGTTATCTGGTGTATTTAATGCTGTAAAATTATTATATTCATTTTCTACATCTGGACCTTCCTCAACACTAAATCCAATTTCAGAAAATATAGATGAAATTTCATCTATCACCTGGGAGACTGGGTGAATTTTACCAATTTCAATATCTCTCTCTGGAAGAGTTACATCAATTTTTTCTCTCTCAAGTTTTAAATTAATTTCTTTAGTTTCTATTTCTTGAATTTTGGTTGATATTTTATTTTGAAGTTCGTCTTTAATGTTATTTAAATCTGAAGCTAACTCTTTTCTTTTCTCTACAGAAATTGAACCTAATTTTTTAAATTCGTTCGATAGAATTCCGTTTTTTCCAAACAGTTCAGTTTTGATGTTATTTACTTTATCAATATTATTTTCTGTATTAAGCTTATCGATATAATCATCTTTTATTTTTTTAATATCAGACATTCTAATAGAATATTTGTTAAAGGAAGAAAAACAATAGTCTTGATTAATTTAATGCTGCTTGAGCCCTTTTAACTATAGTTTTGAATGCTTCGGGGTTATCGTAAGCAATTTCTGCAAGAATTTTTCTATCTAATTTAATTCCTGATTTACTTAAACCGTTAATAAACTTTGAATATGTTATACCTTCAGATCTGACACCAGCATTAATCCTTTGTATCCACAGCGATTTGAAATCCCTTTTTTTATTTCTTCTATCTCTGTAAGCATACTGCATAGCTTTTTCCATTGCTTGTCTTGCAACTCTTATAGTATTTTTTCTTCTTCCCCATTGACCTTTAACAGCTTTTAAAACTTTTTTGTGTTTAGCTCTGCTTGTAACTCCTCTTTTAACTCTTGCCATTTTATCCTCTTAAGCTGTAAGGCATATAAGATTTTACTATCTTACCATCTTGTTTAGATAAAACAGTTGTGCCTCTTTGTTTTCTAATTTGTGAATTTGTTCTTTTAATCATGCCGTGTCTTTTTCCAGCCTGTGGGGTAATAACTTTGCCTTTAGCTGAGATTTTAAATCTTTTTTTTGCTGAACTTTTTGTTTTTAACTTAGGCATAATTTTCGGGGTTATACAAATATTAATTTAAATTTACAACTAGAAATATGGCTTATAAAGGCTGGATTACCATAATCATTTGCTTTCCATCAAATTTTGGCTGAAGCTCTACTTTTCCAATAGTCTCCATATCTGCCTTAATTTTATCCATTAATTCATTGCCAAGGTTTGAATGTTGTAACTCTCTCCCTTTAAACCTTATTGTAAATTTAACTTTATCGCCTTTTGCCAAAAATTTCTGAGCATTTTTAATTTTGAAAGTGTAATCGTGAACTTCTGTAACTGGCCTTAATTTTATTTCTTTTAATTCAATTTTCTTTTGTTTTTTTTTTGCTTTGTTAGCTTTTTTTTGTGCGTCGTATTTATATTTACCCATGTCCATAATTTTACAGACAGGTGGTTTTGCATTCGGAGCAATTTCAATTAAATCTAAACCTTCGTTTTTTGCTTTATTTATAGCTTCATTTAAATTTAAAATTCCTAAATTTTCTCCATCACTTGCAATAACTTGAACTTCATTTGATGTAATCCTGTTGTTAGACCTTGGGCCTCTTGCTTTAGTTCTTTTTTGAAAATAATTTTGTTTAAAATCTGCCACTTAGATTGAAGGGGCTTTATTTAGATCAGAGTATTTTTTTATAAATTCTTTCAAAGCCATATTTTCTTGTTTATTAGAATCCAATCTTCTAATAGTTACACTGTTGGAGTCAACTTCTTTTTTTCCACAGATCAATAACATTGGTACTTTTGTTAAAGAATGATCTCTTATTTTATAATTTAAATTGTGATTTTTAAGATCCACCTCAACAATCAAACCACTCCGTTTTAATTCCTTAGCTACACTTTTAGCATATTCATCAAAATCACTGGAGATTGGAATAACCACTGCCTGCAAAGGTGATATCCAAAATGGCAGCTTGCCTGCATAATTCTCTATAAGGATACCTATGAACCTTTCTAAAGATCCAAATAATGCCCTGTGTAACATTACAGGTACTTTTTTAGTTCCATCTTTATCAACAAAAGAAGCTCCTAATCTACCTGGTAAATTTAAATCAACTTGCAAGGTTCCACACTGCCAATCTCTCCCGATTGCATCTCTTAAAACAAATTCAATTTTTGGTCCATAGAATGCGCCCTCACCTTTATTAATTGAGTACTCTAGCTTTGTCGCTTTGATTGCCTCTAACAAAGCAGCCTCTGACTTATCCCAAACTTTATCGTCTCCAACTCTTAAATCTGGTCTATCTGAATATTTTAAAATAACATCTTCAAAACCAAGATCTTTATAGATTTCTAAAATTAAATTTGTAACACTCAAACATTCTTCGGTAATTTGTTCTTCTGTGCAAAAAATATGTGCATCATCTTGAGTAAAAGCTCTTACACGTAATAATCCATGCAATGCACCTGAAGGTTCATATCTGTGAACTTTTCCAAATTCTGACATCTTTAAAGGTAAGTCTCTATAACTTTTAAGTCCTTGATTAAATACTTGAACACAACCAGGACAATTCATGGGTTTAATTGCAAATACTTTTTCATCTGGTGTAGTTGAAGTATACATATTAGCTCCAAATTTTTCCCAGTGGCCAGATTTTTCCCACAAAGATCTATCTAGTATTTCTGGCGTATTTATCTCTTTGTAACCATCGTGATCTTGTTTCATTCTCATATAAGAAACTAATTTTTGGAACAAATTCCATCCTTTCTGGTGCCAAAAAACAGATCCAGGACTTTCTTCTCTAAAATGAAATAAATCCATCTCTTTTCCAATTTTTCTATGATCTCTTTTTTCTGCTTCCTCAATTCTCTGAAGATAAAGGTCTAATTCTTTTTGAGTTGCCCAACCAGTACCATATATTCTTTGAAGCATTTCATTATTAGAGTCACCACGCCAATAAGCTCCAGATACTTTTGTCAGTTTAAAAGCCTTACCTATTTTACCAGAAGATACTAAATGAGGACCTCTACATAAATCATGCCATGTTTCGCCATGATGATAAATCGTAAGTTCTTCGTTTTTTGGAATGCTCTCAATTATCTCAGCTTTATATTTTTCTCCAATTTTTTTAAAATGACTTATTGCTTTATCTCTCTCCCAAACTTCTTTTCTTGTTTTTACATCTTTATCTATTATCTCTGACATTTTTTTTTCAATCTTTTTTAGATCATCGCTAGTAAAAGGCTCTTTTCTTGCAAAATCATAGTAAAATCCATTTTCTATAACTGGCCCAATTGTTACCTGTGTGCCTGGGTATAGTTCTTGAACAGCCATTGCCATTATATGTGCAGTGTCATGTCTAATGACTTCTAAACCCTCAGGATCTTTAGCTGTAAATATTTCAATAGAACAATCTTGATCAATAACAGTATATAAATCTTTAAGTTCACCGTTTATGCTCATCACCAAAGCTTGCTTACCTAAAGACTTGCTTATTTTTTCAGCAACCTCTTTGCCTGTCACACTTTTTTCAAAGTTTAATTTTTTTCCATCAGGTAATGTAATATTTGGCATTAGTTTATTAATTTTTTATACTCTGAATAAGTAGAAAAACACATTTTTTCAACATTAAATTTTGAAACGACATTTTTTCTACCTTCTATGCCCATTTGATTGATAGTCTGTTCATCTAAATTTATAATTTCTATTAATTTTTTTGAAAGATCCTCAGAGTTATTTGCTTCAAATAAAAATCCTGTTTTATTTTCATTTATAGTCTCTTTTGACCCCCCAATATTACTTGCAACTATTGGTTTTTTCATTGCCTGAGCTTCAACAGATATTCTTCCAAAGGCTTCTGGTTCTATAGATGAAGAAACTATGATGTCTGATACTTTGTAAGCTAAAGGCATATTTTTACAATGATCTATAAATTTTACTTGGTTAGTTAATCTGTACTGTTCAACTAACCTAATAAGTTTCTTTTTATAAAGTTCTCTTCCTTGATCGCTTCCAAGAATAATTACATTAAATACCTCATGTCCTAAATTAATATTCACTTTATTAATAGCATCTAAAAACATTTCTTGGCCTTTCCATTCTGTTAATCTTCCAGGCAATAGAACGGTTTTTCTCTCAATTTTAAGTCCCCATGATTTAAATAATTCGTCTTCCTCTGTTTCTATAGTAGTTGATGGATCAAAATAATCAGTATTAATGCCCCTAAATATCACCAAGAATTTTTTTTTATCATTAAGGTATTCAGAGTAGTTTTCTTTAATATGCGAAAATATAAAATTAGACCCAGCAATAATTAAATCTGATCTCAACATTACAGAATTATATAATTTTTTTAATTTACTTTTAAAATTATATGTTCCATGAAATGTAGTTACAAATTTACGTCGTGTGATTTTGGTAGCTAACAAACAAGACCATGCAGGTGCTCTACTTCTCGCGTGAACAATATTAATTCCATAAAATAAAATTATTAGAGAAATAATTATTGAATTAATAAAAACTAAAATGGGGTTTTTGGAATTAACAGGTAATCTTATATATTTAACTTTTTTTTTATCTATAAACTTTGTTAATTCACCACCGTTGCATATTAAAAAAGATTTACAATCATTTTCATGTAGATAGTGTGCGATATCATAACATCCTGTTTCTGCGCCACCGTATCCAAGTTTTGGTATAACTTGCAGAACTTTCAATTTTGAATGCATATGGTAGAGTTATAATATTTCAAATCAATTTTAATACTTTATATGAAAAAATTTAAATTTCTAAAAATTTCTAAAACAAAAAAACTAAGATATATAAGCAATTATTATAAGAAAAATCTTTATATTATATTTTTACCAGGTTTTGCATCCGATATAGAAGGAGACAAACCTAAAAGATTTTTAAACTATGCTAAAAAAAATAAATTTGGTTTTTTGGCACTAGAATATTCTGGATATGGAAAATCTTCAGGTGAATTTACAAAAGGGAATATTTCCACTTGGGCAAATGATGCAAAACAGACTATTAAGAATATAGTTAAAAAAAATGATATAATTTTAATAGGTTCTAGTATGGGTGCTTGGATTTCTTTATTATTATTTAAATCAATTAAGAAACAGATTAAAGGCTTTATGGGAATTGGCTCTGCTCCAGAATTTTTAACAAGAATAATGTGGAAAAAATTTTCAAAAAAGACAAAGAGTGAAATTATCAAAAAAGGTATTAGCAAAATTAAAAATGGTGGGTATGAATATCTCATAACTAATCAATTAATTAAAGATGGAAGAAAAAAACAAAATAAAGTTTTGAATGTTAAAATTCCAATGAAAATACCTGTTACTATGGTCCATGGTCAAAAAGATGAAGTTGTACCAATTAAATACTCAAGAGAAGTTTTAAAAATTTTCAGCAAAGCAAAAAAAAAATTAAATATAATTAAGAAGGGTGACCATAGTCTCTCGTCAAAAAAAAATCTAAATATTATTTGTAAAGAGTTAGATAATATTATTAAGAATACTAACTAGCTTGACCGACTAATTTTTTGTTTGATATAGGATTTTCTAACTTATCTAACATTTCTTTTGGACAAACTTGGACGAAATTATTTATTTCATTTTCAAAATTCTCAACAATTTTTTTCGAGATTGTTGAATTTGTTTCTATCGCATGCTCTTGAATAAATTTCCTTAGATGCTCAATCCAAAATTTAGTTTCTGGAGTTTGCCAAACTACACTTTCAGGATTTACTTTTTTATCAAATTGATTTTCAGGGTCATAAATAAATGCCATACCTCCTGTCATGCCAGCTCCAAAATTATCGCCAATATCTCCTAATATAATAATATTTCCACCTGTCATGTATTCACAACCATTTGAGTCACAACCTTCTACTACTGCAGTTGCACCTGAATTTCTAACAGCAAATCTCTCTCCTGCTTGTCCTGCAGCTAATAATTTTCCTGAAGTTGCTCCATACAAAACAGTATTTCCAATAATAGTATTTTCATTTGAAACAAGGTTGCTTTCATCTTGTAATTTAATCACAATAGTTCCACCTGATAATCCTTTGGCAACATAATCATTTGCATCCCCTTTTAAAATTAGTTTTAATCCTTTAATAGCAAAAGCACCAAAGGATTGGCCTGCTGAACCTTTAAAATTTAATTCGATCGAATTTTCATCAAGGTTGTTATTTCCAAATTTTTTGTACAAATGATAAGAAATTCTAGTACCAACTGCTCTATCAGTATTTTGAATTTCAAATTCTTGATTTATTTTTTCTTTTTTATCTATTTTGTCTTCTATTTCTGGCCATATTTTTTGGTCTAAAGTATCTGGAACAGAATTAATTTCAGGTTTCTCACAATATCTTTTATTTTTTCCAGGATCTGCCTGAACAAAAAGAGGATTTAAGTCTAGATCATCCAAGTTTGGTGATCCTTTGCTTACTTGCCTTAGTAAGTCAGTTCTTCCAATTACTTCATTTAAAGATTTGAAACCAAGATCAGCAAGTATTTGTCTTACTTCCTCTGCTATAAATGTAAAAAGGTTAACTACTTTTTCAGGAGTTCCTGAAAATTTCTCTCTTAATTTATCATCTTGTGTGCAAACACCCACTGGACATGTATTTGAATGACATTGCCTGACCATTATACATCCCATTGCGACTAAAGCAGTTGTTGCTACGCCAAATTCTTCTGCTCCCATCATGGCTGCAATTACAACATCTCTTCCTGTTTTTATTCCACCGTCAGTTCTAAGCGTAACTTGATGTCTCAAGTTATTTAAAGTCAATACCTGATTTGCTTCTGTTAATCCCATCTCCCAAGGAACTCCAACATATTTAACGCTTGTCTGTGGAGTGGCTCCTGTGCCTCCTGAGTGCCCTGAGATTAAAATTATGTCTGCTTTAGCTTTTGCAACTCCAGCAGCTATCGTTCCGATTCCTGATGAAGCAACCAATTTAACTCCAACCCTAGCCTTAGGATTTATTTGTTTTAAATCATAAATTAATTGAGCTAGATCTTCTATTGAGTAAATATCATGATGTGGTGGAGGTGATATTAAAGTAACCCCTGGCGTTGAGTGTCTCAATCTCGCAATTTCATCCGTAACTTTAAAACCTGGTAATTGTCCACCTTCACCTGGTTTAGCGCCCTGTGCAATTTTGATTTCAATCTCATTACAATTATTTAAGTAATTAATGGTTACTCCAAATCTAGCTGATGCAATTTGTTTAACCCTTGAATTTGCACTATCTCCATTCTCCATAATCTTAAATCTTTTCTCATCTTCTCCACCTTCACCACTACAAGATGCACCTTTAATTCTGTTCATACCTACAGCAAGAGTTTCATGTGCTTCTTTAGATAAAGCTCCATGAGACATACTTCCACTTCCAAATCTTTTTAATATATTAGATGCAGGCTCAACATTAGATATATCGATGGGATTTTTAGATTTAAAATCCACTAAATCTCTTAAACTTATTGGATTTAGACCATAAATACCTTTTGTGTATTTTTTATATATTTCATAAGATCCTTGTCCAACCGCAGTTTGCAGTAAATGAATTAGTTTGCCTTGATACTGATGTGTTTCACCATTTTTTCTATATCTGTAAATACCTCCAATAGGTAAAATATTTGAGTTATTGAAAAATGCTTCTTTGTGTATAGTTCTGATTTTCTTTTCTATTCCTTTTAAACCAATTCCAGAAATCTTTGATAACATCCCAGGAAAGTAATCTTTCACAATTGTTCTGCTTAGTCCCACAGTTTCAAAATTACATCCACCTCTATAAGAACTTAAAACAGAAATTCCCATTTTAGACATTATTTTAAGAAGACCGAGATTGACTGATTTAATGTATCTTGAAACACATTCATCAAAAGTGAAATTTCCAAATAATTTCTTAGAATGTCTTTGATATAAGCTATCAAAAGCTAAATAAGGGTTCACAGTAGTCGCACCAACACCAATTAATGTCGCAAAAGAGTGAGTATCTAAAGCATCTCCAGTTTGAACATTAATAGAAACGTAACCTCTTAAACCTAATTTAACTAAATGTGTATTTATTGCCCCTATACATAAAAGCATCGGCATTGGCATTCTATTTTCTGAAATATTTTTATCTGATAATATTATTTGTTTAATTCCCTCTCTAACAGCTTGTTCAGACTTAACTTTGAGTAAATTTATTGATGTCTCTAAATCATCATCTTTGCTGAATGTACAATCTAAAACTTTATAATTATTTCCAAAGAATTTCAAAAATTTTTCAAATTGTGCATTTGATAATATCGGACTATTTAAGACATAAATATTGTCTTTAGTTAACTTACTAAAATCTAAAATATTACCAAGATTTCCAAATCTTGTCTTTAAACTCATGACTTTATTTTCTCTTAGAGAGTCAATTGGTGGATTTGTAACCTGACTAAAGTTTTGTCTAAAGTAATGATATAGTGGTCTATATTTGTCAGATAAAACTGCTAAAGGCGTGTCATCACCCATTGAGCCTGTTGCTTCTTTAGCGTCTTCTGCCATTGGATGAAGAATTAATTCTAAATCTTCTATGCTATATCCAAAACAATGTTGAAAATTCCTCAAACTTTGGCCTTCTAGCTCTACTTTTTCAGTTTCTGCCTCTAATTTTTTATCAAGATCAATAATCTGATTGTTGTAATGCTTATATTCTTTTGAGAGGTAGTTTTTTATTTCATCGTTTGAATATACTTTGCCTTTTTCTATTCTTACTCCTAATATTTCTCCAGGTCCTAATCTTCCTTTAGATACAATTTTTTTCTCATTTAAATCTATCATTCCTGTTTCACTTCCTGCAAAAAGAAGTTTGTCTCTTGTCACTGTATATCTAAGTGGTCTTAATCCATTTCTGTCGGTTGCAACAATTACCCATTCATTATCTGTTGCAGCTATAGCAGCTGGCCCATCCCAAGGCTCCATGGTACTATTTAAAAAATTGAATAGTTGTTGATGATCTTTTTTTAAAACCTTATTTTTTTTTGACCAGGCGTCTGGTATTAACATTAATTTTGCTAGAGGAGCAGGTTGTCCAGAAATATTTAATAACTCAAAAACATTATCTAATGATGCAGAGTCAGAATTTCCTGCTGGTATTACGGGCTTAAGATTCTCTATATTTTCGAAAACTGGACTAAACATCTCTTCTTCATGAACTTTCATCCAATTAAAATTTCCTTTAAGGGTATTTATTTCACCATTATGCGCTATAGATCTAAACGGTTGAGCTAAGTCCCAACTAGGCGCAGTATTGGTTGAAAATCTTTGGTGAAATATTGCATACCTAGATATAAATCTTTCATCTTTTAAGTCAGTATAAAAATCTGACAAAGCTTCTGCTAAAAACATTCCTTTATAAATGATAGATTTAGAACTAAATGAACATATATAAAAATTATTTAATTGATTATTGAGAGCTTCTTTTTCAATTACTCTTCTAGTTTCATACAATTTTTGTTCCAGAGATTTATTGACAACTTTTTTGTCATTGTATGTGAACAATACTTGAGTAATTTCAGGTCTTGTTTGTTCAGCTTTTTCTCCTAAGACAGAGGGATCAACAGGAACTTGTCTCCAGCCATAGATACTAAAATTTCTCTTTGTTAGTTCACTTTCAACAATAGTTCTACATTGCTCTTGAGCGCTATAATCATTTCTTGGTAAGAAAATCATACCCACGCATAGTTCAGAATTATCATGTTTATGACCAGTGACTTCAATTTTTTCCTCAAAGAAATCTTTAGGAATTTCAATATGGATTCCAGCACCATCTCCTGTTTTTCCGTCTGCATCGATTGCTCCCCTATGCCAAACAGCTTTTAAGGCATCGATTCCATATTCTACGACTTTTCTTGATTTTAGACCTTCGGTAGATGCTACTAAACCTACACCACATGCATCATGTTCCATTTCTTCAGAGTAAACATGATTACTTTTTAAAATTTTTAAATTTTTATTTCTTAACTTCATTAAGCAACTCTAAGTTTTTGTTTACTTTGTAAATAATTGTCAATTGATGTTGCGGCATCTCTTCCGTCTTTGATACCCCAAACCACTAAAGATGCTCCACGAACTATATCTCCGGCTGCAAAAACTCCCTCTATACTAGTTTCCATTGTATCAAAATCCGCTTTTATTGTTCCCCATCTTGATACTTGTAATTTTTCTTCATTAAATAATTTTGGAAGATCTTCTGGATCAAATCCAAGTGCTTTGATTACAAGATCAGCTTTAATTTCAAAATCTGAATTTTCTTCAACAACTGGTTTTCTTCTACCGCTATCATCTGGCTCACCCAATTTCATTTTATTAACAACTACACTTTCAATTTTATTTGTTCCCTTAAACTCTTTAGGGCTTGTTAACCAAATAAATTCAACACCTTCTTCCTCTGCATTGCCAACTTCTCTTGCTGATCCTGGCATATTTTCTCTATCTCTTCTATACAAACATTTTACAGATTTAGCATTCTGTCTCACTGAAGTCCTTAAGCAGTCCATTGCTGTATCGCCACCACCAATTACTACAACATCTTTGCCTTCAGCATTTAAAGTTCCGTTATCAAACAACTCAACTTTATCACCTAGTCCTTTTTTATTTGATGCTGTCAAAAATTCCATTGCAGGGAAAATATTACTCAAATCGTTACCAGGTAGATTAACTTCTCTAGCTTTATAAACTCCTGTAGCTATTAAAATTGCATCATGTTTTTCTCTTAACTCCATCAAGCTGGAATCTTTTCCAACTTCAAAGTTTAAGACAAATTTAATTCCACTTTCTTCTAAAAGTTTTATTCTTCTTTGAACAACATGCTTTTCTAATTTAAATCCTGGGATACCATATATTAGTAGCCCTCCAGCTCTGTCATAACGATCATATATAGTTACCTTGTATCCTTTTTTTCTGAGTTGTTCTCCACAAGCAAGTCCAGCAGGACCAGAACCTATAATTCCTACACTCTCATTTTTTTCACTATTTATTTCTATTGGTTTAACCCAACCATTTTCCCAGGCTTTCTCTGTGATATATTTTTCTATTGATCCAATAGTTACTGTTCCATGACCCGATTGCTCTATTACACAATTTCCTTCACACAGCCTATCCTGGGGGCAAATTCTTCCACAAACTTCTGGCATGTTGTTTGTGCTTTGTGATAATTGATAAGCTTCCTCATATCTTCCCTCTGCCGTTAGTTTAAGCCAATCTGGTATATTGTTACTTAATGGACAATGAACTTGGCAAAATGGTACTCCACATTGGGAACATCTGCTTGACTGCTGAACAGCTCTATCTTTTAGAAATTCTTGATATATCTCATCAAAATCCTCTTTTCGGTCTGATATATCTCTTTTAGGTGGATTTTGTTGACCTATATCAACAAACTTAAGCATTTTTTCTGACATGGTGGACGCTATATATACGATAAAAATTTAATAATAAACAATTACAAGGTCATAAATATTGACTAATATTTCACAAAACTTAAGTAAATCAGCGGTTTTTTCTTATTATGCATAGATGATATGCAAATATGTAATTGCTTTAATTTGGTTACAATTTCATTATGAAGTATTGGATCTAATGATTTCAAAATATGTGGAGACGCTAATTTTATCAATTATTCAAGGAATATCTGAGTTTATTCCAGTAAGCTCGTCTGCACATCTTTTAATTATATCAAGATTAAGTGACTTCAATGTTAGCAACCTACAATTAGATATTAGTCTGCATTTAGGTTCTTTGTTAGCAATTATTTTATTTTTTAGAAAAGAGTTAATAAATATCGTTAATAATAAAAATATATTTCTACTAATAATTCTTGGGTCTATACCATTAGTTATTGTTGGTTATATTTTTTACTCCACAAATTTAATTGATCAATTTAGAAACTTAAAAGTTGTCGCTTGGACAACTTTGTTTTTTGGAATTTTATTATACTTTTCAGATAAGTTTGAATTGAAAAATAAAATTTCTTCAGAATTAAATATTAAAAGTATTATTATAATAGGGTTATTTCAGATTTTAGCTATTATTCCAGGAGTCAGTAGATCGGGTATAGTAATTACAGCTTCAAGATTTTTAAAATTTGACAGAGTTGAATCATCAAAGATAGCTTTTTATTTGTCTATTCCAGCTTTAGCAGGTGCAAGTATTTTGGGATTTAAAGATGTTATTAATGATCAAATAAATTTTGATGCTATATTTATTTTTTCTACTTCAGTTTCATTTTTATTTTCTTATTTTACAATTAAATATTTTCTTATTTATGTTAAAATGTTTAGTTTAGGTTTTTTTGTTATTTATAGAATAGTTTTAAGTATTATTCTTTTTTCAATTATTTACTTATGATTTTTTGGATGTTGGAGCAATTTGAGAAAATATTACAGCAATAAGAATTAATACACATCCTAAAATATTATTTATGTTAAGAACTTGACTTAAGATAATCCATCCAGCAATTGTTGCAAAGACACCTTCAAGAGAGTAAATTATTGCTGCTGGAGCTTCTTCAATATTTTTTTGTGCAAACATTTGTAAAGTAAAAGCAAGTCCTCCAGATAAGACGCCTGCGTATAATATTGAACTATACTCAGTTAAAATTTTTGTAATAACTACTTCCTCTAAAATAAAAGCAAATATAAGAGATAAACCAAAAACAAGAGCTGCTTGTAATGCTGCATAAAAAATTGGTATATTGAATTTCTCCATAAATTTTCCAGCAAAAATTATATGTAAAGCCCAAAATAGTGAGCATAGAATAACTAAAGCATCACCTATCATAATTTCTGAGTTTGAAAAATCACTTAATAGGTAAACACCTATTATACACAAACCTATTGAAGGCCAAAGACTCCAATGGACTTTAATAGAATAAATAAAAAATAATAAAATTGGAACTAATGGAACATAAAAAACTGTAAAAAAAGCTGCATTAGCTATATTCGTGTATTGTAATGCGGCTTGCTGCAAGTAGGTGCCCAAAAATAATGATATACCCATTAAAAATAAATATTTAAAAAATAATTTTTTATTAAAATTGATTTCATGATTAATTTTTTTTCCTTCTAAAATTAAAGCAATGGGTAGGACTGTAAGAAAACCAACAAAAAATCTAGATGCATTGAATGTTAATGGACCAATATTGTCCATGCCTGTGTCTTGAGCAATGAAAGCAGTACCCCAAATAAATGTTGTTATCAAAGCGCATATAAGCGATGTAGTTTTGGACATTAATTTAATTAAATTTAGATAATATTATTCATTCTACAACAGCTATCAAAATCTTCTTTATTGATATAGCAACCAGCCATTTTTCTTATACCTGAAAATGCACCTCTACCATGCATTACTCTCCAATTATTAAATATTAGTAATTCACCAGGTTTTAAAATGTGCCTCCACTGATATTGCTTTTGGTTTGCCATCGTATCAAATACTTTAATTGCTTTATAAAAATTAATTGTTTTCTGATTGGTTTCTCTAAAAGGTGCTCTATCGTAATTGTTAAAACTAATTTGATCAAAATTATTTTTTTCATTTAATTTTATTATTGGTCTTTTTGCTTCAAGGCGAACACCATCACCAATATAAGAACCTTTAACTTTTGTATTTGTTAAAGTTTTAAAATGTTTTTTATATTTTTGTTTGATTTCATTTGCCAATTTAAATCCATCTACCATTATAGAATCTCCACCTTTAGCATCATACTTACAACAAAGCAGTAATTGTAAACCTGGAGCATCATTACTATATGTAGAGTCTGTATGTGGTCTCAGTTCTTGGTTTGAATATGCACTGTCTGCTTTTTTATTATTTGATTCAAAAGTCCACAATCCTCCAAAAATTGAATTTCTGACATAACCTATTTTTTTAGCTATGTATTCAACTGAGTTTAAATTCTTTGAACAATTTCTTACGACTGCAAAACCATATATGTGAATTTTTTTTAATAGATTTTTAAATCCTACTTTAGTTTGTAATTGCTTATAGTTAATGAAAATTTGATTTTTTATGTCTTTATCTTTCCAAAATTGAGTATCACTTTTAGTTTCTTCTTTTTTTAAAGAATTTTTTTTTAAAAATTCATATGAATATTTGGTTGGTTTATTTTCATCAGACCATAATATTTCAATGAATTTCCCTTTTTTTAATAATTTTGCTTTTTTAATTTTGATATTAATGTCTAAATTTGCGGTATAAGTTATTCTTTGATTGGTTTTAAAATCCCAGTTTTCTTTATTTTTAATATGATCTCTTAACCAAATATTAGGAAATGTTTCAAACTTATTGTCATTAAAGTAAAATACAGTTTTATTATTTAAAAGTTTAAAATTTTTAATCATTGCTTAGCTAATTTGTAGGCAAAGTTTTTACCAAGGTTATTTTTTAATTCATTATTAAATCTTGAACCCTCAGCACCGTCAATAATTCTATGATCGTAAGAGAGAGATAAAGGCAACATTGTTCTAGGTTTAAATTGTCCATCAATATAAACAGGTTTAATATAAGTCCTTCCAATTCCTAAAATAGCAACCTCAGGATAATTTATTATAGGAGTAAAATAAGTTCCTCCAATGCCACCTAGGCTTGTTATAGTTATGGATCCTCCATAAAACTCTTTTTTATCTATCTTCAAATTTCGGCAATCATCACTAACTTTTTTTAGGTCCTTGCTTATTTGATCTATATTCTTTTGATTAGCATTTCTTATTTTTGGCACCATTAAACCATTGGGAGTATCAACTGCAATTCCTACATGGAAGTATTTTTTTAATGTTATTTTTCCATTTTCAATATTGTCAATAGAACTATTAAATCTTGGAAAAACTTTCAAAGCTTCCACAACTGCCTTTATGATAAATGCCAATGGAGTAATTTTCTTTTTTTCTCCAGTAAAAGTATCAGTCAAATTTTGTCTAAATTCTTCTAGCTCAGTAATATCTGCTTCATCACAACTAGTAACATGCGGTATTGTTTGCCAAGAATTTGATAAATGTGGAGCAGCAATTCTTTTAATTCTTGGTATATCTTGAATTTCTACATCTCCAAAATCAGCGTGATCATATTCCGAAGGCTTTATAGATGGAGCCTTCTTTTCTTCTTGAGGTTTATTAAAATTAGAAGATACGAATTTTTTTATATCCTCCTCTATAATTCTTCCTGATCTTTGTGATCCAGTAATATTATTAATATCAACACCAAGTTCTCTTGCAAATTTTCTAGTTTTTGGGCTAGCAAGTGCTTTGCTTGATTTGAATACACTAACTCTATTATTTTTTAATATTTCTTTTGGTTTTGAAATTTTTTTTTCGGATGGTTTTTGTATAATATTTTCTTCTTTAATCTCTTTGACCTCTTCTTCAATTTGCTCATCTGGTTTTTCTTCTTCTGAACCAATTATTAATATTGATGAACCCTCTGAAACCTTATCACCAACTTTTAAATTAACTTTTTTAACACTACCTGAGTATGGGCTTGGTATCTCAACACTTGATTTATCGCTTTCTATTGTAATTATCGGATCATCTTTATTAATATTTGATCCTGCCTCTATTAATACCTCAATTACTTCAACATCTTTAAAATCACCAATGTTAGGAACTAATACTTCTTTCTCGCTCATTATAATTTTGTAGGCATAGGCTTATCTTTATCAATTTTATATTTTTTAATTGCATCTACCGCATGTTTAGAAGCAATTAATTGTTCATTAGATAAAATACTTAAGCCATATGCAACTATATGCTCTTTATCGACTTCAAAAAATTTTCTTAGATTTTTTCTTGTATCACTTCTACCAAATCCATCTGTACCCAATGAATAAAAACTTTTATTTATGTAAGGTCTAATTTGGTCAGAATTCATTCTCATGTAATCTGAAGCTGCTAAAATAGGACCTTCGGTTTTTCCAAGGCATTTTTCAACGTAAGAGATTTTTTTCTCTCCTCCTGGATTAAGCAAATTATACCTTTCTGTTTCAAGTCCATCTCTTCTTAATTCATTAAAACTGGTAACACTCCATACTTCACTATCAACTTGATATTCATTTTGTAAAATTTCTGCTGCTTCAATCATCTCTCTTAAAATTGTTCCTGAACCCAATAATTGAATCTTATTTTTTTTATTCTTGCTGAAATCTTTTATTTTATACATCCCTTTTAATATGCCTTTTTCACAATCTTTGGGCATCTCTGGATGAGAATAATTTTCATTCATTGTTGTAATATAGTAAAAAATATTTTCATGTTTTTCATGCATTCTTCTTAAACCTTCTTTAAAAATTGTAGCTAATTCATAATGAAAGGTTGGATCATAAGAAACACAATTTGGAATTGTTGATGCTAATAAATGACTGTGACCATCTTGGTGTTGAAGGCCTTCTCCAGCCAAAGTTGTTCTTCCAGCTGTAGCTCCAATTAGAAATCCTCTTGTTTGACTATCTCCAGCTGCCCACGCAAAATCCCCAGTTCTTTGAAAACCAAACATAGAATAAAAAAGATAAATTGGTATCATTTCTATATCATGATTTGAATACGATGTTCCTGCAGCTATCCATGATGCCATGGATCCAGCCTCATTTATTCCTTCCTCTAAAACTTGACCACTTTTCTCTTCCTTGTAAGAGCTTAATTGAGCTGAGTCCTCTGGCTCATATTTTTGACCTTCATGCGCATATATACCTATTTTTTGGAAAAAACCTTCCATACCAAAAGTTCTTGCTTCATCAGGGATTATTGGAACAAGTCTTGGAGCAACATTTTTATCTCTTAGCAAATTCGTCAACATCCTAACAAGTGCCATAGTAGTTGACATTTCTTTTTCACCAGTTGATTTTTTCATAAAGTCAAAAATATCATTACTTGGTGTTTTGATTGGTTTCGAAAAAGATGATCTCTCAGGAATATATCCTCCTAAAGCCAATCTTCTTTTTTTTAAGTATTTTATTTCCTCTGAATTTTCGTCAGGTCTAAAGTATTCTATATTTTTGACTTGTTCATCTGTTAATGGAACATCAAATCTATCTCTATAATATAGCAAATCATCTACACCTAATTTTTTTTGCTGATGGGTTGTATTTATACTTTCACCAGATTTTCCCATACCATATCCTTTAATTGTTTTAGCTAATATGACTGTTGGTCTGTCTTTTGTATTAATAGCTTTATGATAAGCAGCATAAACTTTATGTGGGTCGTGACCGCCTCTATTTAATTTCCAAATATCGCTATCCGTATAACTTGCAACTAGATTTTTAAGTTCAGGGTATTTCCCAAAGAAGTTATCTCTAACATATAAACCGCCTTTTGCTTTAAAGGCTTGGTATTCTCCATCAACTGCTTCGTTCATTCTTTTTACAAGTAAACCTGATTTATCATTTGCGAGTAAAGGATCCCAATATGATCCCCAAATG
Source organism: uncultured Pelagibacteraceae bacterium (assembly GCA_902564385.1). Lineage (GTDB taxonomy): Bacteria > Pseudomonadota > Alphaproteobacteria > Pelagibacterales > Pelagibacteraceae > Pelagibacter. The sequence goes on from CACFAT010000005.1 coordinate 29,441, forward strand.
ACTTTTATTACATTCCATCCAGCTCCTCTAAAAATTCCTTCTAATTCTTGAATAATTTTACCATTGCCTCTTACTGGACCATCTAATCTTTGTAGGTTGCAGTTCACAACATAAATCAAGTTATCTAACTTTTCTCTTGCTGCTAAACCAATAGATCCTAGAGCTTCAGGCTCGTCTATTTCACCATCTCCTAAGAAAGACCAAACTTTTCTATTCTCATCTTTTATTAATTTTCTATTAATAAGATATTTCATAAATCTTGCCTGATAGGTTGCCATCATTGGTCCAAGACCCATGGAAACAGTTGGAAACTGCCAAAACTTAGGCATCAGCCATGGATGAGGATAAGATGACAAACCTCCTGGGTAAACTTCCTGTCTGAATCTATCTAATTGCTTCTCGTCAAGTCTTCCTTCCAAAAAAGCTCTAGCGTAAATACCTGGCGCTGAATGTCCTTGGAAATAAATTAAATCTCCACCAAATTTATTGCTTTTAGCTCTCCAAAAATGATTCATTCCAATATCATAAAGAGTTGCTGCTGAAGCAAATGTCCCAATGTGACCTCCTAATGAAGGATCTCTCATGTTTGCTCTGACAACCATCACTGCTGAATTCCATCGAATTAGTGCTCTGATTTTTCTTTCAATATTTTGATCGCCTGGAGATTTTATCTCTTCATCTGCTGGTATAGTGTTTATGTATGGTGTATTTTGGGTGTAAGGTATATTTGATCCCTCTTTATATGCCTGATCAATTAATTGTTTAATTAAAAAATGAGCTCTCTCAGGTCCTTCGGAATGTACTACAGCAGACAAAGATTCTAACCATTCTTTTGTCTCTTGAGGATCAATATCATTATTATTTTCAACTATTTCTAATCTTTCATTATGTTCTTCTACTTGTGTATTTTCTACTTTGATCTCTTTATGTACACTCGTATCTAATTCAGAATTATTATATCCGTTAGAATTTTCCGCTTCGGCAATTATTTTTTCCGTTGAAGGTGGTATCTTTTCAATAGTTTCTTGTTTTTGCTGAGTTCCATTCTCAGAGGATAATGTTAGTATCAAATCTCCTTTAGAAACTTTATCGCCAATCTTTATGTTAATACTATCTACAACGCCCTCAAAAGCAGATGGTACTTCAACACTTGATTTATCACTTTCTAAAGTTATTACAGGGTCATTTTTAGAGATTTTATCTCCTTCTTTTACAAGAATTTCTATGATTTCTACTTCTTCAAAATCTCCAATATCTGGAACTAGTAATTTTTCACTCATTTCGCTATTTGTATATATATATATTATTTACTTTTAATAGATGTATATTTTTGACCATTATTAAAATTTAGTAAAATTAATAATAAATGTTAAAAGAATAGATTAAATTTAGCGCCTGTAGCTCAATTGGATAGAGCGCTTGGCTACGGACCAGGAGGTTCTGGGTTCGACTCCTAGCAGGCGCACCAAAAAGAAGGAAAAATGAAAATATCTTTGCAAAAATCTGTAATTTATTTTTTTGTAATAGTGTTAATAATATTATTTTTAATAACTTTAATAATTTAATGAAAAATTTTAAACAAATTAGCGTTAAAAAAGGTTTCATGAGACACAATGGTGGTTTGCTACTAAGAGATATCTCAAAAACTAAATATGAATTTAAAACTAAAATAAAAAAAAACCATCTTAACAGAGCTGGCATAACTCATGGTGGGTATATAGCATCGATCATAGATACCGGGTGTGGATCTGGAGCCCATAGAATTTCGGGTAATCAACCTTGTGTAACTATAACACTTAATATTAACTTTATCGGACCTTCAACTATTGGTGATGAAATTTTTGGATATGTAAAAATTAAAAAAAAAACAAAAAGTATGGTTTTTTTAGAGTGCTATTTAGAATGTAAAGGTAAAATAATTGCATCTGCCACAGGTATTTGGAAAATACTTCAACGTAAGTTACCCCATGCAGGTCTAAGCTAAATTCTTCTTCTTATATTTAAATAACCAAAGATTGATAAAAGAATAAGAGCGATAGGATAAATTATTTCTTTTTTTGGTCTATTCTGATTTTCAATTTTAAATTCATTAATAATATCTCCCATATCTAAACCAGATTTTTTTGCAATTCCATTCCATTTTAAAGTATCAATTATGGTTTTACTGTCTTCTACAACTAAGCTCATTCCATAATCATCTAAACTGAAATTTTCATCAAAACTATTTTTTTCAATTACAAATAATTTATATCTTTCGCCGTACTCTGTAAGTCTAGTAATTTTAATTTTTATCTCTTTATTATAATCAAACTGTTTTTTGTTTATTTCTTCAATACTTAAATAGTTATATTTTGGGTAAAATTTATTTAGAATAAATTCTGGAGATAATAATGATATTGAAATTATTAAAAAAATAACAATCTCATACCATCTCAATTTATTTATAAACCATCCCTGAGTAGCAGAAGTAAATACTAAAATCCCAATCAATGAGGTTGCTATGACCATTAAGCCATGCCATATGCTTTCAATACCAATTAATAATAACTCACTGTTAAATAGGAATACAATAGGAAGTATTCCAGTTCTCAGACTATACCAAAATGCCTGGGCTCCTGTTCTTAATGGGTCTCCACCAGAAATAGCAGCAGCTGCGTAAGATGCTAAGCCTACTGGAGGTGTTACATCTGCCATTAGGCCAAAATAGAACACGAATAAATGAACGGCAATTAAAGGAAAAATAAATCCTGATGCATTTCCAACATCCACAAGAACAGTTGCCATTAGAGATGCTACAACAACGTAGTTTGCCGTAGTTGGTAAACCCATACCCAATAGTAAACACAAAATAATAGTTAAAAATAAGAGAATAATAACATTATCTTTTGCAATCGACTCGATTACAATTATTAAATTAGTACTCAAACCTGTAGATCCAACTGCACCAACTATAATACCTGCTGTTGCAATTGCTATTCCGACACTAACCATATTCAAAGCACCCTTTTCAAAACCAAAAACAGTTTGGTTGTACCAATAAATTAAAGCGTTCTTAATGTTCTTTTCTTTAAAAATTTTATTTAAAAGATTAACTATAATTAAAGTTATTGTTGCAAAAAAAATAGAGTAAGAAGCTGTAAGCCTCATATAAACTAGTAGATATATAAGAACAAATATTGGAACTAAAAAATGTATTCCTTCAAAAAATGTTTTTTTTAATTTTGGAATATCGTTTTCATCCATACCTTTTAAATTTAATTTAAGCGCTTCAAGGTGAGATATATAAAATAGCGCAATGTAAGAAATTATAGCTGGTAAAAAAGCATGTCTGACAACTTCAAAATATGTAACACCGATAAAACTTGCCATCACAAAAGCTGCTGCTCCCATAACAGGAGGCATTATTTGACCATTAACTGATGAAGATACTTCGATTGCACCCGCTTTTTCTTTGGAAAAACCAGTCTTTTTCATAATTGGAATTGTAAATGTTCCAGTTGTAACTGTATTAGCAATTGATGATCCAGAGATTAATCCTGTCATACCAGATCCAAGAATAGCTGCTTTGGCAGGACCACCTCGCATTTTTCCAACCATTGCAAAAGCTAAATCTAAAAAATATTTACCCCCTCCAGCAGTTTCTAAAAGTGCTCCAAAAAGTACAAAGAGAAATATGAAATCTACAGAAACACCTATCGGAATTCCGAAAATAGCTTCTTGATCAAACCATTGAAAACCAACTAACCTTTTTAATGATAATCCACCATGAGAAATTATGTCTGGTGCATATTGCCCAAAATAAGAAAATAACAAAAAACAAACTGCAATAACAACTAATGGGACACCTATTACTCTGCGTGTAGCCTCTAGAAGAATTAATATTCCAATTATTCCAAGTATTAACTCAATTGGAATAGTGAAATTATCGGAAAGATTTATTTTAAGTAATATTCCACCCCTATCTACTAATTGATCGTAAAAAACATAAATATATAAACAACAAATTGCACCTGTTATTGCAATTAATATATCTATAAAATTTACTTTTTTACCCCTTGCATAGGGAAATATTAAAAAAGCTAGTAAAAGTGCAAAGCCAAGATGAATTGCTCTAGCTGGTAAACCTTTAAACATTCCAAAATTTAACCAAAATGGAAATGGAGAAGCATACCAAAGCTGAAATAAAGACCAGGTTATTGCAATAATAGCAACTAACTTTAAATGAAAACCTGTTAGGTTTCTTGTAGGAGAAAGATCTTCTTTAATCTTATTTTCAATTTTTTTATCTATGTCTGCTGACATTCAGCTTAATATATAAAAAAAAAGGCCCAATAGATATATTGGGCCTAAATTTTTTATATAGATTTAATTACATTAAACCAGCTTCTTTATAATATTTAACAGCTCCAGGATGAAGTGGTGCTGATAAACCATCAGCTATCATATTTTTTTTCTCCAAAGGAGCGAAAGCTGGATGTTGTTTTCTAAAATCATCAAAATTTTCAAAAACAGCTTTTGTAACTTGGTAAACCAAATCTTCAGACACATCCACACTTGTTACTACAGTAGCTTTAACACCGAATGTAGTTACATCTTTTTTCTGTTTAGTATAAGTGCCTTTTGGAATTGTTGCAGATGCATAATAATCAGCTCCACTTATAATTCCATCAATTACATCTCCTGTTAAATTGATTGGCATAGCTTTAGCTGCACATGTTGCTGCTTGTTCCATTGCCCCATTAGGAAAACCTACTGAATATCCAAACGCATCAATTTTACCATCACATAGAGCTTTTACTTGCTCTGAAGATGTTAGCTCAGTAACTGATTTAAAGAAACTGTTATCAACGCCCATAGCTTTCATTAATTCTTCCATTGTTCCTCTTTGACCAGAACCTGGGTTCCCAATGTTTACTACTTTTCCTTTAAGACCCATAAAATCTTTGACTTTTGCTTTTTTTCTAGCCCAGATTTGAAATGGCTCGTTATGTACTGAGAAAACAGCTCTTAAATTTTTGAATTGTTTTCCTTCCCATTTGCTTGATCCATTATAAGCATGATATTGCCAATCAGATTGTGCTACACCAAATTGAAACTCGCCATCTTTTATTTGTCCGATGTTATAATTTGAGCCTCCAGTTGAAGGAGCGGTACATCTGTAAGCTTTATCTTTCATGCCTTTTTTTCTACCATGTTCAGCACTAATTGCTGATTTGTGTAACATTTTACAAATGGCGTTTCCTGTCTGAAAATAAACTCCAGTTGGTCCTCCTGTGCCTATTGTAAAAAACTCTGCTGATTTTGCTATTGATCCAAATGAAAATATAGCTGCAAAAATAATCAGAGAGCTTGATATTGTTGATAATATTTTTTTCATATACCCTCTCTTAAGTTTTAAAATTAAATCTAACTATTTATTGCTTCGAGTGTCTAGTAAATTCATTAAATATAAGTGTTGCTAATTAAGGAATTTTTTATGCGATTATTATTTTTCAACCCAAGATTTTAATTTATTTACTCCTTCTACAACCTTTGGGGCGTACAATTTTATTAACTCATCATTAATATCGGTTTTTTCATTAATACTTTTCATGAACGTATCTCCATCAAAGTCTGTAAAACTTAAACGAGCTATCATCCTTTTTTGATCAAATCCAAAATCACTTCCTGGAAGTAAAGCAATATTTAAATCAGTTAAAATTTCATCGCATAAAATGGAAGAGCTATCAAATTTTTTGTTCAAGAATTCTGGCAATAAATAAAAGCCTCCCATTGGTTTGTTCATAATGATATTATTAGATGATAAATTTTTGTAAACGTACTCTCCAACAGCTTTAAGAATTTTTTTTGATTTTAAAATATAATCTTCGTGATTGGTATTAAAAGCGGATATTGCAGCAAACTGAATTGGTGAACTTACTGCAGAAAATGTTTCACTTGCTAAAACTTTCATAGATTTGAGTAATTCAATTTTTTTCATTGGGATTATAAAGTACCCAAGTCTCCATCCTCCAGCACCGCACCATTTACTAAGTCCGTTGCTTATTATGACATTATCCGGGCATTGCTCAAAAATTGAACTATAATTTTCATCAAATGTTAATTCAGAATAAATTTCATCTGATAAAACCAAAATATTATATTTTTTTATTATTAAGGAAATTTCTTTTAAATTTTTGCATACCTGCCCTGAAGGGTTGTTTGGAGAATTAAGAAATAAAAGATATTTTTTATCCGGTTTTTTTAAAATAATTTTTTCTATTTCTTGAGCTTTAGGAAACCAATTATTTTCAGCTGATGTTTGAATCCAATGATAGTTATTTTTAGCTATAATTGATTGAGGCTTATAAGATACCCAACTTGGAGCTGGCAACAACACTTCACCTTCAAATGCTAAATGCATCAAGAACATTAGCTCTTTGGTCCCAGGGCCTACTATGACCTGATCTGATTTAAAATTGTAATTTTTCTTTTTTGACTCATAATTTGCAATTGAGTCTCTTAATTTATCTAATCCTTGGATAGGTAAATAACTTTTCTGATGTGCATTTTTTTTTAATTCTTCAACAATAGTAATTGGAACTGGGAATGGTGATTGTCCAAATCCAAACTTAATAATATTTTTTCCCTTATTTTCAATAACTTTCGATTTTTCATTTAATTTTAGTGTTGCTGATAAACTTAGGTTTTTAATAGTATCTTTAATCATTAAGATTTTAACTCAATAAGATTTTTATATTCATCTAAAGCGGATGGATTGGATAATGCTTCAATATTATTTATTTTATTGCCATCAATGATATTTTTAACAGCTACTTCTACAATTTTACCATTCTTAGTTCTTGGAATATCATTAACTGTAATTATTTTAGCAGGCACATGCCTTGGAGAAGCCTCATATCTAATTGTTCTTTTTAGTTTCGACATTAATTTTTCTTCTAATTTATTGTTTTTAGATAAGACTACAAAAAGTATTATTCTTACATCATTATCCCAAGATTGACCTACTACTATAGACTCTTTTATTTCTTTAAATTTTTCTACAACAGAGTAAATTTCAGCTGTACCAAGTCGAACACCTCCTGGGTTTAATGTAGCGTCTGATCTTCCATAGATTATATAAGACCCATTATTCTTTCTTTCAGCATAATCTCCATGATGCCAAATATTTTTAAATTTTGAAAAATAAGCTTTTTTATATTTAACTTTTCCAGGATCATTCCAAAATTTTAAAGGCATCGATGGAAAAGGGTTTCTGCATACCAATTCTCCTTTTTTATTTAAAATTGATTTACCTTTTTCAGAAAATACTGCTGTATCCATGCCAAGACCATTGTTTTGTATTTCGCCGCTATTTACACTTGAATAAATGTTTCCATTTACAAAACAGGAGACAATATCTGTTCCTCCAGAAATGGAAGCCAAATGAACATTTTTTTTTATATTTCTATAAACAAATTCAAAACCATCTTTAGAAAGTGGAGATCCTGTTGAACAAATAGTTTTTAAAGACTTGAGTTTTATTTTTTCTTTTACTTTTACATTCTGTTTAATAAGTTGGTCAATATACTTTGCACTTATACCGAATAGAGTAACTTTCTCTTTATTTGCAATTTTTAACAATAAATCTGGAGATTTATACATAGGAAAACCATCGAATAACAATATTGATGCTTCAGATGCTAGGGCTGTAACAAGCCAATTCCACATCATCCATCCACAAGTTGTAAAGTAAAATACATTATCATTTGGTTTTATATTGCAATGTAATCTATGTTCTTTTAGGTGTTGTAATAAAACTCCACCAGATCTATGGCAAATACATTTGGGTTTACCTGTTGTGCCACTTGAGTATAAAATTGCTAATTCGTGGTCAAAATCAAATTTTTTTAACTTAATTTTATTTATTTCAAGTTTTTTAATCTCTGTAAAATTATAAATTTTTATATTTTTAATTTTGTTTAATTTTCTTAATTTTTTTCCAGGATAATTTAAAATTAATACCGATTTTATACTTTTTATTTTTTTTAATATTTTAGGCAATCTCTCAATAATATTTATTTCTTTTCCGTTATAATAATATTTATCAGTAATAATTAATAATTTAGGTTTGATTTGGGAAAAACGCTCGATAACACCGGGCACACCAAAATCAGGTGAGCACGAGCTCCAAATTGATCCTATAGCACTAGCACTTAAGAAACACTCAACTGTTTCTATCTGATTTGGAGTATATGCTGCTATTCTATCCTTTTCAGAAATATTTATTTTTTTGTAGAATGTAATTATTTTTTTTACATCAATATTAAGTTCTTTCCAGGATTTTTGTTCTCTGTAACCATTTTCACTAACAAATGTGATGGCTTTTTGATTGGAATTTTTAGCTAAAAGATTTTCTGCAAAATTTAATTTTGAATTAACAAAAAACTTACTATTAATAAGATCCTTTGTTAGTTTGAATTTATCAGTTTTTTTACCTATAACTTCAAAATATTCCCAGATTGAATTCCAAAAATCTCTTGGATTTTTTACACTCCATTTTAACAACTTTTTATAATTTCTTGAAAAATTATATTTATAATATTTTGAAATAAATTTCTCATAAGCAAATAAATTTGAATTTTTTATAAGTTCTTTAGACGGTTCCCAAAGTTTTTTTGGCATTAAATATTTATATTTATATTGTAAAATTTATGCTAACCTTAGATGATATAAATTGAAAATGAGAACTTTTTCCTATCTGATTCGGACTAGTTTTAGTCTATTTTTGTTCTTTTTGGGTAACAAAATATAGTAGGCTTAAAAAAGATCATACTAAAAGTAGATATGTCAAAAAATAAGATCACAGCAGTTCTTGGACCTACAAATACTGGTAAAACTTTTTTAGCAATAGAAACAATGCTTTCATTCGACTCTGGAATGATAGGATTTCCTCTCAGGCTCTTAGCAAGAGAAGTATATGACAAGATTGTACAAAAGGTAGATGCATCTAAAGTTGCTCTTATTACTGGTGAAGAAAAAATAATACCAATTAATGCGAAATATTTTTTGTGTACTGTAGAGTCGATGCCTGTAGATAAAGTTTTAGATTTTGTAGGTATAGATGAAATTCAGATGTGTTCAGATCACGAGCGAGGTCATATTTTTACAGATAGATTGTTAAATCTAAGAGGTGAGAAACTAACAATGCTAATGGGTTCGAATACTATAAAAAGTATTATTCAAAAACTTGATGATGATATTGAGTTTATAAATAAACAGAGATTATCGAAACTTTCATTTGGGGGACATAAAAAAATTTCTAGGATTGATAGAAAAAGTGCAGTTATAGCTTTTTCAACAGAGGAAGTTTATGCAATTGCAGAACTTATAAGGAGACAGAAAGGTGGTGCAGCAATTGTCATGGGATCACTCAGTCCTAAAACTAGAAATTCTCAAGTAAATTTATATCAATCTGGAGATGTTGATTATCTTGTTGCTACAGATGCGATTGGAATGGGAATAAATATGGACTTAGATCATGTTTACTTCTCAAACTTAAAAAAATTTGATGGAAAAAAAATAAGACGGTTAAAAATCTCTGAAATTGGACAAATTTCAGGAAGAGCTGGTCGATATTTAAATGATGGCAGTTTTGGTATTACGGGCGATTGTGACGAAATTAATCCAGAGGAAATTGAATTTTTAGAAAATCATAATTTTCCGGAAATACAAAATATATTCTGGAGAAATTCTAACCTAAATTTCAACAATAAAGAAAATTTATTAAAATCATTGGACGAAAAACCTGGTAAAGATTGGTTAAGAAGAGTTGGAGAATGTGAGGATGAAAAAGTTCTGAAATATTTTTTAAAGGAGAATAACAGTGCTATTGAGAATAATTCAATAGTTCTAAAGATTCTCTGGGAATGTTGTCAAATACCTGATTTTGTCAAAAAAACATATGGTCATCATTTAGAAGTTGTTAGCAAAGTATTTAACTTTTTAACAAATGAAGAAAAAAAAATACCTAATTATTATATGAAAAAACAGCTTTCTATGCTTGATAAACTTGATGGAAATGTAGACTCGATTTCAAATAGAATATCTAATGTCAGAACTTGGTCATATGTTTCCAATAAATCTAATTGGGTTGAAAATCAAGATTACTGGATTGAGAGAACTAAAAATTTAGAAGACAAATTATCAGATAGACTGCACGATGAACTGACAAAAACATTTATAGATAGGAGGGCTAGTGTATTGGCAAAAGGTTTAAAACAAGACATTGAATTAAAAACTGAGATTATTGAAAAAGAAAAAGTACTAATTAATGGTCAATACATCGGAATTTTGAAGGGATTAAAGCTAAATTTAGATCTTAAAGTAGATGCGCTAGATGCAGATATAAAATCATTAAAAAAAGCTGCAAGACAAAATGTAGGTCCAGAAATAATTAGTCGAATTCAACAAATAATAGACACAGGACTCATTGAATTAAAAGATAATTTTAAAATTTATTGGAACAAAGATCCAATTGCAAAGCTGAGTGCTGGTCCAGATTATCTTAGACCGAAAATTGATTTAATTATTGATGAAATGATTGAGAATGATGAAAGAAATAAATTAAATGAATATTTAAATAAGTGGATTAATAAAAAAATAGAGACTGAACTAAATAGTCTAATTAAGCTAAAAAATATTAAAGATGAAAGTCCTGAACTCAGAGCTTTAGCTTATAGACTTTATGAAAATAATGGAGTAATCAAAAGGATAAACATTTCTGAGTATTTAAAAAAAATTAATCAAGATGACAGAAAAAAACTGAGAAAGTTTGGTGTTAAGTTTGGAAGATATCACATCTTTCTATTTAAGTTATTTAAACCAAGCTCGGTTTCACTAAGAATTTTGTTATGGAAAAGTTTTAATAATGAATTTTTAGATTTATCACCGCCAACTTTTGGATTAAATTTTTTAGATAGTATGAAATCTGCAAACGAAGAATTTATGTTGCTTTGTGGATTTGAAAAGTTTGATGATATTTATGTTAGAATAGATATACTTGAAAGATTATTTTTATTAATATTTAATTCAAAAAAAGATAACCAAAAAGAAATAAAAGTAATCCCCGAAATGTTAAACTTACTTGGTTGCTCAAAAGAAAACTTTAAAAGATTATTAATAAAGATGGAATATAAAATTTATGAAAGAAATAATGAATTTTTTATAAAATACCTTCCATTAAAAAAGAAAATTTCAAAAAAATATGACAAAAAAGACTATTCTAATAATCCTTTCAGTGTATTAAATCAGTTAAACTTAAAATAATGTTTAATCTATTTACAAAAAAAAAAGAGACAATGAAAGATGATGATCATTTATCTTTAATTAGTGTTGCATCACTTTTAATACACTCAGCAAAAATTGACGAAAATTTCACGCAAAAAGAAAAAGATATTATTAAAAAAGCTTTAATAGAAATGGGAGCGAATAAAGATAATTTAGATGAGATAATAAGAGATGCAGAGTTAAAGGAAAAAGACTCAAATCAAATTTTAGAATTTACCAAAGAGGTAAAAAATAAAAGTATTGAGGAAAAAAAGATAGTCATAGAGGCTTTATGGACTATTATATATTCAGATGAACAAGCTGATATATATGAAACTAATCTGATGAGAAGATTATCTGGACTTCTGTATCTCGATTCAAAAGTAGTCGGGGACATAAAAGAAAAAATTAAATCTAATCAATGACTTATTTGGTCAATGATAAATGTATAAAGTGTAAACACACAACCTGTGTTGACGTATGTCCGGTTGATTGTTTTTATGAAGGAAAAAATATGCTTGTAATTAAACCTGATGAGTGTATAGATTGTGGCGTTTGTGAACCTGAGTGTCCAATAGATGCTATAATATCAGACACTGAAACAGGAAGCGAAAAATGGCTAGAGGTTAATAAAAAATACTCAGAAATATGGCCAAATATTTCTGTATCTAAAGAACCTCTGGAAGATCATGAGAAATATAAAAATGAAGAAAATAAGTTTGATAAATACTTTGAAGAAAACATTTAAAAAAAAGAAAGCAGAAAAAAAAAAGAAATCTAAAAATAAAATTGCAACAGCAAAAAAAGTTAAAAGCACTATAAAACCAAAAAAATCCAAAGCTAGCGTTAAGATAAAAAAAATAAAAAATATAAAAAAAACCACCAAACCAAATGTTAAAACAAAATTATCTAAAGTTGAAAAAAAAGTAAATTCAGAAACAAGTTCAAATTTACTCCGTATTCCAAAAAATAATGAACAAAAACCAGAAATAAAGAAGGTAAAAAAACAAGATACTGAGAAAAAAGAATATAAAGTCAAAGATTATGTAGTTTATCCAAAACATGGAGTTGGTCAGATTACAGAATTTAAAAAAATGAATATTGGCGGGATAGACATAGAGGCGTATATTTTAAAATTTGAAAAAGATAAAGCAAATGGAATGGTGCCAGTGAATAAGCAATCTCACCTAAGACCATTAGCTACAATAAATCAAGTTAACAAATGTATTAGTATTTTAAAAAGTAAGCCAAAAATTAAAAGAAGTATGTGGAGTAGGAGAGCGCAAGAATATGAGGCAAAAATATCATCTGGAAAAATTTATGAACTTGCCGAAGTAGTCAGAGATTTGAATAAGGGAGATGATCTAATGGTTGATCAATCATATAGTGAAAGACAACTTTTTGAAAAAGCATACGATAGGATTCTCACAGAATTTCAAATAGTTTTAAACACAAATTTAGAAGATACTCAAAAAAAATTAGATAAGGCTTTAAAAAGAAATCTTGAAAAACAAGTTCAAAAAATAGAGACTAAACAACCTGAAGAAGGAATTTCAGAGGAAGTAGCGAAGTAAAAAAAACGCTTCCCACGCAAGCGCCATGAGAAGCGTAATTTAATAAAAAGAATACTAAATTATTTTCTTCTTCTTTTCTTAGCTTTTTTCTTAGCTTTTTTCTTAGTTTTCTTTTTAGCAGCTTTTTTTCTTCTTTTAGCCATCTTTAGCTCCCTTTTTTAATTACGAATCTTTTTGATTCGTTTAATTACCTTTTTGTAATTTTTTTGAATAGTTATGTCAATTACATAATTTTTTATAAACTTTTAATTTTTTTTTTAAAAAATAAAAAAAACTAATACTAAAAAAAGTTAAGTAAAACAGGGATTATTAAACAATTTTTTTTACTTTTTATACAGATCTTCAAAATTATTTTTGTATTTATTTATAATTTTATATCTTTTTAACTTTAGTGTTGGAGTTAACATTCCATTTTCAATTGAAAATTTTTCTTGAATTACAAAATATTTTTTTACATTTTCTATTTTTGAAAAATTTTGATTTAATTTTTTAATTTCACTGTCTATTTTTTCATTTTTAATATCCAAATAATCATCGTTGAGCACTAATAAAGCAACTAAGTATGGTTTATTATCTCCATAAACAATTGCTTGATCTATAAATTCAAGATTTACTAGTTCGTTTTCAATTTTTAATGGGGAAATGTTATCCCCGCCAGGGGTTATAATAATATCTTTTTTTCTATCTGTAATTTTTAAAAAATTATTTTCGAATTCACCAATATCACCTGTATGCAGCCAACCGTCAATTAAGACTTTCTTAGTTTCTTCAGTATTATTCCAATAACCCAACATAACATTTTCACCTTTTACTAAAATTTCACCATCTTCGGCTATTTTTACTTCATTTCCTTTAAATGGTGGTCCAACTGTATCTATTCTAATATCGTCTATTGGATTACAACTTACCACTGGAGAAGTTTCGGTTAAGCCATATCCTTGGAGAGTTGGTAAACCAATAGCATTTAGGAAATAGCCAACCTCTTTATCTAGTGCGCCCCCTCCAGAAACAAATGTTTTAAGAGATCCGCCAAATTGTGATTTTATTTTTTTTCTAACTAATTTCTCTAAAATACTATCCTGTATTTTTTCAAATAAATTTAATTCTTTTTTTTTTATTTTTTTTAGACCTAATTCTAACATTTTAAATATTAATTTTTTTTTCAATCCTTTAGCTTTTTTAAAACTGGCATTAATTTTTTGATAAAGATTTTGATAAAATCTTGGTACTGCTGTCATAATCTCTGGCGAACAATCACCCATATTTTTTACTAATTTATCTATGCTCTCTGCATAAAAAATTCTAGCAGCTACAGTAATTTGTACAAATTGAACAGTATGCTCATAAGAATGTGAAAGTGGAAGCCAAGTAAGAAATCTGGGTTGTTGATTAGTTAATAATGGTTTTAGAATATCTATTGCGCCCTCGCAATTATTTAAGATGCCTCCATGACTTAAAATCACTCCCTTGGGATTTCCTTGCGTACCCGAAGTATAAATTATGCAAGATGGATCTTTTCTTAAGGCTAAAGATTTATGAATTGGTAAATTTTTTTTATTATTTTTTTTTATTAAGTCTTCTAAATTAATATATTCAAATTCAACATTTGGTAATTTTTCAAAGGAAAATATTTTTTTTATAAATTTTTTGTCCCTTATAATGTTTTTTAATTTATTGAATTGCGCAATGTTTGAAACAAAAATTATACTGGGAGTACAATCATTGATAATATAATTATAGTCATTTTCTGCATAAGTTGTGTAAGCTGGAACAGTTATCCCATCTGATAACATAATAGACAAGTCTGCAATAAACCATTCTGGTCTATTTTCAGAAATTAATAAACATCTATCACTTTTTGATATTACTTTTCGTAATTCATTGGAAACTAAATTAATAAAATCGTAGGTTTCTTGCCAAGAATAATTTTTTCTTTTATCACCTAAAGTTGATAATAAAATTTTATTTTTATCAATTTGTTTATTAAATTGATCAAAAAATAATTCAGTTAAATTATTAATTTGCCTTAAGTTCATATATTTTTTGGTGGGCAAAGAGAGAATCGAACTCTCACAGTATTGCTACTATTGGATTTTGAGTCCAACGCGTCTACCAGTTCCGCCATTCGCCCATATATTTTTAGTTTCATAGAATATAAATAATAGTATTAAAACACTATTTATATTAAAAGAAAATATGTTTAAGGAACTATTTAATAAAACAATTAAACTTGCGGCACATAAAAATTCAAAAAAAATTTTAGGATTTATATCTTTTATTGAGAGTTTCGTATTTCCTATTCCGCCAGATGTTCTTATTATTCCAATGGCTATTGCCGACAGACAAAGATGGATGAAGATAGCAATTATTGCTACGACAGGATCGGTCTTAGGTGCATGTTTGGGTTATTTCATTGGATATGTTTTTTTCAATGAAATTGGAATTAAGATTTTTGAGCTTTACGGTGTAGATAATACCTCATTTTTAAAAGATAAAATTTCATCAGATGGAGGGGTTTTTGCATGGGCAACGTTGCTGGCTATAGCGGGTTTTACACCCATCCCATTTAAATTACTCACAATAACTAGTGGGTTTGTTCAATTTAATATTATTTATTTTATAATTGTCTCCTTACTAACAAGAGGATCTAGATTTTTTATTATAGCTTTTTTGGTTGGAAATTTTGGTCCAGCTATGAAAACAATAATTGAAAAAAAACTGCTTAAAGTTTCAATTGTAATTTCTATTGTATTAATAGTTTTTGCTTTTTTAATTTATAAATTTTTACAAAACTTTATGAACTAAAATGAACTTTATTTTAAATAGAAAAAATATTTATTTATTAATTTTAATATACTCAATTATTGCCATTTTATCTGCGATCTATATTGAAAAAGTTTTGGGGTATTTGCCATGTAAATTATGTATTTATCAAAGAGTTCCTTTTTTATTAGCGATCTTCATTTGTTTTTTGGGATATAGCTATTTTAAATCTGATAGAATATTAATTGCTTTAATCATTACATTCACACTAAGCACTGCTCTTGCAGGATATCATTTTGGTATTGAAAATGGCTTTTTTGACGAATATGCCGGTTGTACAAACACAAATATAGATATCATGAATAAAGAAAAAATAATTGAAAGTCTTGGAATGGTTAAAAATTGTAAAGATGTAGAGTTTACTATTTTAGGCATATCTTTATCTGGATTGAATTTTTTAACATCTTTACTAATTGTATTATTTTCGCTAAGAGCTCTTGTTTATGAAAAAGACTAACAAAAAAAAATTAGAAGAATTTATTAGAGTTGATCACGCAGGCGAAAGAGGTGCAATTAAAATATATGAAGGTCAACTTTTAGCACTGAAAACATTTAAAAAGGATCCTGAACTATTAAAATTAGTAGAAGGAATGAGAGAACACGAGCAAGAACATAGTGATTTTTTTGAAAATGAAATCAGAGAAAGAAATATAAAACCAACTAAATTTTTACCACTATGGGATCTATTGGGAGTAGGTTTGGGTTTTGGCTCAACAATATTAGGAAAAAAAGCAGCAATGCTGTGCACAGCCTCTGTTGAGGAAGTAATTGATAGACATTACCAAAATCAAATAGATCAATTACAAGATGATGAGAAAAAACTTAGAGAAAAAATAAAGAAATTTAGAGCTGATGAATTAGAACATAAAGATATTGCATATGAGCACGGTGCAACAAAAAAAGGATTATATTCGGTAATGGATAAAATTATTAAAACTGGCTCAAAAATTGCTATAAATATCTCTGAAAAAATTTAACTAGGATCTAATTCCACATCCCAATATAAATAATCCATCCAACTGCTGTGTAGAAAATTAGGAGGAAAATTCTTCCCATTTCTATGAAGATCTTCTGTTGTTGGTTGAAAAGGCCATTGATTTAACTTCATACCTGAATTTTTTAACAATCTTCCACCTTTTTTTACATTACAGGCTGAACAAGCAGTAACAACGTTTTCCCAATCAGT
The DNA here is from genome assembly GCA_902564385.1 of uncultured Pelagibacteraceae bacterium. GTDB lineage: Bacteria > Pseudomonadota > Alphaproteobacteria > Pelagibacterales > Pelagibacteraceae > Pelagibacter. The sequence continues at coordinate 46,331 of CACFAT010000005.1, forward strand.
TTTCCCACCTTTTGATCTTGGAAGAAGATGGTCAAAAGTTAGCTCATCATTACTCCCACAATATTGACAACTAAACTTATCCCTTAAGAAAACATTAAACCTCGTGAAATTTGGATTTGAACGAGGCTTTATAAAAGATTTTAATGCAATAACACTCGGTAACTGCATAGAGAATGATGGGCTTCTTATCATTCTATCATAATGACTTACAATTGAGACTCTATCTAAAAATACAGATTTAATAGCGTCTTGCCATGACCATAATGATAAAGGATAGTAACTTAATGGTCTGTAATCTGCATTAAGAACTAGAGCCGGACATTTTTCGAGTGAAAGGTTTTCATTGATCATTAAAGTCATAATTATTTAATATATTATATATTATTATTAATCAATGTAACAAAAAAGTTAATTCTCTTTAAATATCAAAATTATATTTGATAAATTTTAATGCATTACTTGAAGCTTCAACTGGTATATGATGGTCACAGCCTTTGATCATTAAAGTTTCTATACTAATATTATTGCGTGTAAAAAAATCTTTTGCTTCCAATAAATTATAGGGTGGAACTATTTCATCTTTTTCACCATGAATTAATAAAGTTTTTGTTTTAGAAATTAATCTTAAACTAAGATCCTCTTTATCTATAATCTTTCCAGAAAATCCAACAATACAATTAAATGGATCTTTAGAAGTTAGGCCCAAGTTTATTGACATCATGCATCCCTGACTAAATCCAGATAAACATATCTTTGAATTTTCCAAATTATATTCTGCTTTAACCTCTTCAATGTATTTTCTTAATTTATCTTCGGCTTTTTTTACTTCATTTAAAATATAATTTTTATCATTTGTTTCTAAATCAAACCATTGATAACCAATTGGATTAATTTTACATGGTTCATGTCCATTCGGACATAAGAATACTGTATTGGTTAAAAACCTTTTCCAATTCAGAGTTAACATACTTATGTCTTTTCCATCTCCACCATATCCATGAAGTAAAATTACTGCATTTTTGATGTCAGACCCATTTTCAGGTTTTATAATTGTTGATTCAAGGCAAAATGTCATAGATAAGTAATTATGTTTTTTTATTTTAAAAAGAAACTAAAATCAAAGTATGATTTCTGAAATATTTGTTAAAATTGCAGCAATTGTTTTGCTTGCAGCTGTAGCTGTGGTTTTAATTCTTGGAATCAGAACTCTTTTTAAAGGAGACGGAGATAAAAAAACATCTAACAAATTAATGCAGCTTAGAGTTTTACTTCAATTTGTTGCTATAATTGTGCTCGTAGCATTAGCTTACTTTTATAAGAATTAATTTAATTCATTTAACCAATTTAAAAATTCATCACTGTTAAAATCTATTGAGCCAATAATTCTTGCAAACTCATAACCATCTTTATCAATGAATAGTGTTGTAGGTAGTCCTCTTAATTTTAAATTTTTTGCAATTCCAGCACCATCACCAACAAAAACTTGTAATTCTTCTATTAGCAGGTCATCAAAAAACCTCTTAGATGTACTAATATTTTCTCCACCTATATTTATTGGGATAATCATTATTTTTTTTTTACCATTAAGTTTTTGAAGGTTGTTTAATGATGGCATTTCCTCTCTACAAGGAGCACACCATGTCGCCCAAAAATTCAAAATGATTAATTCAGATTTAAAATCTTTCAAATTAACTTTATTTCCAGCCTCATTTAAAAAGTCAAAAAACTTAATTTTTTGTTTTTCCTCATAAATTATTAGATTTTTTATATTTGGTGCTTCTATTGAATATGAAGAGCTAAATGATATGAAGTAAAGAAATATTATTTTAATGGATATAAATATAAATTTCATAGATTTGTAATTGAATAACATGAGTAAAAATAAAAACAATAAACCAATTTGGGGTACAAGAATTAAGAAAAATGCTTCAACTTTATTTAAAAAAATTGGTGGTTCTTTACCAATAGATAAAAGACTATTTAAAGAAGATATCGAAGGATCAATTGCTCATGTCGAAATGCTTCACAAACAGAAAATTATAAATTTCAGAATAAAGAATAAAATAATATGGGGATTAAAAAGAATTAAAAATGAAATTGTAAAAAAAAAGTTCGATTTTGATTATGATTTAGAGGATATTCATATGAATATAGAAAACAGATTATTTGAACTGATTGGTGATGATGCTGGATATGTTCATACTGCTAGATCTAGAAATGATCAGGTAATTACCGACCTTAAATTATGGTTAAAAGAAGCAACAAAAAAAATAATAATTTTATTAGATAATACTAATTTAAATATTCTAAATCTTGCACAAAAAAATATCAGAACAATTATGCCAGGATTTACACATTTAAAAAATGCACAACCATTATCTTTAGCACATTATCTACTAGCATATGTTGAAATGTTTAAGAGAGATAAGAAAAAATTTAAGAATAATTTAGAGTTTTTAGATGAAAATCCTTTAGGTGTAGGGGCTTTATCTGGCACTTCTTTTAAAATTGACAGAAACTTTACAACAAAAAAACTTAAATTTAAAAAACCAACAAATAATTCTGTAGATACTGTATCTGATAGAGATTTTGTTTTAGATTTTTTATATTCTTCTCTAGCTTGTTCTTTACATATCTCAAGAATTGCTGAAGAACTCATAATTTGGAATTCTGATGCATTCAATATGATAACTTTAAATGATAAGTTAGTAACTGGTTCTTCGATAATGCCGCAAAAAAAGAATCCCGACCCATTGGAATATTTGAGAGGTAAAACTGGAATATTTATAGGAAATATCAATTCTATGATTTCAATATTAAAAGGGTTGCCTTTATCATATTTTAAAGATTTACAAGATGACAAAGAAATTGTTTTTAAAACAAATGATCAACTAAAAATATCACTGTCTTTGTTGAATGATGTGATAAAAAATTTGATAATAAATAAAAAGAGTATGCTATCCCTTGCAGGAAAAGGTTTTACTACAGCTACAGATTTATCCGATTATATTGTAAGAGAACTTGGATATCCATTTAGAAAAGCATACATACAAACAGCGAAAATAATTAATCTAGCTGAAAAAAAAAACAAAAAACTTCACGAACTAGAATTGAAAGAAATAAATCAAATTGAGCCAAAACTTACATTAAATGTTTATAAAATACTCAATCTAGAAAATTCAATTAATTCAAAAAAATCTTATGGCGGAACTTCTTTTGAGAACGTTAAGAAAATGATAAAAAAGGCAAAAAATGAATAAAAAAATTTTAATTATTATACTTTGTTTATATTTTGTAGTTGCTTGTGGGCGTAAAGGCGATCCAGAGTATAAATCTGAATTAAGTAAGAATATTCAAAAAGTATTATGAGATATACAAACAATAAATTTTTTATTGAAGGAAAAAACATTGAGAGTCTGACAAAAAAATTTAATACACCTCTATACTGCTACTCTTATAAAAATTTAAGAGAGAATATAGAGAATTTTAAAAAAGCTTTTAAAGAAATTAGACCTTTAGTTTGTTTTTCTGTAAAATCTAATTCTAATATTTCATTATTAAAAGAAATAAAAAAACTTGGCCTTGGAGCAGATGTGGTTTCAAAAGGTGAATTATATGCATCACTTAAGGCTGGTATTAACAAAAACAAAATAGTTTTCTCTGGAGTTGGTAAAACAAAAGATGAAATTGAGTATGCAATAAAGCAAAAAATATTATTAATAAATTCTGAATCTTTGAGTGAAGTTTTAGAAATTGAAAAGGTTGCAAAAAAATTTAATAAAGTCGTTAATATAGGACTAAGATTAAATCCAGATACTGATGCTGAAACATTGAAACAAATTTCAACTGGCAAAAGTGAAAATAAATTTGGTGTAGATAAAAAGACTTTTGTAAAAATTATTAATTTGATGAAACAATCAAAATTTATAAATATTAAATGTTTAAGTGTTCATATCGGTAGTCAAATCTTAAACCACAAACCCTACGAAAAAATGCTAAATGTTCTTGATAAACTTTTAAGAAGTTTAGATTATAAATTTGAGTTTATTGATTTAGGTGGAGGAATGGGGATTAATTATGACAATAAAACAAAAAAACTTAATTATACAAAATATAAAAAATCAATAATTAAATTTAAAAATAAATACAATTGTAAAATAATTTTTGAACCTGGAAGATCTATAATTGGAAATGTTGGTATACTTGCAACTAAAGTAATTTATTTAAAACATAATAAGACAAAAACATTTGTGATATTGGATGCGGCAATGAATGATTTGATAAGACCAGCTTTGTACAATGCAAAACATAGAATAATTCCGTCCCTAAGAAATAAGTCAAGATCAAAGAAAATATTAGAATTTGTTGGCCCAGTATGCGAAACAACTGATAAATTTTTAACAGATAGGAAATTTCAAGATGTAAAAGAAAATGATATAATGATTATTTGCGATACAGGAGCCTATGGTTATTCATTATCATCTAATTATAATCTTAGATTAAGGCCTGCCGAAATTTTGATTAAAGGAAATAAGGTACAGATTATAAGAAAAAGACAAAAAATAAAAGATATAGTCTAAGTTTAAATTTGTAATGAGAAATATCCTATTTAAAAGTGCATTTTTTTCTGGATTAATATTTATATGCATTATTTTTCTTCCATCATTATTACTACCAAAGAAAATCACTCTTTTTGGAGGTAAACTTTTTGGATACTGGTCCTCGTTCTGTTTAAAAATTTTTTACTCAACCAGCATAGTAATTAAAGGTCAAGAAAACATAATTAATAACGAGAACTACTTTATCGCATGCTCTCATCAATCGATGTTTGAAACTTTTTTTTTACAAACAATATTTAATTCACCAATTTTTATTCTTAAAAAAGAACTATTAAATATTCCGATATTTGGTTGGTATTTAAGAAAGATAGATTCTATTTCTGTGAATAGAAATAAAGTTTCTAAAGAAAACCTTAATTTTACTGAAAAAATTAAAGAAGCTATGGAGAAAACAAAAAGACCTGTAATAATTTTTCCACAAGCTACTCGAGTTTTACCAGACGAAATTATTCCCTTTAAAAAAGGAGTTGGAAGAATTTACAAAGAATTAAATGTAAAATGTCAACCTGTTGCTATTGACTCTGGAAGAGTATGGCCAAAATCTGGAAAGATGAAGCCCAATAAAACAATTACTATTTCTATTTTAAAACCAATTAATACAGGTATCGAAGAAACAGAATTTGTAAAATTATTGCAAAAAGAAATTTATTCCGAGCTAGGTCTTGCTAACTAACCTTTCATAGGCATTACAACATAAATACTATCAAAATCTGCAGGATCTTTTATTAAAGCTGGAGATCCGGTATCTTTCAAATATATTTCAATGTTATCACCATTTAGTTGGGATGCTATATCTAGCAAATATCTAGAATTAAAACTTATATCTAAATCCGCCTCAAATTTTACAGATAGGCTTTCTTTACCATCACCACTGTTAGTGTTATTGACGGATAAATCTAAATTATCTTTGGTCAAATTAAATTTTACACCATCCTTTTTATCCAGAGAAACTGATGCTACTCTGTCGACAGAATTTAGAAAAGATTTTAGATCTATTTCAAGTTTTTTTTGATTCTCTCTAGGGATAACTTGAATATAATTAGGAAATTTTCCATCGATTAATTTTGATATCAAAATACTATTGTTAATTTCAAATTTAATTTTAGATTTAATATTTGAGACTTTAACCTCTCCATCATAATCTTCTAGAAGAGAACATAATTGGAATATTGTTTTTTTTGGAAGTATTATTGGTTCAAATTCAATTTTGTTTTTTAGTCTTATTTTTGAGATAGACATTCTATGGCTATCTGTTGCGGCTGCAGTTAAAAAATTCTTATCATCTGTTTGGGTCTGATGGAAAAAAATACCACTAAGATAATGCCTTGTTTCATCATTTGAAATCGAAAATTTACATTTGTTTAAAAGTTTTAATAAATCTTTTGAATTAATAGTAAATTCATTTTCATTGAAATTTTCGTCTGTAATTGGAAATTCAGAAGCATTAATTGAATTTAAGTTGAATAGAGATTTATTTGATTCTAGTTGTAATTTACTTTCTCCAGTATTTTCAAAATTTATCTGACTACCAGAGGGTATTTTTCTTACAATATCAAACATAATTGATGAAGAAGTAGTTGTTTTGCCTTCATCAAAAATTTTAATATTTGAAATTTCATTTACAAATATTAAATCTAAATCTGTTGCTGTAATTTTTAACTTTGAATTTGCTGCCTCTATCAAAATATTTGAAAGAATAGGTAAAGTGCTTCTTTTTTCTATTACACCCTGACAGTAACCTAAAGATTTTTGCAAATCCTGTTGATTAACACTAAATTTCATTTTCTTGTTTGTATAATATTTTATTCTTTAGGCTATCAATGCTTAAATTTAATTCATTATCTTCTTTTCTTAATTTTTCTATTGTTTTAACTGAATGAATAACGGTTGTGTGATCTCTATTAGCAAATGATCGACCTATCTCAGGTAAAGATTTAGATGTTAGCATTTTTGCTAAATAAATAGCAGTTTGTCTTGGCCTTACAAGATATCTTGACCTTCTTGGTGACAACATTTCGTTTTTACTTATTTTAAAATATTTACATACTATTGTTTGAATATTGTCTATATCAACTTTATTTTCGGTTAAATTTAATAGATCTTTTAATATTACTTTTACCTCTGACATTGAAGGCGTTTTTCCATAAATTCTTGAGAATGACACTACTCTGTTAAATGCACCCACAAGCTCCCTGATGCTAGTATTAACTTCAGTACTAATAAATTTTATGATCTCGTCACTGATCTTAATATTATTTGGATCATGGATTTTGAGATCATCGTTTTTAGATTTTATTATATTGTATCTTAATTCAAAATCGGCATTTTGGATATCAACTACTAGACCTCCTGAAAATCTAGATTTAATTCTTTCTTGTATTCTAGTTAATTTGTTTGGTGGTCTATCTGCTGATACAATAATTTGAGATCCTTTCTCTAGCAAAACATTAAATGTGTGAAAAAACTCTTCTTGCATAGCTTCTTTTCCATTCATAAATTGAATATCATCAATCAAAAATATGTCAGTATTTCTAAAATACTCTTTAAACTTTACCATTTCATTGGATTTTATAGATTTTACAAATTGATACATAAATCTTTCAGCTGAGATAAACATTACTTTATTTTTTTCTTTCAAACTTAAACCAATTGCATTTAATAAATGTGTCTTACCCATTCCAACTCCTCCATAAATATATAGGGGGTTATAGTGAGCTATTTGCTCTGAGACTTTTTTTGCAGCTTCAAAAGCTAGTTTATTACTTTTCCCTAGCAAGAAATTCTCAAAGTTTTTATTTGGATCAATTCGATTATATTGAAGATATGAATCCTTAATAAATGAAACCTTTTCATTAGTAGATGAATTTTCTTGTTTTGTTTCATCACTATTTTTGTTCTTTATATTCTCGTTAATCACAAATTCTATTCTGGAAATATCTTTTTTATATAATTTAATTATTTGTAATATTTGATCTAAATATCTTGAGGTTATCCAGTCTCTAATAAATCTTGTCGAAACGGATAACAAAACATAATTTTTAAACTCATCAACTAAATCAATTTTTTTTAACCAACTATCATAAATCTCAGAACCAAACTTATTTTTCATTTCATTTTGTAATAATTTCCAATCAATCTTATTAATATTGTCTGATTTAATGTTAGTGAGATTATTTTTCATGAGAGTCTGTTAAACTCCTATTCATAATTCAATGCAATAAATTTATTTTTATTCTCAAAAAAAAATAAAATTTACAATTGTATAAATTAATAATTGAATCTCTTTTTAGGGACTTAAAATTAGTAATCTTAAATTTACTTTTTTTATTTTTTTTTTTATCTTGCGACTAAAAGATTAAAAGATTCTTTTTTTAATTGAAAAAATAATCTCTAGGGTTGTAATTTCTTTAAGTAAACTAAAAGTTGTTATAAGGAATTTATTTTTTTTGTTATTCTAGAAATATTTCTTGACGCGTTTTGCTTTTTTATCACCCCTGTCTTTGCTATTTTCATCAATTCAGAGTTTAATTTTGGCAAGAAAGCTAAAGCTTCTTTTTTGTCCTTTTTATCAAGAATTAAATTCATTTTTTTTATTGCAGATCTAAACCTGCTTTTTCTAGACTTATTTACCGTTGTTTGACGTGATATACGTCTTATTCGTTTAATAGCTGATTTAGTGTTTGCCATAAGCGCGATTGTATATAACGAGAAATTTATACGGTCAATATAATAATTTTTTATTTTTGACAAATATCACAAAAAAATGTCGATCTATTAGTGATAAATTTTTTTTTTATTGTCCCTTTACATCCTGGTGAAAGACAACTCTTATTTTCTCTATTGTATACTTTAAAGTTATCTTGAAAAGATCCATTTTTACCAACTATATTTTTAAAATCTCTAATACTAGACCCACCTTTTTTAATCGCTAAATTTAAAATTTTTCTTGAATATTTAATAATATTAATACAATCGTTTTCACTTAAAGATTTTGCTTTTTTTTTTGGATTTATTTTAGAGCTGAACAAAATTTCACTTGCATAAATATTCCCCAAACCTGAAACAAACTTTTGATCTAAGAGAAAATTTTTTATATTCTTTTTCTTTTTATAAAAATATTTTTTTAAGTAGTCGAGATTAAATTTTGAAGAAAAAGGCTCAGGACCATAGTTATTTATAAAATTTTCTAAATTATTCTTATTTTCAAATAATTTGAAATAACCAAATCTTCTGGGATCATTATATATAATTTTTATGTTATCAAATTCCAAAAACACATGGTTATGTTTTTTTGGTAAATAAGGACTATGATAAAAACTTGCATTTGTTTTTTGATTTAAAATATTTTTTCTTAAGAGATGTATAGTGCCAGACATTCCAAGATGAATTAAGCAAAATTTTTCATCATTTAAAACTAGTATGATATATTTTGAAAATCTCTTAACTTTTTTTATTGATTTTGATTGAAGTCTTGTTTCAAAACCTTTTTTTATTTTGTACCTTAAATTCCTATTCTTTATACTTACTTTTTTTATTTTTTTTCCTGTTATTGTTCTACTTAGTGACTCTTTAACAACTTCTACTTCTGGCAATTCTGGCATTTATTATTATATTAATTAATATTATTTATTTTATGCAACAATATCTTCAAAATAAAAAAGGTCTAGTCCAAGGTGTCTTCGATAAAGTTTATGATAAATACGACATCATGAATGATTTGATGTCACTTGGAGTTCATAGAATCTGGAAAAGAAATTTAATAAATTGGATGAACCCAGGTAAAAATAAAATTCTAGCAGATGTTGCTTGTGGCACAGGTGATATAGCAAAACTTTTTATCGATAATAGTTCAAATAAAAATATAGAATTATTTTGTGTTGACCCCAATGAAGGAATGATGAAAAAGGGAAAAAATAGACTATCAAATTACAAAAATATCAAGTGGATCAAGGGGTCAGCAGAGAAATTGCCTTTAAAATCTAATTCATGTGATTATTACACAATCAGTTTTGGTTTAAGAAATACAAAAAATATTAATAAATCCTTAAGTGAAGCGTACAGAGTTTTAAAGTCAGGAGGTAGATTTTTTTGTTTAGAATTTTCAAAAATTCAAAATTTAAACTTAGATTTAGTGTATAAAAGATACTCTAAATTAATTCCAGAAATAGGAAGATTTGTGGTTGGTGAAAAAGAGCCTTATGAATATCTAATAAAAAGTATCCAAGAATTTGTTAATCAAGAGGAATTAAAGGGTTTAATGGAGAAAAATAATTTTATTAAATGTGAGTATAGAAACTTTTCTGGTGGAATAGTAGCTATTCATTCAGGTTGGAAAATATGATTAAAAAATTATACATACTTTTTAAGCTTGGAAGGAAATTAGCAAAATCTGACGCTTTAAGTATATTCACAAAGTTTCATAATCCACCAATTGGAATAAAAATTTTATTCTATTTGTTGTCTTTATCATTTTCAAAAAAAGATAATTCTTTTGTAAATGAAACCGAAGGTGAAAGATTATCAAACTCCTTACAATCTATGGGCACAACATTCATTAAATTAGGTCAATTTCTGGCAACTAGACCAGATATAATTGGAGAAAAGTTATCAAAGCAACTAGAGAGTTTACAAGATCGTTTGCCTCCTTTTGAATTATCTAAAGCTAAAGAAATAATCAAAAAAGATCTAGGGGAAGATAATTTTAATTCAATTATAAATCTATCTGATCCAGTGGCAGCAGCATCTATAGCTCAAGTTCATAAAGCGCAAATAAATGATAATGGCACAATTAAAGATGTGGCTATAAAAATTTTACGACCAAATATAAAAAAAATATTCAACGAAGAAATTGATGCTTTGATGCTTTTTGCTTTTTTAACTGAGTCAATTATCAAAAAGACAAAAAGACTTAAATTAGTTGAGGTTGTTTATTTGCTAAAAGAAATAACCAATTTAGAAATGGATTTAAGATTTGAAGCCGCTGCAGCTAATGAGTATTCTGAAAACACTAAGAATGACAGTGGATTTCAAGTTCCTAGAATTTATTGGAATTTTACAAGTGAAAATGTAATGACTTTAGACTGGGTTGAAGGTGTCTCTATAAGAGAAACAGAAGTGTTAGAAAAAAGAAATATAGATACCAAAAAAATTGCATCAGATATTATTCAACATTTTTTAAGACATGCTGTTAGAGATGGTTTTTTTCACGCAGATATGCATCAAGGTAACATTTTTATAAATAATAGTGGTCAAATAGTTCCGATCGATTTTGGTATAATGGGAAGGCTCGATGATTTGAGTAAAAAATTTCTTGCTGAGATTTTATATGGATTTATTAAACGAGATTATAAAAAAGTGGCTGAAGTTCATTTGACTGCAGGCTTAGTTCCAAAAGAGGTGCCTGTTGATGATCTCGCCCAAGCACTAAGATCAATAGGAGAGCCAATATTTGGTCAGTCAATTAAAGATATATCTGGCGGTAAACTACTCAAACAACTTTTTGATGTGACAGAAAAATTTAATATGCAAACTCAACCACAGTTGCTAATGCTACAGAAAACAATGGTGGTAGTTGAAGGTGTTGCAAGAAGATTAAATCCAGAGACAAACATTTGGGAAACGTCAAGACCTGTTCTTGAAAAATGGCTTAAAGAAACAAAAGATCCTATAACAACATTAAATGAAACTCTAAAAAATTCTGCAGAAGTTATAAAAAGATTACCAGAAATGCCGCAAATAATGGATAAAGCAAACCAAGCATTAACATTTCTTGCAAGTGGACAAATTCCACAAAATACTAATACGTATAATGATCTAAATACAAAAAAATCTGAAATGGTAGCTTTCAGAAATCAATCAATCATTGGTTTATTATTACTTGTAATTTTAGGATTAGTAGTATTTTAATCTCGACGATGAATTATTTTGAGAATAAAAAAATACTGTTAATTATATGTGGTGGAATTTCAGCCTATAAAAGTCTTGAGTTAATAAGATTATTTAAGAAAAATGGAGCTCGTGTAAAAACTATATTAACAAAAAATGCAAAAGAATTTGTTACTCCACTATCTGTTTCGTCTCTTTCCCAAGAAAAAGTTTATGACGATATATTCAGTGCAGAGAACGAAGCTGAGATGGACCACATATCTTTATCAAGATGGGCTGATGCAGTATTAGTTGCACCAATCACAGCTAATACCGTATCTAAAGTATCCTCAGGAAATGCAGAAGATTTGGCGTCTACTGTTTTATTAGCCTCTAACAAACAAATATTTTTAGCACCGGCAATGAATGTAAGAATGTGGGAGCATCCTTCTACTAAAGAAAACATATTAAAATTAAAAAGCTTTGGATACAAAATTATTGGGCCAGAGATAGGAGATATGGCATGTGGTGAATACGGTGAAGGAAAAATGACAGAACCAAATGAAATAGTCAATACGCTTAAAAATTATTTTTCTAATTTAGATAAAAATAAAAAATTAAAAGCTTTAGTTACTGCAGGACCAACTAATGAATATATTGATCCTGTAAGATTTATTACAAATAAATCCAGTGGCAAACAAGGATATGAAATAGCCAAATGTCTTAGAGACAATGGATTTGATACGACACTTATTTCTGGAAAGACAAACATTAAACCTTTGGACGGTATTAATTTTGTAAGTGTTGAAACGGCTGAAGAGATGTTCAAAGAAAGTTTAAATAATCTACCAACAGATGTAGCTATTTTTTCTGCAGCTGTTTCTGATTTTAAAGTGAAAAATTATAAAAGTACAAAGATTAAAAAGAATGAAGAATTTAAATTAGAGCTAGAAAAAAATATCGATATTTTAAATCATATATCTAATCATAATTCATTAAGACCAAAAATAACAATTGGTTTTGCAGCAGAAACAAACAATGTTTCAATAAATGCAAAGAAGAAGTTGAATGAAAAAAATTGTGACTGGGTAATTGCAAATGATGTCTCAGATCAAACTATAGGATTTGGATCAGATTTTAATAAAATTTCTATATTTTACAAAGATAAACCTGAAGAAAATTTTGAAAAGATGAGTAAATCATTGGTCGCTGAAGAAATAGTCAAAAGAGTAATTCAACAGATTAATTAACTTAATGTTGAAAGTCTTAGTTAAAAAATTAGACAAAAAAGTTAAACTGCCAGAATATAAAACAACAGGTTCATCTGGACTAGATTTGACTGCATTCATTGAAAAGAAAATAGTAATTAAACCAGGTGAAAACGCTTTAGTGCCAACAGGTATATCCATTGCAATACCTGAAGATACCGAAGTTCAGATCAGGCCGCGATCAGGTTTGGCAGCTAAAAATAATATAAGTGTATTAAATACTCCTGGAACAATTGATAGTGACTATAGAGGAGAAATAAAAGTAATTTTATTTAATCATGGAGATAAAGACTTTACAGTAAATAACGATGATAGGATTGCGCAAATGATATTAATGCCAATTCTAAAAGTAGATTTTGAAACTGTAGAAACTTTGCCTGAGACAATTAGAGGTTCGGGTGGATTTGGATCAACGGGTAAGTGAAAAATTCATTATCTAAACGAAAGCTTGAAAGATACTCTAGACAAATAATACTTAAGGATATTGGTATATTAGGACAAAAGAAAATAATTAATTCAAAAGTTTTAATTGTAGGTATTGGTGGGTTGGGTAGTCCAGTCGCAGATTTGTTGGCTAGATGCGGTGTAGGGTATATAGGTGCTATTGATCACGATAAAGTAGATATTTCAAATCTTCAAAGACAAATTTTATATACTTCAAAAGATGTTGGAAAATTTAAGGTTGATATCTTTAAAAGAAGAATAAAATTAATTAATAGAGATGTAAAAGTCAAAATTTTAAAAGAAAAAGCATCAGAAAAAAATTTAAATAAAATTGTAAAAGATTTTGATATAATTGTAGATGGAACAGATAATTTTAAAACTAAATTTTTAATAAATAAATTTTCATTAAAATACAAAAGAAAATTAATTGTTGGAGCGATTAGTAAATTTGATGGACACATTTTTTCATTCGATTTTAATAATAAATCAAGTCCATGTTTGAAATGTTTTTATCAATCAGAACCTTCTGATGAGATTTTAAATTGTGAAAGTGAGGGAATATTGGGAACTACATCAAACATAATTGGGAGTATGCAAGCAAATGAAGTTTTAAAAAACATAATTTCTTCTGATAAAAGTCTTCACTCATCAATTCTGGTGGTTAATCTAAAAAAACTAGAATTTAGAAAAATAAAATTTACTAAAAAAAAAGGTTGCTTGTGCAATTAATCTTCAAGATTTTAATCATAATATTTTTTACCTCGAATGCCATTTCGGAGGATAATGAAAAATTTTTAATGCTTAAAAATGATAAGGTAAACGTAAGATATGGACCAAGTTTTGATTATCCAATAAAGTATATTTACAAGAAAATAAACTTGCCAGTAAAAGTGATTGATAAAAAAGAAAATTTTAGAAGAATAATTGACAATAAAAAAAATGGTGGGTGGATACATATATCTCAATTGAAGCAATCAAAATCCTTTATAACTTTATCAAATAAAATTCTTTTCAAAAAACCAACCAAATTTTCTAAACCCTTGGCTAAAATAGAAACTGGAAGATTATTGATAGTGAAAAAATGCGAGAGAAATTGGTGCTTAGTAGAAACTAAAAGTTTTAAAGGATGGGTTGACGAAAAAAATCTTTGGGGAAAAATCAACTAACCCTTTAAGTTATATATATTAACTAATTATTTTTGTTGGACACAAACGTCTTTGATAACAGGAGCATTCGCACAATCAACACATTTAGTCTTTTGAACTATACATCCATCATCAAGGACTTCAACATCAACTATTTTATCACACTTGGAACAAGTTGAAGAAATTGTTAATCCACATTTTTTACAATTATAATTTTCTATTTGCATATTTTAAAAATTAAATATGAAAAGATTATTTTCAACAAATATCCTTGCGAATAATTATTATTTACGCATTTTTTTTGCGAATAATTATTATTACTATAAATTATCCTTATTAAATTTTTGCTAAATACTTATTGATAATGATTATTATTTACTTTTTGATCTACTCGCCCACCACTTATCTAAAATGAAATACCAAATAGAATTGGCAATTGGCTCTACAATTGCATCGGTCAGAGCTATCATAAAAGATACATCGGCAACTAACATCAAAACAGTTATAGCAATTGCAAAATGACCAACTGTATAAACAATTGTTCTTAAAATAGAGCCTCTATTATTGGAATAAATCTGACCGGCAGCTTTAAAAATGCCGTTGGTAACTTCCATTATTCTTTAAACGGGCTTTCAAGTACACAAGCAACTAAGTGAACTCTAGCCTGTTCTCCTCCATTAAAAAAGTTATGATACTTTGTATTGTTAGTAATCCATACATGTCCATCTGCAGGCAAATGTTTTGCAACATTTTCAATGACCATTGAACAACCTGCATTAGTTACTATCGGAATATGCAATCTACACTCTGGATCTTTGTGCCAACTTAGTGTTGATCTTGGCTCTTTTAATAAAAGCCTTACTCTTCCTAGTTTAAATTTTTTACTAAGAATTTCATAAACCTCTTTAAAATAAGTTTTCTCGAACTCTGGTAGCAACTGAGTATATTTCGACTCATCAATATCAATATCTCTTGAGACTTCTTTGCCTGTCTCATCTGCAATAGTCCAATATCTACCTCTGATATTGTTCCCTTCTATAGAGTCTTTGTTATTTGGAATTTGATTTAGAGGAATTGCACCAAAATGGGTAACACCTGGCGAATTAAATTTCTTTTTCTCTAAAATTAGATTTAAGTCATCTCGCAATCTATTTATATCAAACTTAATTTCAGGAACTTTATAAAAGTCTTCGAAAGATAGTGATGTCATTTTTTCGCTTTCCTTAATATTAGTTTAATCTTAAATCAAATCTATCTGCATTCATCACTTTGACCCATGCAGATACAAAGTCTTTAACAAATTTGTCAGATGAGTCTTTGCAGGCATAGACTTCAGCTAATGCTCTTAATTGGGAGTTTGAACCAAAAATAAGGTCAACTCTTGAACCTTTCCACTTGGCTTTTTTAGACTTTCTATCTTTACCAACAAAATATTGTTCAGATTTGTCAGTTTCCTTCCAAGTGGTACTCATATCGAGAAGATTTACAAAATAATCTGTTGATAGAGTTCCAGGTTTTTTTGTGAAAACTCCATTTTTAGAACTATCATAGTTTGTATCTAAAACTCTCATTCCTCCCACAAGAACTGTCATCTCTGGTGCCGTTAATCCCATTAATTGCGCCTTATCAATTAATTTTTCTTCAGCAGAAACATTAGATTTACCTTTTTTCATGTAATTTCTAAAACCATCCGCTTGCGGCTCAAGTAATCCAAATGAATTTACATCTGTTTGGTCTTGTCTTGCATCTCCTCTTCCAGGAGTAAATGGAACCTGAATTTTGTGACCAGCTTTTTTAGCTGACATTTCAACTCCTACATTTCCACCTAATACTATAAGATCCGCCATTGAGACTGATTTTTTATTTGTATCAAATCTTTTCTTAATTTTTTGTAGAGCTTTAATAACTTTTGATAGTTTTTTAGGGTTATTAACTTTCCAACTTCTTTGAGGCTCAAGCATAATTCTTGCTCCGTTTGCTCCACCTCTTTTATCAGAACCTCTGTATGTGGAAGCAGATGCCCAGGCTGTAGAAACTAAATCAGACACGGAGATTTTTGATTTTAAAAGCTTTGATTTCAAATCTCTTATATCTTTTGATTTAAGTTTATATTTTGGTTTATCTATAGGATCTTGCCAAATTAATTGTTCTTTTGGTACCTCGCTACCCAAGTAACATGCTCTTGGTCCCATGTCTCTATGAGTAAGCTTAAACCAAGCTCTTGCAAATGCATCAGCAAATTCATCTGGATTTTGATAAAAATGTTTTGAAATTGGTCCATAACTTTTATCCATTCTCAAAGATAAATCAGTTGTTTGCATCATTGGAGGATGCATTTTACTTTTATCATGAGCATCAGGAACCATTTTAATTCTCTGACCATTCTTTTTTGGAGTCCATTGAAATGCTCCAGCAGGTCCTTTTGTCAATTCCCATTCATGGTTAAATAAACAATCAAAGTAACCCATATCCCATTGTGTTGGTGTTTGTGTCCATGCTCCTTCAATACCACTACTTATTGCGTGTACACCTTTTCCTGATTTGTAATTACTATTCCAACCAGTTGCTTGATCTTGAATTCTTGATGCTTCTGGATCAGGTCCTTTATGTGATTCAGGGGCAGCACCATGAGATTTTCCAAAAGTATGACCACCAGCAACTAGTGCAACTGTTTCATAATCATTCATTGCCATTCGTCCAAATGTTTCTCTAATATCATGAGCTGCTTTCAATGGGTCTGGATTAAAATCTGGACCTTGTGGATTTACATAAATTAATCCCATGTGAGAAGCCCCCAATGGTTGTTCAAGATCTCTTTTTCCGCTGTATCTCTTAACACCTAACATTTCTTTTTCTGAACCCCAGTAAATATCATCTTCTGGTTCCCAGATATCAGTTCTTCCAGCTCCAAAACCAAACGTTTTAAAGCCCATTGACTCTAATGCTACATTTCCAACTAGTATAAATAAATCTGCCCAAGAAATTCTTTTTCCATATTTCTGTTTTATTGGCCACAAAAGTAATCTAGCTTTATCTAAATTAACATTATCAGGCCAAGCATTTAACGGTGCAAACCTTTGATTGCCTGTTCCAGCTCCCCCTCTACCATCACCTGTTCTGTATGTACCTGCTGCGTGCCATGCTAATCTAATAAATAAAGGACCATAATGACCGTAATCTGCTGGCCACCAATCTTGTGAGTCTGTCATTAATTTGTTTAAATCTTTTTTGAGTGCTTTGTAATTCAGTTTTTTAAATTCTTTAGAATAATTAAATTTTTTCTCCATTGGATTTGATAAATTCGAGTGCTGACTTAAAATTTTCAAATTCAAACTATTTGGCCAAAAATCTCTATTTGTTTGTCCTCTACCAGCGCTAAATTTTGCTGGTGTACCTGCACCCGTAAAAGGGCACTTACTTAATTCTGCTGATTTAAATGTTTTACTTTTATGAAATTCCGCACTCATTATTATATATCTCCTTTAATATTATAATTGTTCTAATTCGTTGTTTATAATTATTCTAAAGAAGATTGTCAATAAGTCAGAATATTTATGATTTAATTTTGAAACTTAGTCTTCTAATTTTACTAAAACTTCAACTGATTTAATTTTTTTTCCAGGTATAGATTTTTGTATCTCTATCGGTCCCACATCCTCATTTTTAAGATCAATAAGCTTTTCTTCTTTAACATCAAAGAAATGGTGGTGATCTGTGACATTTGTATCAAAGTAGGTTTGATTAGAATTTATTGGAATTTCTTTTAGATATCCTTTTTTATGAAATGCATGAACTGTATTGTAAACAGTTGCTAAAGAAACTTTATCTGCAGTTCTATCTTTTATTAAATTGAATAAGTCGTTTATTGTGAAATGGAAAGTTTTGTCTCTATTAAATAGAACCTCGCATATATTTATTCTTTGTTTAGTTGGTCTCAAGCTAGAGTTTCTTAGTTTTTCAATGAATTCTTGTTTACTCGTCATAAGCAATTTAAAACTATTCTAAACTATTTCTATATTATAATGTAACTAAATCAAGTAATAAGATTACAAAATTATGAAAAAAAGTTCCTTTAATTACGACGAACTTATTGATTGTGCTAATGGTAAGTTATTTGGTCCAGGTAATGCAAAATTACCGTCTCCGCCAATGCTAATGTTTGATAGAATTACAGAAATTACTGAGAGTAAGGGTTTTTATAAAAAAGGCTCTATGAAAGCCGAACTTGATATTAAGGACAATTTATGGTTTTTTGATTGTCATTTTAAAGAAGATCCAGTTATGCCAGGTTGTCTTGGTTTAGATGCTATGTGGCAGCTAGTTGGCTTTTTTCTTGGTTGGCTGGGAAATCCAGGAAGAGGTAGAGCGTTAGGTGTAAGCACTGTAAAATTTACTGGTGAAGTTCTTAAAAATGTCAAAATGGCTACATATGAAATAGATATGAAAAGAATTCTTATTAAAGGTGAAACAA
Source organism: uncultured Pelagibacteraceae bacterium (assembly GCA_902564385.1). Lineage (GTDB taxonomy): Bacteria > Pseudomonadota > Alphaproteobacteria > Pelagibacterales > Pelagibacteraceae > Pelagibacter. The sequence continues at coordinate 65,142 of CACFAT010000005.1, forward strand.
CTGTAGGTCTTGCAAATGGAATATTGCTTGCTGATGGAAAAAAGATTTATAGTGCAGAAAATCTTAAGGTAGGATTATTTAAATAATGAAAAGAGTAGTTGTAACAGGACTTGGGGTAGTTTCATGTTTAGGAAATAATCAAGATGAGGTTTATCAATCGTTAGTTAATACAAAATCAGGAATAACATTTTCTGAAGAATACAAAGAGCATAACTTAAAAAGTCATGTTCATGGTAAACCTAATATCAAATTAGAGGATTACATTGATAGAAAAGTTATTCGGTTTATGGGTGCTGGATCAGCATATAATTATGTTGCAATGAGTGAAGCAGTTAAAGACTCTGGATTAGAAGAAAATGAGGTTAGTAATATTTCAACAGGTATGGTCATGGGATCTGGAGGACCATCAATAGAAAATGTGATTTTAGCATCAGATAAAACTAGAGAAAAAAATCCAAAAAAAATGGGTCCATTTATAGTTCCAAGAACTATGGCAAGTACTGCTTCTGCTACTCTAGCAGTTCCATTTAAAATCAAAGGCACTAATTACACAATAAGTTCTGCATGCGCAACGAGTGGTCATTGTATTGGTAATGCAATGGAACTTATTCAATTAGGAAAACAAAATATTATTTTTGCTGGTGGAAGTGATGAGGTTCACTTTGCTATGACTGCTATGTTTGATGCAATGACTGCGCTATCATCAAAATATAACGATACCCCTGAAAAAGCCTCAAGACCATATGATAAAACAAGAGATGGTTTTGTGATTGCTGGTGGAGGTGGAGTTCTTGTTTTAGAAGAATACGAACATGCCAAAGCAAGAGGTGCTAAAATATATGCGGAATTAACTGGTTATGGAGCAACATCAGATGGCTATGATATGGTTGCACCATCTGGTGAGGGAGCAGTGAGATGTATGAAAATGGCTCTAGCAACTTCTAAAAATAAAATTGACTATATTAATACTCACGGGACATCAACACCTGTAGGAGATATTACAGAATTAAAAGCAGTTGGTGAGGCTTTCCCAGACTATAAACCTAAGATAAGTTCTACAAAATCTTTGTCAGGTCATTCATTAGGTGCAACTTCAGTTCACGAAGCAATTTATAGTTTGATAATGATGAAAAACAATTTTATTTCAGCTTCAGCAAATATTTCAGAAATGGATGATGAAGCAAAAAACTATCCGATTGTTACACAAGTTGAAAAAGATGTAAATTTAAATGCAATTATGTCTAACAGCTTTGGTTTTGGTGGAACTAATGCAACATTAGTTTTTGAGAAAGTTTAAATCTATGAGTTTAATGAAGGGAAAAAAGGGTCTTATCATGGGCGTTGCCAATGAGAGATCAATTGCATGGGGTATATCTCAAAAACTTGCTGAAGCTGGAGCAGAGTTAGCTTTTACATATTTAGGTGATGCTTTAAAAAAAAGAGTTGTTCCACTTGCAGAAAAACTAAATTCAAATGTAACATTTAGCTGTGATGTAGAAAAGAAAGAAGAAGTTGTAAAACTTTTTGAAGACGTAAAAAGTCAATGGGGAGAAATTGATTTTATTGTGCATGCAATTGCATTTTCAGATAAGTCCGAGTTATCAGGAGAATATTTAAATACAACTAGAGAAAACTTTTTAAGAAGTATGTTAATATCTTGTTTTTCATTTACTGAAGTTGCTAGAGAGGCATCTAAAATAATGAAGCAAGGTGGCAGTATGATTACTTTGAGTTATGAAGCAAATAAAGCTATACCTAATTATAATGTAATGGGAGTATGTAAAGCTGCACTAGAGTCTAGTGTTAAATATCTAGCAAGGGATCTAGGAGCAAAGAATATTAGAGTTAATGCAATAAGTGCCGGTCCAATCAAAACACTAGCCGCATCTGCCATTGGCGATGCTAAATTTCTTTACAAGTGGAATGCTGATCATTCGTTCTTAAAAAGAAATGTTGATAATCTTGATGTTGGAAATTCAGCATTATATCTTTTAAGCGATATGGCAGGTGGTGTTACTGGAGAAATTCATTATGTGGATGCTGGTTACAATAAAGTTGGAATGCCAGATCCTAAGAACATTACCTGAGATTTAGTTAAATTTAGTTAAATTATGATGCAACAAATTAGTATTTATCTAACGAGTATAATATTGGGAATTATGCTCTTCTTTTCTTTTGTTATAGCACCTGTAACTTTCACTGCATTAGATGAGAAAAACGCTAGAAAATTTATAAGAAAAATATTTCCTTATTACTACACTGTTAATTTAGCTATTAGTATTTTAGTTTTAATTTGCTTTATAATTCTAAAAATTTTTTCCTTAGACTTTTATTTAATTTTGAGTGTAGCAGCATTATTTGCTGTATCTAATTTTATACTAATGCCGCTTATAAATAAGTTTAGAGATGAAAAGCAGGATAATAAATTTAAGTATTCACACTTTATTTCTGTTGTAATTAATTTCATACAGATGATATTTTTAGTGATTATTTTATTTTAAAGTAGTAATTTTCAGCTTAATTAAAATTAAATATAATATTAAATGTCTTTGGCATTAATTACAGGTTCCACAGGTTTAGTAGGTTCAGAAGCAGTTAATTTTTTCTGTGATAAGGGTTTTGATGTCATTGGTATTGATAATAATCTTAGAAAATATTTTTTTGGTTCAAATGCTTCCACAACAATTATTAAGAATTCTATTATTAAAAAAAATAATAAATATTTACATCACAACTTAGACATAAGAAATTCCACCGGTATTGAAAAAATATTTAAAAAATATAAAAAAAAAATATCTATTATAATTCATTGTGCTGCACAGCCGTCGCATGATTATGGAAAAAATTTTCCTAAACTAGATTTTGATGTAAACGCCTTTGGAACTCTGAATTTACTAGAGCTAACAAAAAAATATTGTTCTGATGCAGTTTTTATTTTTATGTCCACAAACAAAGTTTATGGGGACAATCCTAATAAACTTAAATTTATAGAAAAAAAAGATCGATGGGAATTGAGTAAGAAAAGTCCATTTTACAATGGTATAAGTGAAAATTTCTCAATAGATGAATGCACACATAGTTTTTTTGGAGTATCAAAAACTTATGCAGATTTAATCGTACAAGAGTATGGAAATAATGTGGGGCTTAAAACAGTTTGCTTTAGAGCGGGATGTATAACGGGACCTAATCATCAAGGTGTACCCTTACATGGTTTCCTCTCCTATTTAGTTAAAAACTGTTATGAAAAAAAAGAGTATGATTTAATTGGTTATAAAGGCAAACAAGTTAGAGATAATTTGCATAGTCAAGATTTAGTAAATTGTTTCTGGGAATATTATAAAAAACCAAAACCTGGTAAAATATACAATATAGGGGGAGGGAGATATTCAAATTGTTCAATAATTGAAGCCATTGATATTTTTCAAAAATTAACAAATATAGAAGTAAAAAAAAAAATTATTAAAAAACCAAGAGTTGGGGATCATATTTGGTACATATCCAACTTAAAAAGATTTAAAAAAGACTATACTAAATGGAAACAAGTATATGATTCAAAAAAAATTATTGATGAATTACTTTCGAATTTAGTTTAAAATTATTTGGTCCATAGACCTAGGTACAACGCAATAAATATTCCTAACCAGATAAGTCCTTTTACAAAAAAAATGTAAATCCTCCAACAAATAAATATTTCCCAAATTTATGTTTATTTAGTAAATTTTTAATATTATAGTGGTTATACATTAAAACTTCTCAAATATTTTAATCTTTGATTTTTTCCCACTCTTTCATTCCACCAGTAATATTTTTGACATTTTTAACTCCCATGTCTTTCATAGTTTTGGTTGCTAATGTTCCTTGTCCGCCTACACCACAAAAAACTACATATTCTTTATCAGGATTATTTTTAAATATATCATTTTCTAGAGGACTGCCTTCTGCTAAATAAAATTCTAATAGACCTCTATCCAAGTGAATCGCATTACCGATCGTGCCTTTTGAAAAGCTCTCTTTATCTCTAACATCGATAAATTGAACATTTGGGTCATTTAGCTTTTCTTTTGCATCACTAGCGCTAATATTTTCAATTTCATTGCTTACGCTCATTAAATCATCAAATTTTTTCATATTTCTCCTATAAATTTATATTGCGGCTTGTTTAATTGATAACTTAACTTTTCCTCTATCAAAGCCTATTACTTTAACTTTAACTTCATCACCTTCTTTTACTACATCAGTTACTTTGCCGACTCTTTTATCAGCAAGCTCTGATATGTGAACAAGGCCATCTTGTTTTCCTAAGAAATTAACAAACGCACCAAACTCCATAATTTTCATTACTTTTCCATTGTAAATTTTATTGAGTTCAGCTTTAGCGGTTAAGTCTTTAATCATTTGCATAGCTTTGTTTCTTGATTCCTCATCTGGAGCAGCTACTGTAACTTCACCTTCGTCATTGATGTCAACTTTGGCTCCAGATACCTCAACTATTTCTCTTATAGTTGCTCCACCTTTTCCAATGACTGTAGCAATATCTTTCTTATCTACAGTAATTTTCTCCATCTTAGGAGTATGTTTTCCAACATCTTCCCTTGATTTAGATAACGCTTTATTCATTTCACCTAGAATGTGAATTCTTCCATCTTTTGCTTGTTTTAAGGCTTGCTCCATAATTTCAAATGTTATTCCTGTAATTTTAATATCCATTTGAAGAGATGTTATTCCGTCTTTAGTTCCAGCAACTTTAAAGTCCATATCACCTAGGTGATCTTCATCTCCAAGAATATCTGAAAGTACGCTGAAGTCATCTCCTTCTTTAATTAATCCCATTGCAATACCGGCAACTGGTTCTTTTATTGGCACGCCTGCATCCATCAAAGCTAAAGATGAACCACAAACAGTCGCCATAGAAGAAGAGCCGTTTGACTCAGTTATCTCTGATACAATTCTAAATGTGTAGGGAAAACTCTCTTTAGAAGGCAAAGAAGAATTTATTGCTCTCCAAGCTAATTTTCCATGACCTATTTCTCTTCTTCCGGTACCTATTCTACCAGTTTCTCCAACAGAGAAAGGAGGAAAATTATAGTGAAGCATAAATCTTTCTTTTTGTAATCCTTCAAGACTTTCAATTTTCTGCTCATCATCGGATGTACCGAGTGTAGTTGTAACTATTGCTTGTGTTTCTCCTCGAGTAAACAAAGCAGAGCCATGTACTCTTGGAAGAATTCCAACTTCACACATAATTGGTCTAACATCTGCAAGATCTCTACCATCAATTCTATTTTTATTTTTAAGAATATCTGTTCTTACGATTCTTTTTTCTAAATTTTTAAGTTCAGAATTTACATCAAGATCTGTATAATTTTCATCTTCCTCATAAAGCTTTTTTGCTTTATCAGTTATCTCAGAAATTAAATTTGATCTTTCCTGTTTATCTTTTATTGAAAATGCTTTTTTAAGTTCCCCAGTAAATTCGCTTTCCAATTTATTTTTTACTTCTGAAAGATCTTTTTTCTCTACTACCCAATCAGGTTTTTTGCATTCTTTGGCTAGATCCTCGATCATTTCGATTACAGGAACAAACCCTTCGTGACCGAACTTAACAGCATTTAACATTTCTTCTTCAGTTAAACCACTTGCTTCGGACTCAACCATTAAAACCGCGTCTTTTGTTCCAGCCACCACAAGATCTAATTTAGAATCTTTAAGTTGTGCTTTGGTAGGGTTAAGAACGTATTCTCCTTTAATAAAGCCAACTCTAGACGCACCTACTGGGCCTAAAAATGGCATTCCTGAAATTGCCAAAGCTGCTGATGAAGCGATTATTGATAAAATATCTGCTTCATTTTCTTTATCATAAGATATGACAGTTGGTAGTACCTGAACTTCGTTTTTAAATTCATCTGGAAAAAGCGGTCTGATGGGTCTATCAATTAATCTTGAAATTAATGTTTCACTATCAGTTGGTCGTGCTTCTCTCTTAAAATATCCGCCAGGAATTTTACCAGCTGCATAATATTTTTCTTGATAATTTACCGACAAAGGGAAGTAATCCATATCTGGATTAACTTTTTTAGCTCCAACTGCTGTTGCTAAAACTACTGTTTCTCCGCATTGAGCGATTATTGCGCCATCCGCTTGTCTTGCTATTTTACCTGTTTCTAAACTAATCTTTTTCCCTGCTACTTCTATTTCTTTCTTTACAACTTTAAACATTTACTTCCTTAAATTTAATTTTGATATTACTTCTTTATAAGACTCAACTTTATTTTTCTTTAGGTAGTCTAACAATTTTTTTCTTCTATTTACTGCTCTTAAAAGTCCAACAGATGAATGTTTATCTTTTTTGAACTGTTTAATATGTTTAGATAAGTTCTCAATTTTGTCTGTAAGTTGAGCAACTTGAGCTTCAGAAGAGCCTGTATCCTTATCATGGATTGCCAGTTCTTTTACTTTGTTTGCCATTTTCTTTTCCTTATTTATTTGTTTGTTTTATTAAATTTTCAATTTTTTCTGCGTAATCGAAAGAATCATCTTTTACAAAAAATAGCTTTGGTAAAAATTTCATTACTATCTTTTTTGATAAGACTTTTCTTATTACAAATGAAAATTCTTTTAATTTAGCAACGACTTCTTCAGCGTCTTTTCCGCCTAAAGGCATTACAAAAATTTTTGCTGTTTTTAAATCTGGAGACATTCTAACTTCAGTCACTGTTATCTCTTTAGTGGATAAATTTGGTAGTTTTGCTTCATCTCTGATAAATAACATTCCTAAAGCTTGTTTAATCATTTCACCAACTCTTAATTGTCTTTGGGTAACTGGTTTTCCTAAATTAGTCATTATATTGTTCTCTCTGTTATTGTAGAATTATACACTTCAATTACGTCATTTTTCTGGAAATCGACAAAATCCTTAAGTGTTATTCCACATTCTAAACCAGCAGACACCTGTTTAGTTTGATTTTTTTCTCTAAATATTGAGCTAATTTTTCCATTGAAAATTATAGCTCCATCTCTAATAACCCGTGCATTAGAGTCTTGAGTAATTTCTCCTTCTGTTACTTTGGAACCTGCAACCTTTCCTACTTTTGAAACTTTAAAAATTTCCAATATCTCTGCTGTTCCAATAATTTTCTCGTCTACTTCTGGAGTTAGTAGACCAGACATTTTACTTTTTATGAAATCTAAAACTTCATAAATAATATTAAAGCTAGATATAGAAATCTTTTCTTGTTCTGCTCTTTTTTTTGCTTCTTTGCTAGGTTTCACATTGAAGGCAATAATTACAGCATTAGATGCTTTGGCTAATGTAACATCTGTTTCTGTAACCATGCCAATATCTGATAAAAGTATTTTTGGCTTAACCTCGTCGTGTTTAATTTGATTTACTGCATTTTTTATTGCTTCTGAAGAACCATGAACATCTGATTTTATAATAATATTTAATTCCTCAGATGATATATCTTTAAAAGCTGAGTCTTGTGTTACAAATGACAATGGGTTTTTACTATCCTTTGCTTCCTGAATTCTTCCATCACATAGAGATTTTGCCTCTTTTTCGCTTTTCAATACAATAAAATCATCTCCCGATTTTGCTGCTCCATTAATACCTAATACTTCAATTGGTGTTGCCGGTTCTGCATTTTCAATTTGTTTTCCTTGGTCATTTATTATTGCTCTGACTTTGCCCCACTTCAAACCACTAACAAAATAGTCTCCTTTTTTTAGAGTACCTGCTGTGATTATTACATTTGCAATTGGTCCCCTTCCAATATCAATTTTAGACTCCAAAACAATTCCCTTAGCATCTGTTTCAAAATCAGTTTTTAAATCTAATATTTCTGCTTGTAAAATAATGCTCTCAACTAATTTATCTAAATTTTGTTTTGTTTTAGTTGATATTTCTACCATCAATGTATCTCCTGATAAATCTTCAGCTATAAGCTCATATTCTAAAAGCTGATTTTTAATTTTTTTTGGATCAGCATCAGGAAGATCGCATTTATTTATAGCTACAACAATTGGTACTTTGGCAGCTTTAGCGTGTTTAATGGATTCTATTGTTTGAGGTTTTACTCCATCATCAGCTGCAACAACTAGAATAACTATATCTGTTAATTTTGAACCTCTTGCTCGCATTTCAGTGAATGCTGCGTGACCAGGAGTATCGATAAAAGTTATCTTATTTTTTTGATTTGTTATCTGATATGCACCGATATGTTGCGTAATACCTCCAAACTCCCCTGAAACAACATTAGCTTTTCTCAAAGTATCTAAAACAGATGTCTTACCATGATCCACATGACCCATAACTGTAACAATAGGAGCTCTACTCTTAAGATTTTTTGCTTTTATTTCTTTAATTTTCTCTAAAATTTCTTCTGCCTTTTCCTCTTTAACAGGATTGTGACCAAATTCTTTAACTAAATACTCTGCTGTATCAGAATCAATTGTATGATTAATTGTAACTGTTACTCCCATCCCCATTAAATGTTTGATTATACTGCTTGATTGCTCAGCCATTCTATTTGCCAATTCCCTGATTGTAATTACTTCTGGAATATTTATATCTCTTTTAATTGGCTTAAAATTTTCTTTTTTATCCTCTTTATTTAATAACCTATTTTCTTTTTGCTTTGCTCTTTTTAAAGAAGCTAAACTTCTTGACCTTGTACCAATATCATCCTCACTTAAAGCTCGAGAAACGGTAAGTTTTAATTCTCTTCTTTTGCTGCCTAATTTATTAGGCTTGTTTTCCTTTTGAACATTTTCACCTTTTAGTCTTCTAGTTGCTCTTTGTTCAGCAAGTTTTCTTTTTTCGAAATCAGATGTAATTGGTGAAGAGGGCTTTGAAAAAATTGTTTTTTTTGGTGTAAAGGTGCTTTGTGTTTTATTTTCAGCTGATCTTGCTCCTCTAGAAAAATTCTGTTTACCCCCAAATCTTGGAGGTCTTTTCTCAATTACAACTGTATTCTTTGAATGAGATTTTGCTTGTTCGATACTATTTATGGTTTTTTTGGATGCTCCAGAAATTGATAACTTTAATTTTTTCTTTTCCATTTTTCATCTCTCAATCTTTATATACTATATCTCTTGCGGACATAATAAGTTCATCCGCTTCTTTTTTGGAAAGCGCAAAATCCTCTAAATATCCTTTAATTCTTACTCTTTCGCCTTTGACAATATCATACCCACCAGTCAATTCATCAGAAGCTAAATCTGCAAAATCGTTCAATGTTAATATTTTTTGTTCTCCAAGTGTAAGTAGCATTCCTGGTGTTAAACCTTTGTGATTAATTAATTCATTCTCTAAACCTAAATCTTTAATTCTATTTGCTATTTCTTCTTGGTCTTTTTGGTAAAATTCTTTAGCTCTTTCAATTAGCTCTTTTGCAGTATCTTCTTCTATCCCCTCAATTTTAATTAATGCATCAGGATTGCTGTCTTTAATATCATCGATAGATGAAAAACCTTCGGCAACAAGTAACTGTCCTAATGTTTCGTCTAATTCTAAGTTTTTTACAAAATTATCTGTCTTCTCTTTAAACTCAATCTGTCGTCTTTCCGAGTCCTCTTGATCTGTCATTATATTGATTTCATAATTCATTAATTTCGTTGCTAATCTAACATTTTGACCCCGCCTACCGATTGCTTTACTCAGATTTTCCTCAGTTAATATTACATCAAGTTTTCTTCCCTCTTCATCTACATTTACCCTCTGCACTTCAGCAGGTGACAATGCATTTGCAACAACAACTGCAGGATCTTCTGACCAATTTACTATATCAATTTTTTCACCTTGCAGTTCATTTACCACTGCCTGGACTCTACTTCCTCTCATTCCTACACATGCTCCCACAGGGTCTAATGATGTATCTATAGCTTTTACACAAATTTTAGCTCTACTACCTGGGTCCCTAGAAGATGATTTAATCTCTATCAGTCCATCATAGATTTCAGGGACTTCTTGAATAAATAATTTCTCCATAAATTTAGGGTGCGCTCTTGAAAGAAAAATTTGTTGACCTCTTGGTTCTCTTCTTACATCAAGGCAATAAGCTTTTACCCTGTCTCCTGCTTTAATATTTTCTCTAGGTATCATTTCATTTTTTTGAATTATTGCTTCTGTTCTTCCTAAATCTACAATTACATTTCCAAATTCTAATCTTTTAACTATTCCACTCAAAATAGTATCAACTTTATCCTTAAAATCGTTAAATTGTCTTTCCCTTTCTGCTTCTCTTACATTAAAACTAATAACTTGCTTTGCAGTTTGCGCGGCTATTCGACCAAAATCAAATGAAGGCAATGGTTGCAAAACTTCGTCGCCAATTTGTTTTCCTTGATTATTTTCATTTAGCTTAATTGCATCATTGAGAGTTATCTCTAAATTAGAATTTTCTGGGTTTTCAACAATCACCAATTTTCTATATATTCCTATGTCGCCACTCTCCCTATCAATTTCGACTTTGATTTCATTTTCAGATCCAAATTTAGATTTGGCTGCTTTTGCAATACCATTTTCCATTGAACCTATGATTAACTCCTTATCAATAGATTTTTCCAAAGCTACTGCTTCAGCTATCCTTATCAATTCTAATTTATCAGCTCTTCTATTTAACATTTTTACTCGTCCTAAAAAAAAATGGGCCGAGGCCCATTTTGAAATTTCAATAATGAAAATGAAATATATTTATTTTTTTTTAATATTCAACTTTATTTACTTGATAAATACATTTGATTTATCAGTCTTTTCCCATGAAAATGAACCATCTTTATCTGGAATTCTTCCAAAGTGTCCGTAAGCAGCTGTTTTTTCATAAATTGGTTTATTCAAGCCCAACATTTCTCGAATTCCTCTAGGACTTAAATCAAAATTTTCATGAATAAGTTTTTCAACATACTTATTTTTATCATCATCATTATCAAATAAATCTACATAAATAGATAGTGGTTTTGACACTCCAATAGCATATGCAAGTTGGATTAAACATTTATCCGCAATTTTAGATGCAACAACATTTTTTGCTAAATATCTTGATGCATATGCAGCCGATCTATCCACTTTAGTAGGATCTTTTCCTGAAAATGCCCCTCCACCATGAGGAGCGGCTCCACCATAAGTATCAACAATAATTTTTCTACCTGTTAAACCGCTATCACCATCAGGACCTCCAATAACAAAATTTCCTGTTGGGTTCACATAAATTTCCTTTTCATCCAATGAATTTAATAATTCTTTTGGTATTGATCTTTCAATATATGGTTTAACTAAATCTCTAACTTGAGTTTGATTTACATCAGGTGAGTGTTGGGTTGATATAACAACTGATTTCACTGATGATGGCTTTCCATCTTTATACTCAATTGTTATTTGACTTTTTGAATCTGGCTCTATATTTTTTAACTTTCCTGATTTTCTATCCTCCGCCATAAGTCTTAATATTTTATGAGAATAATGTATTGGTGCCGGCATAAGAACATCGGTTTCATTACAAGCATAACCAAACATAATACCTTGATCACCTGCACCTTCATCTTTATTTCCGGAAGAGTCTACGCCCATAGCAATATCGGCAGATTGAGAGTGTAAATGACTTTCAACTAAAGTTGCTTCTTTCCAAGTAAATCCATCCTGATCGTAACCTATATCTTTAATACAATGTCTTACCTTTTGAATTAAATCCTCTTTTTTAATTTCTGGACCTCTTACCTCGCCAGCTAAGACAACTTTATTTGTTGTTGTTAAAGTTTCACAAGCAACCCTAGCTTGAGGTTCAGCGGCCAGGTATGTATCTACAACCATGTCTGAAATTCTGTCGCAAACTTTATCTGGATGACCTTCGGATACTGACTCGCTAGTAAATAAGTAATCTTTTTTCATTTATTCTCCCTAATTTTTAAAACTACCGTGAAAGTAGTATAAATTAGTACAAAATAAAAGAAGATCTTGTTACCGTGTTTAGCAAAATAAGTTTTATTAACACGTTTAATTTTATCGATATCAAAATATCCTTTTTCACTAATTTGTTTAATAATTTGGCCTTTAGGATTAACAAAAGCTGATACTCCATTGTTTGTTGACCTAATAACATTTTTACCTTCTTCAATTGATCTGAATATCGAATGAGATAAGTGTTGGGCGGGTCCAATAGATTTGCCAAACCACCCATCCTCAGAAATATTTAATATAAAATCGTAATATTTTTTATTTGGGTTAATATTCCCAGAATAAATTATTTCATAGCAAATAAGCGGGTTGAATTTTAATTGATCAATGTTCAAAACTTCCCTTTTGTTATCAGCTGAAAATGATTGATATCCTTGGGTTATTTTTTTTAAACCAATTTTTTTAAAGATATTTTCAAAAGGCAAAAATTCTCCAAATGGAACAAGTTTGTTCTTATTATATTTATACAATAATTCAGTCTCGTTATTTAATACTGCTAAAGAATTATAAATTTTGCTTTCTTTAACACTATTAATTCCCAATACAATTTTATGATTTGTGTTAAATTTTCTTTTGAAGATATTTTTAAAAAATTTTAGATCTTTAAAATATATACTAGTAATTATTCCCTCTGGGAAAATAAATATTGTTTTTTTATCATTATTTGGATTACTTAGAATAATCAATTCATTTATATTTTTTTCTATGTCTTGGTTTGATAAGAATCTTTCGATTGGTATATTTGGAGAGACAACTCGAATAACGGAAACTAAATTATCATATTTTTTTTTTTCAAACTTTTCAATATTAAAATTTCCATACAAAAAATTTAATAAAACTAAAATTAAACCAACACAAAAAATGATTAACTTTATTGAGTTTTTATATTTAAAAAAAAATATTATTGGTAATAAAAAAATAGTTATTGATAACAAGTTTAATGAATAAGTCCCTACGTAGGATAAAATTTGTAAAGAGGGTAAGTTATTTGAAAGACTAAAAACAAATAAATTCCAAGGAAAACCACCAAAAATAAAACTTCTTAGAAATTCAATGCTGCCAAAAAAAATTGAAAAAATTAAGATTGATGAGATTTTATTTTTTAAATTAAAAAAATTGCATAAAAAAGTAACTAAACCATAAAATATTCCCAAAAATAGAGGAATTAATATTAATGCGAATGGAATAATAAATTTAAAATCTACATCAAATGTCAAAGAATTTGTAATCCAATAAAGGTTAGAAAGAAAATAACCAAATCCAAAGACCCAGCCAACAAAAAATGAAATGGTTATTTTATTTACATAGTTAACTAATATGTAAAGTAATACTGGAAGTGTTAAAAAATTAATAAAAAATAAGTTATAAGGAGGTAAACTAAATGAAGTTAGTATACCTAATAATAAGCATATTAAATATAGGTACACTTTATTTTCTAGAATAGGGTTCAATTTATTTTATTCAATTTATTAAATATTAAATTTTCTTTTTTCCTCATTAAGTAATAATCTTTATTTTTTTTATGATCATGTCCTAGTAAATGCAAATAACCGTGTATCCACATTTTATCTAATTCATGATCAAAATTGGATGATTTTGATCTTCTATTAATTATTTCGAAAGAAATTGCTATATCTCCTAAATATAATTTATTTTTTAATTTAACTTTTAAAGGAAAAGAAAGCACGTCTGTTGAAACATTTTTATTTCTAAATTTTGAATTTAAATATTTCATTTTTTTATTATTAGTAAGCATAACTGTAAATTCTTGATTTTTATTTTTAAAGCTGCTGAATTTAGACAATTTGTTTAATTTTTTTTTGAAGTAAACTTCTGGTTTTTTTAATTTTTTTTCCCAAATTTTTTTGTCTAGAACTACGTTGGCTTTAATCATTAATCTGAATTTTTATCAGAATAAGCCTTGACTATCTTAGAAACTAGCGGGTGTCTTACTACATCAGTATGATCAAAATCTACTACAGATATCTCTTTTAGATGACCAAGTAATTTTTTTGATTTATTTAAACCCGACATTGTTTTATTAGGTAAGTCTATTTGAGATGGATCACCGTTAATGACTATTTTGGAATTTTCACCAATTCTTGTTAAGAACATTTTTATTTGAGTATCAGTAGCATTTTGTGCTTCATCAAGTATTGCAAAAGAATTTTTTAATGTTCTTCCACGCATAAAAGCTAGGGGTGCAATTTCAATATCTCCAACTTCTATTTTTTTTTGGATTTTTTCAAAATCTAATAGGTCATACAATGAATCGTAAAGAGGTCTTAAATAAGGATCAACTTTTTCTCTCATATCACCAGGTAAAAAACCTAACCTCTCTCCTGCTTCTACAGCTGGTCTAGATAAAATGATTCTCTCAATTTTTTTATCTAGTAACATTGTTAAGGCAACTGCTACAGCTAAAAAAGTTTTACCAGTTCCAGCTGGTCCTGCAGAAATAACAATATCTGACTCTTTTAATGCGCTTATATAATTTTTTTGTTTCTCTGATCTAGGTATTACAGATTTTTTTGGAGTTTTAATTATGTATTCTACATTTCCACTTTTATTTGTAACTTTTTCCTCAATCATAAATTTGTTTACTGATGACTCTATATCCTTTTTTTCTAATGTTCCATTATTTAAAAATTGATCTATAAGAAATTGAATTGCATTCTTTATTATTTCATTTTTTTCAGGAGTATTTTTTAATAAAATTGAGTTTCCTCTAGAGTAAATACTAGTATTTGTAATTTTTTCTAATTCTTTTAAGTTATTATTAAATTCTCCTAAAACACCAAGAAGTAATTCATTGCTTTGAAATACAATACTTAAAACATTATTTTCTGAATACACGTATTTTAAATCAGTGTTAATTTTTGATTTTGCAAAATTTTTCAAATTATGCTGCTTTCATTTCATCTGTTACTTTGCCAAATAAAGAATTTTGATTACTTTTTTCGATATTAACTTTAATTAATTTGCCAATATGACTTTCATTACTTTCAAAAATTACTGAATTTAAAAATTTATTTCTTCCAAAAAATTTATTTTGGTTTTCAAGTTTATTTTCCACAAGTACTTCTAGAGTTTTGCCTTCTAAAGATTTATTCAATTCTATTTGGTTGCTAAATAATTTTTCTTGGATGGTTAACAACCTATTTTTAAGTTTATCTTTATCAGTAATCTCTAATTCTGCTGCCTTTGTTCCTGGTCTTGGACTAAAAATAAAAGAGAATGAATTGATAAATTTAATTTTATCAACTAAATTTATGGTTTCTTTAAAATCATTCTCTGTTTCTCCAGGGTATCCAATAATAAAGTCGCTAGAAAATTTTATATCAGGATTAATTTTGATTAATTTTTCATAAATATTTATATAATACTTTACAGTATGCTTTCTGTTCATCATTTTTAATATTCTGTCAGAGCCACTTTGAATTGGTAAATGAACAAAAGGCATTAATTTTTTTGTGTTTTTATAACATTCAATAAGATCATCTGTCATATCTCTTGGATGAGATGTGGTATATCTAATTCTACTTAGTTCGTTATATTTGCTGAGTGTGTTAATAAGATCTGACAATCGATACTCCTTGGATCCATCTACATAAGAATATGCATTTACGTTTTGACCAAGAAAAGTTATTTCTCTAGATCCGTTCTTTATCAATCTCTCAGCTTCGTCAATAATACTTTTAAATGGTCTAGAATATTCTGGTCCTCTAGTATAAGGAACAACACAAAAGTGGCAGAACTTATCACAACCCTCTTGAATTGTTAAAAAAGATGAAACATTTGTATTGTTATTTTTAATATTATCGAAGTAACTAAACTTTGAAACTGAGTCAAATTCGGTTTCTTCAATTTTATTTTCTTCTTCAAAACTTTTTAAAAGATTATTTATTTTTTGATAAGATTGAGGACCTATAACTAAATCTATATATTTCTCTCTATTAAGCATCTCAGTATTTTCAGCTTGCGCAACGCATCCTGCTACTACCATGATTGGTTTTTTTTTATCTTTATATAATTTTTTAACTCTTCCAATCTCATGATAAACTTTATCCTTGGCCTTATCTCGAATATGGCAAGTATTCAAAATATAACAGTCGGCATCATCTTGATTTTCAGTTTTATTATATCCTATTGCCTTAACAGCATCATAAATCCTATTAGAGTCATATTCATTCATTTGACAACCAAATGTCTTTATAAAAACCTTTTTATTCATGAATTATTTTTTTTTGATTCCGTATAGTTCTAATTTATGGTCTACAAGTTTATAGCCATATTTATCAGCAATTTTTTTTTGCAATTCTTCGATCTCTTCGTCAACAAATTCTATTATTTCTCCTGTTTTAATATCAATTAAGTGATTGTGATCATCATTTAATTCATACCTTGCCTTGCCAGATTTAAAATCATGTTTTGTTAATATACCTGCTTCTTCAAATAGCTTGACTGTTCTATACACTGTAGCAATACTAATTTTAGAGTCTATCTGAGAAACTCTGTTATATAATTCGTCAACATCTGGGTGATCAGACTCCCCATATGTTTCCTTAGACTCTGAAATTACTCTTGCAATTATCCTTCTTTGATCTGTGAGCTTTACACCGTTTTTTTGACATTTTTCTTCAATAGTTTCTAACATTCTATATTTTAACTCTAGTAAAGGGGTTTAATCAAATTAATATTTGTAAAATTTTTTTTATCGATTTTTAATAAATGATCTACGCCCTCACCTTTTAAATGCTCATTCAAAAATCCATATAAATCAATATTTTTTGCAAATGCAATACCTTTAGCTATTGCTATTGAATTTCTAATACTTGAGATTTTGCCAGGGCCTTGATTGACAAATATTTGACTAATTCTATCTAAATTTGAATTATGTTCCTGCAGGAAATTCCTAATTAATATTGTTATTTTATCAAAATTTTCTCTACTGTTTATATGAGCGGTAGTATAAGATTCTAAGCTAGTTATGAGTGAAAATAGAATTTTATCTCCAGCAGCATTAATAACTAAAATATTCATTTTTTTTATTATTTTTTTAAACGTTAAAGCTGAAGTAGTAAATAAAAAATATTTTAAAAATGAACAAGGTGTTTTAGCAATTATGTATCATAGATTTGAAGAAAATAAGTATCCATCAACAAATATAAGATTAGATATATTTAAAAAACATATTAATTTAATAAAAGAAAATAATTTAAACTTTTATAATCCTGATGAATTTTCAAAAAATTTTAAAAAGGTTAAGGAACAAAAAAAAATTTTATTAACTATTGATGATGCATTTACGTCTTTTTATGAAAATGCTTGGCCAATTTTAAAAGAAGAAAAAATTCCTTTTATTTTATTTGTCTCAACAGAGGCAGTTGGTAATAATGGATATATGAGTTGGGACCAAATAAAAGAAGTAGAGAAAGAGAACTTTGCATACATTGGTAATCATTCACATTCACACGATTATTTAACTAAATTTACTTTTCCAAAGTTTGTAGATGATATTGAAGAGTCAATTAATATTTTTAAAAATAAATTAGGTTATAATCCAATTTTTTTTTCTTATCCCTTTGGTGAATATAATTTAGAGCAGAAAAATTATATTTCAAAAAATTTTAAATTTGCATTTGGCCAAAATTCTGGCGTTATTGATTTAAATAAAGATAGATATGAACTACCAAGATTTCCTATCAACGAAAAATATGGAGAGATAAAAAGATTCAAAGAAGTAATATCTTATTTGCCACTTCAGTATAAAATTGTAAAACCAGAAAACAAATTTATGAATGATGGTGAAAACCCACCTAAAATGACGATAGAATTTTTTGAAGATCAAAAAAATTTAGAAAATATTAATTGCTTTTCGAATGAAGGGTCAACATGGAGAAAAACAAAAATTGTTTTAATTGATAATATATTAAATATTAATTTTGCTGAAAAATTTATTGAAAGAAGAGGTAGGATTAATTGTTCTCTAAAAGAAGAAAAAGGCTGGAGATTTTCAGGTTTCCAATTTGTTCAAAATTAAATTAATTTTTTAGTCTTATTACTTGTTGGCATTACATTCACATCATCAAAGTCCGTAAGTGAATTTTGTTTTATAATTTTTTTCAATACATCGATGTACACTTGTCCGGTCTCAGCATATTTATCAAGATAATTGACCAACTTTAAACTATCTAGCCTTTCATCATTATCTCTTTGAATTGCTCTTTCTTTTCTAAATTCAATATAACTACTATGAGTATTTAAATTTCGCTGGTATGCTCTGACAGATGCTTTAAGCACTGCAAATTTTGCTACCTTATGTTTTGCATCTTTGTCTACTCCTGCGGGTCTAATACCATCTCCACTCCACGTCCATTGTCCAAATAATGCATTACCTTCTTGAGCAAATCTAGATGTTCCCCATCCAGTTTCTTTGGCAGCTTGAGCAAGAGCTAAGGACACAGGTATTTCATCCATTCTGACTTTCAGAGAATAAAAATCTCCATCCTTTAACCCATATTGCCTAAATTTTTCTTTTAACCAATTCTTTTCTTTTTGCGTATTGATATTCTTGCTTAAAATTCTAAATAATTCTTTCCTATCAAGTCTGATTTTAGCATTCTCTTCAACAATTAGAGGTAAAACTATTTGAATAAATAATTTCTTTCTCTTTTTTGAACTCTCAATACTTTTAATTTCTTTTGGAAGATGGTCAATTTTATTTCCAATATTTACTAACTTTGTCTCTCTAACTTTATCTAAATTATAATTTGTATCTTTAAATAATTGCTCAATTGTTCTTGCATCAAACCTTATTGAATTTTGTCCTTCATCATCAGTACTGAAAAAATCGATATCAGCAAAAATATTTTTTAGACTCAGATTTTTTGTTTTTGTTTCCATTTCTCCATCAAGTACTTTTTTTCTTTTTTCCAGTTCCTGGTCAAAATTTACTCCAGCATTCGAGATGATAGATCTATTAAACTTTAAATTTTTATCAAAAAAATTTTTTACAGTAGGTAGAGTAAAAAATGAGAAAATTACTAGAAGACTTATTAGTGAAAATCTAAATAAATTATTTTTATTTTTTTTTTCTATATTGTTTTTATTTTTTTTATGTCTAACCATGTAATTCAATATAAATATTATTAACTAATTATACAGCTAAAACTTCTTTAACTTCAGGAATGTAATGACAAAGCAAGTTTTCTACACCTTTTTTTAAAGTAAGAGTTGAAGAAGGACAGCCTGAACAACTACCTTTTAATAAAACTTTAACTTTTCCATCCTTAAACTCTTGAAACTTAATATCTCCCCCATCTCTTGCTACAGCAGGTCTGATTTTAGAATCTAGGATACTTATTATTTTTTTTTCAATATCTGAATAATTTTGATTTTGCTGCTTTTCATTTGTTTTATCGATAATGCAAGTATTGCCATTTGCATAATGCTCATTTACATAAGATATAACAATATGCTGAATATCTTCCCACTTTTTACTTTCTTCTTTATTTATAGAAAAAAAATCTTCCCCTAAAAATACTCCAGTCACCCCACTTATTTGTAACAAGCTCTTAATCAATAAATTATTTGTATCTTTTTGATTTAAGACTTCTAAAGGACCATTATTGGATACCTTCCTGCCAGGTAAAAACTTTAATGAGTTTGGGTTTGGTGTATTTTCAGTTTGTATAAACATAGTTCTTATATAGTGTTTATTTCAAAATTTTAAATAATTAAAAACCAACTATTTCTTTTATTTTTTTAACTTTCTTAGAGGAAATATCCTGCGCTTTTTCTGCACCCTCAACTAAAATTTGATCTATATAATTTTTATCTGATAACAATTTTTTTATTTCTTTTGATATAGGTGAAAGCCTAGTGACAATTATTTCAGATAGTTTATTTTTTAAATCAGAGAATTTTTTTCCATCAAATTCATTAAGTGTATCCATAATATTTTGGTTGCTTAAACTAGCGTATATGCCCATTAAATTTTCTGCTTCAGGTCTACCTTTAAGTCCATCTTCATTTCCAGGCAAAGTATCATTGTCTGTTTTTGCTTTTTTTATTTTATTAATAATTTGATCCTCGGTATCTGTTAAGTTAATTCTACTACCTTCGGCAATATCTGACTTACTCATTTTTTTTGAACCATCTTTCAAGCTCATAATTCTTGAAAAATTTTTTTGTATAAGAGGCTCTGGAGGTCTTAGAAAATCTGGACATTTATATTCATTATTAAATTTTTGAGCTATATCTCTACAAAGCTCCAGATGCTGTTTTTGGTCGTGTCCAACTGGTACATGAGTGGCATCATACAAAAGAATATCAGACGCCATCAGAACAGGATAGATATATAAACCAACACTTGCTTTTTCTTTGTCTTTTCCGGCTTTCTCTTTGAATTGTGTCATCCTATTAAGCCATCCCATTCTAGCAATACATCCTAAAATCCAAGAACCCTCGGAGTGTGGGGGAACCAAGGATTGATTAAATATTATACTTTTTTTTGGATCAATCCCGCTTGCTATAAACGCTGCTGCTGTCTCTCTAATATTATTTTTTAATTCTACCGGGTTTTGCATTACAGTAATTGCATGAAGATCCACGACGCAAAAAATGCAACTGTTATCTTTATTATTTTGTAAATCTACAAAATTTTTTATTGCACCAATATAATTACCAAGATGCAAGTTTCCTGTTGGTTGTACTCCAGAAAAAATTTTTTTAGACATAATTTAATACTTTAATTTAATATCAGATATTTTAAAGGCCTTAATGAGTATTGAAATCAATAAATAAAAAGTAAAAGTTAAAAGAACTAATAAAATAATTGCTAAAAATTTATAACTATTTGTGAATATAAAATAATTACTAAAATAATTTATTAAAATTTTAAATGATCCAAGACAAACTAGATTTGCAATAAATATTTTAAAGAGCTGTTGAAAAAACGTAAGGTTAAAATTAAAATAATCTTTATTTAAGACAAATATCATCAATAAAAGTCCATTCAACCATGAAGAAATGGTTGTCGCTATAGGAATTATAATAAAACCTAATTTGTTAAATAAAGATACGCTAATTACAATATTTAAAATTACAGAAATTAGTGAAAAGTAAAAAGGTGTTTTCGTGTCATTTCTAGCAAAAATAAAACTTGAAAATATTTTAATCATCGAAAATGCGGGTAGACCCAATGCAAAATAAAATAATGCAAGGGCTGAATTTTTAACACTTTCTTCATTAAAAGATCCATAACCAAAAAGCGCTGAAACAATTTCCTCAGAGGCAAAAATTAATGCAAGTGTAGCCGGGAGACTTAAAAATAAACTCAACTCTAAAGACTTATTTTGTAAAATTTCTAATTTTAATTTATTTTTACTTTCAACATATCTACTTAAGTTGGGTAAAATAATTATACCTATTGCAATTCCTGCTATCGCTAAGTTTATTTGATATATTCTGTCTGCATAATACAAATATGAAACTGCAC
>CACFAT010000006.1 GCA_902564385.1 uncultured Pelagibacteraceae bacterium
GGAGGTATAATAATATTTTTTAATTTAACCTGTTTTTTAATCTTTGTATTAGTAAATGATTACGATGTATCAATATTCGATAATAACTTTGAAATATATTTTTTTTATTTCATCTGTTCTTTATTTTTTTTTTTAGGAATAATTGACGACAAATTTATTCTTAATGCTAATCTTAAGTTTATTTTAATTCTAATATTTATTTTGTCACTTTTAATTTTTGACAAGAGTTTCGTTATTGAAGAAGTCAGATTTAATTATGGAAAATTTAATTTAGATATATTTTCCATTCCTTGGACTATAATATGTTTTTTATTATTTATAAACGCATTTAATATGTTTGATGGATACAACCTTCAAGCATCAAGTTATTCACTTATTTTTTTTTCTTATCTATTTTTTAAATCTCAATTAAGTGTATTAATTTTTATAATAGCAATTTCATTAATTTTTTTTTCTATTTTAAATTTTAAATCCAAATCTTTCCTGGGAGACAGTGGCAGTTATCTTTTAGCATTTATATTAGGCGGATTGTCAATTAAAATTTATAATATTGGTGGCATTAGTTATGTTGAGGAAATAGTAATTTTAATGATGATACCAGGTATTGATTTAATGAGATTATTTTTTGAAAGAATTTTCATCTATAAAAAATCACCTTTTAAACCCGACAGAAATCACCTTCATCATTATCTTATTGATGTTTATGGAGAAAAGAAAACTTTCTTAATAATAAATTCAATTATACTTCTGCCATTTCTAATTGGGATTTTAATTTCCAAAGTATTCTTGTTAACAATACTTCAATTATTTGTTTATTTTTCTCTTATTTCATTTCTAAAAAGAAAATTAGCCTCGATAAATTAGATATTTTTCTATATATAATTTATCCATCTTAGTTCTGAGAAAACAATCTATAGCTTCTCTTGGAGAGCAAACTATTGGTTCATTTTCGTTAAAAGAAGTATTTAAAATCATTGGGACATTTGTTAATTCTTTAAATTCTTTAATTATATTATAATAATTTTCATTATAACTTTTTGATACAGTTTGAAGTCTACACGTTCCATCTACATGAACAACTCCCGGCACAATGTTTTTTTTATTTTCATTGATTTTATATACTTTAGACATAAAATTTACATTATCATTTATATCAAACCAGTCAGACACATCTTCTTCAAGAATAGAAGGTGCAAAAGGTCTAAATTTTTCTCTATTTTTTATTTTTTCATTTAGTAATTCTTTTATTCCAGCGTTTCTGGGATCAGCAATAATTGATCTATTCCCCAATGCTCTTGCACCAAATTCCATAGCACCTTGAAATAATCCAATAACATTTTTATCAACTAGACTTTTTGCAATATCTTTAAATAGTAGATTTCTATCACTTATTAATTTTACTAAAATATTTTTTTCATCAAATATTTTTCTATAATCTAAGACAATTTTTTTAATATCACTTAAAGAGTAGCTGGATCCTAAATATGGACTATCACTAACAACTATTTTTGTGTTTTTTTTGATTTTTTTAATTGCCTCAGTTGCTGCACCAATACAGCCACCAGAGTCTCCTGGTGAGTGATTTATGTAAATATTTTTATACTTAGTTTGTTTTTTTATTTTACCATTCATAACCGAATTCATTGCACATCCACCAGATAATGAAATATTTTCACTGGGGTTTATTTCATAAAGCTTATTCATTATTTTTATAGCTATTTCTTCAAAAACAGTTTGTGCAGAAGCTGCAATATTCATGTGAAACTCACTTATTTTCTCATTAATTTTTCTTTCTTCTCCAAGCAAGTTAAAGATTCTGTCGTTATAAATGTTGCTGATTTTTGGCTCACCTTCAAGCCAACTCATCTCAATACCTTCATCATGATGTTTGAAATACTTTAAATTTAATTTAAAAAGATTTTTTTTATCATAATTTATTAATTCATAAATCTTATCTTTATAAAATGGTTTTCCATAAGATGATAAACCCATTACCTTATATTCATCTCCATAATTCTTAAATCCAAGATATTGAGTTATAGCAGTATAAAACAGACCCATAGAGTGAGGAAATTGTACTTCTTTAAATTTCTTTAATTCTCCTTTTTTGTATGAGCCAATTGTAGTGCTTACAAAGTCACCAAATCCATCAAGAGTTATGTAGTTGCATTCATTAAACTTTGACATTGTTACCGAGCTCGATGCATGAGCCATATGATGGTCTATAAGAATGACTTTATTTCTTAATTTTTCCCCAAAATGATTTTGAAATTCTTTATCAAGGCTATTTATTTTTTTTAAATTTTTTACTCTATTAGTAAATTTACTAATTTTAAAAATATTTTTTAATGCGTACAGTGATTTACTGAATAATCTTAAATTTGGATTCCTATTAACAGCAACATAATGAACATTTCGCAAAAGTATATTTTCTTTGTTTAAACAAAATTTTATTGAATTTATTGGGAAACCTGCAGCATGTTTTACTCTTGTTAGTCTTTCTTCTTCAATTGCAGCGACTATATTTCCATCTTTAAACAAACAAGCTGAGCAATCACCATGATATGCATTTAAACCTAAAATATACATTATTTTAAATAAACTTTTTTAATTGAAGAGCGAACAATAATATTTTCTTTGGTAAAATTAATTTTAATAGATTAATAATAATCATATAAATTAGCTTGTTATAATACCAAAGATTTAAAAAAAAACTCTTATCGTATTTTCTGCTTATTTCATAAAATTCTCTTATAGCAACAAATCTTTTTTTATCAGAAATACCTTGTGGTTTAGATGAAGATAAAACATTGTTGCTGTAGACAATTTTATATTTTTTATAATACAAATATTTCATTAGGTCAAAATCTGCTGCAATTTCATATTTAATATTATATTTTCGAAATTTAAAAATTTTTTTTTTAAAATATATACTTTGATGAGAAAATGAACTTTCATATGTATTTTTACTCATTCTTTTAAATTTAGTAAGAATATTAGTTTTGTTTAATAACACATTTTTTCCAATAATTATGTCAGCGTTGACATTATTTAAAATAGATTTTCTCACATTTGTTAGTGTTTTTGTTTTGTAGAATATATCTCCAGAATTTAGAAAAATAACCCAATTATTTTTTATTTTTTTTAAACCTTTATTCATCGCATCATAAATTCCTTTATCCTTCTCAATTATTTTCTTTACATTCTTTTTTTTTAAATTTTTTATTAATTCTATAGATCCATCATTACTTTTCCCATCAACAATAATAATTTCATATTTCTTAAATTTTTGTCTAAAAATAGATTTGAGCGTTTTATAAAGATCTTTCTTGGTATTTAAAGAGACAACTATAATTGAAAAGCTAACAGTTTCCATTATTTTTTTGTTAATAATATAATTGGATACTGAAAATTTTTAGCAAAAAATTTAGAGAAATTATTTTCAAAAAAATATAATAAACCGAACATTAATTTACCTAAAAAATTATCTGGAAATATAATTTTCTGATGTTGAGAAGAAAAAGATCTCCATATAAAAATTTCAACTTTTGCCTTACCATTGAATTGTTTCCACCAGTCTAATGGATAGCAATAAAAGTATAACAATTTTTTGTCCTTATTATTTTTATTTTTAAATTTAAAAAAATTTTTTATTTTGCTTATTAATGTATTTGGATTACTATAAACTATAATTATAGGTTTACCCCTCTTTGTTATGTCTATCATTTTATCTATGGTTTTTTTCTGATCTTTTTTGTTTATATGATAGATTGTATGAAGACTAATTACACAATCAAAAAAATTCTTTTTAAAATTTATTTTTAAAAAATCTTTACAATAATATTTTCCTCTTTTTTTAATTTTACTTTTTGCTTCTCTTATCGCAGTTTTTGAAAAATCTACACAGTGCCTTGTATTAAAATTTTTTGAATACGACAAATATTCAGCATATTGAATAGGACCAGAAGCAAAGTCGAGTAAATTTAGTCCTTTTTTTGGAATATAATTTTTAATTTTTTTTCTACATTTCGAGACATAATTTTTCGCACACGGTCTTAGATCTTCAAATAATTCTGCATCTACTGAATTGATTTGATTTTTTTTCCAACCTATTTCATTGTAAAATTTGTATATATCCATTGAAAGAAACTTTTTATAATTTAAATTAATAGTTTAAAATATGAAAATATTACATATAACGAATGAATTCTCAAAAAAAAATTATAGTATTTCTTCGTTAATTGAATACATCACTAAGTTATTTGATAAATCTGAAAGATATCAAGTTAAGATAATAAGTTCAAATATTGATGAAAATTTATTTGAAAAGAGTAGGGTGCAAAATTTCAAACTTACCTCATGGATAGATTTTATTTTTAGGGCTAGTAATTTAAAAAAAGAATTTAATAATAACGATATAATTCATGTTCACGGTATCTGGGCCCCTATACAATTATTCTCTATTATTTATGGCAGCATTTTTCACGAAAAAAAAATTGTTATCCATCCTCATGGGATGCTCTTAGATGAAGCGTTAAAAAGTGCTGGAAGTTTAAAATATATTTTTAAAAGAATAACTCTACATATTTTAAAATATTTAATAAATTACAAAATTTCTTTCATATCAATAACTAATCAAGAAACTGATGCGATAAAAAAATTTTTTATTAAAAACCAAATTACTAAAATACCTAATCCAATACCTTTTGATTTATCAGAACAATCAAGCAATCAAAAAAAAAAACAAATAATATATTTTGGTAGAATACATCCACATAAAAATTTGGAAATGTTAATAAATTCTTTTATTAAAGCAAATTTAGGAAATGACTGGACCCTTAAAATTTATGGAATAAAAGATGATGAGAATTACAGAAACAAGATTTTGAAATTAGCTAATAAATCAAAAAATATAAAAATTTATGATCCAGTATTTGGAGAAGAAAGACAAAAAATAATGTCTACTTCTTGGGCCAATATATTAATCTCAAAGTCAGAGGTCTTAAGTTTGTCAATATTAGAATCTTCTTATTATGGCTTACCAACAATAACTAGTGAAAAAATTGAATTAAGTGAACTTAATCAAACAGCTATTCCAACAAAATTAACTAAACATGAAATAAGTAAAAAAATTAAAGAAATTTCTAATTGGTCTTTGGATAAAAGATTAAAAAAAAATGATCTGATTACTAAAAATTTTCGAGATTTATATTCAAAATATAATTCTGAAGATACATATAAACATTTTTATTCATCTAAGCATATTCCAATTTTAAATAAACAAAATGTACAGAAAACTAATATTGAAAAAACTTTTATAGATAAAATAAATCTAAATTTCTTAGTTATTTCTGGAGTATATACTTTCAACTTGATGTTTGCTTCCTTATTTGTGATAATACTAGTTCTTTTTAAAAAATTTTCTATCGCAGGTGAGGTTGGTTTGGCATCTAGTTTTTGGCTGTCATTAACCCAAATATTTTCTAGCAACATGAGAAGTATTGCAATAGCTGAAAATGATGAAAGGATTTCTAAAGATACATTGATTTATAGGTTTATATTTTCTGGAATTTTATTTATTATAGCTTATTTAATTTTTAATCATTTTATATCTTCATTGAGCTCAAATCTCTTAATTTCGTTGTCTTTATTAATATTATTTCAATGGATGTTTGAAATGAAACTTGTCAGATTTGAAATTAAAAATAATACAAAATTTTTCTATTTTATCTTTTGTGTTAATCTGCTTTTTCTAGTGACGATGGTATCAATTATAAAGATTTATGGGATAGATTTGTCACAATTTGTAATTTACATCTATATAGGCTTTTTAACACTTTTTATTATAGGTGATTTAATCTTTCCAAAAAATTTTATTAATATTATTTCCACAATAAAAACAAATATTACCACAATAGCTTTTGCTTCGTCTTTATCAATAATTTCTAGCAGTTTTATTTGGAGATTATTAATTTTTACTTTTTTTGAGAGAAGTATAGCTGGAATTTTTTATGCCTGCTTTTCAATTGGTTCATTTCCTGGAACATTATTTAATTCGGTAATAGGACCAACTTTTATTAAAAAAAAAATTGAGTTTAATAAATATTTGATTGATTTTTCAAAACTATTTTTTGTTTTAATTGCCATTTTATTTATTTATTCTTCATATCAAATATATCTTTTGTACAACTCAAATTCTTTCAATTTTCTAAGTAGTCATTTTTTTATGTTTGTAACAACTATATCATTGATGGGTTCATATTTCATGAGTTTTGCAATGTTTAAAAGACACAAATTAATTCAAGAGGGTATTTCAGAAAGAGAAGGCCTTTTTTTAACTGATATAATTTATGGATTATCTATAACTTTATTTGTACCTATATTATATTTTACTGGTGGAATATTTGCCACCTCATTTGCATTTTTTGTTGCATCAGCTTTTGCATTTATGATTTATAGTAGAGCGTAAAAGTTATTCAAAATGTCATATTTATTAAAAAAGAAAAATAAACTTTTAAAAGTTATCAGAAATACAATTTATATAATTTTTTTTCTTACCTCTATATTTGGCACCTACAATTATACTGGTAATAAATTTTTATATTTATTATTTACTATTACAAATTTATATTTAATTAGTTTTGCCTTTAGAAAAAAAGCCATATTTTTTGAAACTTTTTTTTCATTGCTTCTTTTTTTAGGGTATTGGTTCAAATTTACAATGATTATATCTTTCACTGATGGAGTTTTCAGAGAAGGAGTTGGTAATTTTGATTACTCTTCAAATAATTTTGATTATGGTTTAATAATATCTATCATAGGTATAATACCTTTAATTTTATTTGGTCATATAAGAGAAAGATTTTTTTACTATCCTGATAAAATAAACTTAATTAAAAATCATAATAATTTTTTTGTTAAATACAGAAAAAATATTATTTTTTTATTTTTAGCATTAGTTTTGACTATTTCAATAATCAATGCTTATTTTCAGATTTATCAAAAGGGTTTATTGCCAATTAATGAAATTAACTTCTTTTTTTCTGGAACTATAAAATGGCTTTTACTTTTTGGATTAACTAGTATTTCTACTGTATTAATATTTCTAGAATATAATTATTTCAAAAAAATATTTAATTTAACCATTTTCATTTCACTATTAGAGGTTTTTTTAAGCTCATTGTCTATGATTAGTAGAGGAATGATATTTAATTCTTCAGCTATTCTATATGGTATTTATAAATACAACAAAAAAACAGAGAAAATAATGAAAAAAGAGAATTTTTATATCTATATTTTCATAACTATTGTTTTTTTTTACTTATCAGTGATGATGGTAAATACAATTAGAACAAATTACTTTTATGTTGGAAAATCGGCTATTGAAACCAAAAAAGAAACTGGGGAGAAAAAGTTTTCAGAAAATATAGACCAAAAGTATCTAGAAGAAATTAAATCAAGAGAATTTAATTTTTTAGATTTAAATAATGAAGTGTTTTATCTTATAATAAATAGGTGGGTTGGTATTGATTCAACACTTGTTGTTTCACAGAACAAAGATATGTTGAGCAAGAATTTATTTCTTTTAGCTTTAAATGAAAAACCAAAAAAAAACCATCCAACATTTTACGAGAAAACTTTTTTTTTAGAAGACGTTAAAACTTATAATGAGAAAAACCCATATGTAAATGTAAAAGGAAATACACTTACTGGAGTAATATCTTTTTTATTTTTTACAGGTTCTTTTATTTTTTTATTTTCTGGAATGTTAATTTTAGTAGCTATTGGTAGTTTAATTGAAATTATTTCTTATAAGTTTTCAAAATCAAATTTAATATTTGCTAGTTTAATTGGTCAAATAATTGCTTTTAGGTATATCCATTTTGGTTATCTTCCAAAACAGAGTTATCTTTTATTTGGATCAATTATATTAACCTTGATTATAATGTATATCTTTATGAAGAAATTTATCAAAAATTGATTATTTTCTTTGAGAAACTAACTCTTATTTAATATAAAAAAAATATATGAAAAAGAAAATTGCTTTAATATTTGGTGTTACTGGACAAGATGGATCATATCTATCCGAGTTTCTTTTGAAAAAAAACTACATTGTGCATGGAGTAAAAAGAAAGTCTTCATCCTTTAATACCGAAAGGATCAATCATATTTATGAAAATAAAAAATCTCAAAATTTTTTTTTACATTACGGAGATATATCAGATACAAATTCAATATTTAAAATTATAAATAAATTAAAACCAAATGAAATTTATAATTTAGCAGCCCAATCTCATGTTGCAGTATCATTTCAAATTCCAGAGTATACTTCTAATGTTGATGCAATAGGCACTTTAAGAATATTAGATGCAATTAGGTTTTTTAATTTAGAAAAAAAAACAAAATTTTACCAAGCCGGCACTTCAGAAATGTTTGGTGAAGTTCAAGAAATACCACAAAATGAAAATACCCCATTTTATCCTAAAAGTCCTTATGCCGTTTCCAAAGTTTATGCACATTGGATAACTAAAAATTATAGAGAATCCTATAATATTTTTGCATGCAATGGAATTTTGTTCAATCATGAAAGTCCGAGGAGAGGTGAAACATTTGTTACAAGAAAAATTACATTAGGATTATGCAAGATAAAATGTGGTTTACAAAAAAAACTTATATTAGGAAATTTGGACTCTAAAAGAGATTGGGGACATGCAAGAGATTTTGTAGAAGCACAATGGTTAATAATGCAGCAAAAACGACCTAAAGATTATGTAATAGCTACAGGCAAACAATATAGTGTTAAAGAATTTATAAATCTAGTTTTAAAAAAATTGGAGATTAAACATTTTTGGAGAGGCAAAGGTATTGATCAAAAATGTTTTACTAAAAATGGTAAAATAATAATTGAATGTAGTAAAAAATATTTTCGTCCATCAGAAGTAAACACTTTGATCGGTGATGCTACTAAAGCAAAAAAAGAATTAAAATGGAAACCAAGAGTAAATATTAAACAATTGATTGATGAAATGGTAGACGAGGACTTTAAAATAATTTCTCAATATGATAAAAAAAAAAGATAAAATATTTCTAGCTGGTCACAATGGATTAGTTGGCTCAGCTATATATAGAATGTTAAAAAAAAGAGGTTTTAAAAATATTATTACTCAAAGTAAAAAAAAGTTAGACCTTTTAAATCAAAATAAAGTAATAAATTTTCTAAAAAAAAATAAGCCTAAAATTGTGATTATAGCCGCGGCGAAAGTAGGAGGGATAAAAGCAAATAACATATTTAGAGCAGATTTTATTAGAGAAAATTTAACAATCCAAAATAATCTAATACACGGAAGTTACTCTAATAAAATCAAAAACTTAATATTTTTGGGCTCTAGCTGTGTTTATCCAGTAAATTGTAAGAGACCTATTAAAGAAGATTATCTATTAACAGGGAAACTTGAAAAAACTAACGAGCCTTATGCAATAGCCAAAATCGCAGGAATTAAAATGTGTGAGAGTTATAACAACCAGTACAAAACTAATTATTTATGTTTAATGCCTACAAATACTTTTGGTCCAAATGATAACTATGATTTAGAAAATTCACATTTTATACCAGCAATATTGCGCAAAATTTATTTAGCTGAAAAAAATAAAAAATTTAAAATTAAATTGTGGGGTACCGGAAAAGCTAAAAGAGAAGTCATATATGTAGATGATTTAGCAGATGCAGTCTTATATTTTATGAATAAAAAAGTTAAACATACTTTAATAAATATAGGAACTTCGAAAGAGAAAACAATCAAACAATTTGTTAAAATTATTTTGAAAATTGTAGATAAAAAAATGAAAATAGTTTTTGATAACAATCCCAATTTAGATGGTATGAAAAGCAAAGTATTAGATACAAAACTTGCTAAACAATATGGATGGTCGCCAAAATCAAAATTAGAAGATGCTATTTTAAAAACTTATTTAGATTTAGAAAAAAATTATAAACAAATAGTAAATTAAATTATGGGATTTTTTCTCAAAAATGAAAATTTAATCACAAGATTTTCATTCTTTTTAATATTTATACTAGGAATATATCTATGCTTTATAGGAGGTTATGGTTCAGACGAAGATACACTACCTATGATTTATTCTTTCGAAACCAAATTATATGATGGCAGATTTGTTTCATCGAGATTTACAGGCAATCCAGTAGCAGAAATTGGAATAGGTTTTTTGTCAGTTTTTTTTGGAAGTTTTGTTACAAATCTTTTTACATATTTATTTCTAGTATTAGGATTGGTTTTATTTTATTTATCATTCAACAATTTAAAAATATCTAAAGAAGTTTATTTATTTTTATTTCTTTGTTTGACCAATCCAATATTATTTTTTGATAATTTAGAACCTGTTGACTATTCCTGGGCTTTATTTTTTTTTTCCCTTGGAACATTTTTTTTTAATAAAAAAATATTTGAATTAGCTATATTATTTTTTGCAATATCTATAGGTGTTAGAATAAATTATGTTCTTTTTGTAGCAATAATAATTTTTTTTTTTGAGTTTGAAGAACAAATTTCAATTAATCGTCGATTAAATATTTTTCTTAGCACTTTTGTTTTTGGAGGCATGTTTTATGTTCCAATTTGGTTCGAAAATAAATTTGACTTATCTTGGCTAACAGCCGCAAGACCTATGGATCAAGGATTTTATGGTTTGATTGCTAGATTTATTTATAAAACTTACATTTCACTTGGTTACCTATCATCTTTCTTAATTTTATTCTTTATAATTAAAAATTTAAAAAATATTTTAATTATAAATAACTTTAAAGTATTATTACTTCTAGCAATTTCAAACCTATTAATTTTCCTATGGATTCCAGGTGAATTTTCTTATTTGCAATTATTTTTAGTAATTATTTTATTTATTATTTTTAATTCGAAGAATAAAAAAATTATATATGGATTATGTCTGTTAAATTTCATTTCATGGTTTATTTTTATCAATCCATTGACCATTAAATATAAACAACCGGAATTATGTGCACCTAAAAATGCTATAAGTGCTAAAATTAATATCAAAGTTGAAAATGGCTATTTAATGAAATATTTAGATAGTAGAGAGCATATTAGATGTTGGGTTCAGGGCAATACTGCTAGGGATAAAAGAATTCTTAAAGGACAGCCATTAAAACGCGACTAATGCTTATAACATTCTTAATTAATCTCATTATATCGGCAATTATAATTGGATATTCTTTTATATTCAAATTAATCATCAGTGAAAATAAAAATATTAAAATTTATAATTTAGATTTTATATATGGAATATTTTTTATAACTTTAATTTTAATTTTAATAAATTACTTTATTGCTACTTCTATAGCCAAAATACCTTTGGCAATCTTTGGTTTATTTCTATTCCTTTATGCATTTTTTAAAAAGAAAATTGCAATCGATTATATCTACTTTTTCTTCTTTCTTTTAATTTTTTCTGTATTTACTTATTATAATTCAAATAATGTTGACTCACCCGTTTATCATCTTCAAACAATTAATTGGATACATGACCATAATATAACTTTTGGACTAGCTATTTTAGATTGGCATTATGCGTTAAATTCCATCTGGCATATACTTTTAGCAGGCTTGAGCTTTCAATATAAAGATTTTAATTCAATATACGTAATAGCTTATATTCCTTTTTCATTTATTTTTACCGAAAGTGTTAAAATTAAAACTAGTAAGGAATTGAGTCATTTAACGCTATTTTTATGCACATCGTTTCTGTTATTCTTTAGCATTGTCCATCCCTATAAAAATGGAATAATCTTTAACCATTTAGGAAATCCTGAAGTAGATACTGTAGGAATGATTTTTTTTATAGCATCGAGTTTCATATTTATAAGATATATTGAAACAAAAAATAAAGATTACTTTTATTTGCTAATTATATCTTCTGTAATTTGCCCTATGTTAAAACTTACATATATTGGGGCTCTCATATACCCTTTAATCGCTTTTTATTATCATAAAAACTTAAATACAATGTTATTTTTTAATAAAGTTTCTATTTTCAGCTTTTTTTTATTTGCTTTTTGGGCTTTAAGAAATTTAATATTAAGTTCTTGCTTTTTATTTCCTATCAAGTCTACGTGTATTAATTCTTCTTGGTCTTTAAGTGATAATCAAGTTTTGTTTTATCTTAATCAGACTAAAAGTTTTGCTAGAGATACTACTTTAAGGTCAAGATATACTGATTTTGATTACACAATTTATAGCTATGATTGGGTTTTGCCATGGCTAAAGGATTATTTTGTTAACGATGCTTTTTTAAATATAACAATATCTATATTTGTCTTATCTTTATTTTTTATAATTTTAATAAAATTATTATCTAAAAATCAAATTACAAAAAAAACAAAATTCTTTTTAACAACTTCTATAATTCTTTATATAATTAATTTCTCTATATGGTTTCAAGCACCCGAGATAAGATTTGGTTGGGGAATACTGATCTTTTTTCCATGTGTTCTCTTAGCTCTAATGTTGATAAATATGAATTTTTTTAAAATATATTTATCTAATTATATAGCCAGTAGCTTGATTATACTTTCTATAATACTAGTAAACAAAAATTTAAATAACTTTAAGTTCTTAGATTTACTGAGACCTTTTGGAAAAAATTTTGATTATTCTCAAATTGTTAAACTAATGGATGTAAATAGCTTTAAATTTTATCAGAGCTTGAATTGGCAATGTGCAGATTTCAGAGGAATTTGTATAAATAAACCAAAAAAACATTATTTTATTGAAAAGCGTAAAAATTATTTATTTATAAGCACTAAAGATAAAAATACAAATTGAAAATAAGCATTATTACACCAACATATAACAGCGAAGATACTATATTAACAAATATAGAATCTGTCTTAAGTCAAGATTATATAAATTGGGAGCAGATAATTATTGATAATATTTCAACTGATAAAACTTTGGAGTTTGTAAAAAATAAAAAAAATAAAAAAATTAAAATCATATCAGAAAAAGATCTCGGAATTTTTGATGCAATTAATAAAGGAATTGAAAATTCTACAGGTGATATAATTTCTATACTCCATTCTGATGATTATTATGATAATGATAATGTGTTAAGTATGATAGCTAGTAATTTTAAAAAATTTAATCCCGATGTTATTTATGGCAATTTAATTTACGTAAAAAAAAATGATATAAATTCTACTTTAAGGTTTTGGAAATCACAAAACTTCAAAAAAGGATTATTTTATAAAGGTTGGAGCCCACCTCATCCAACATTCATTATAAAAAAAAAAATTTACGAAAAGTATGGAAAATATAATAAAGAATTAGGAAATTCATCAGATTTTGAATTAATGTTTAGAATGTTAGAAATTCGCAAATGTACATTTTTATATTTAGATAAAACGTTTATAAAAATGCGTTATGGGGGTTCTTCAAATAAAAGTTTTTCAAATATTATTAAACAAAATTTAACTATTTTGAAAATTTTAGGAATCTATAATAAACCAATAAAGCTCTCTTATTTCATTATTTACAAAATTTGTAACAGAATAATGCAATTTATTATTAGACCAACGAAATGATTAAGTTTTTATCAAAAAAAAATTTTATACCAGAAATTTTAATTGTGCTTTTTCCAATTGCATTAATATCTGGTCCACTTGTACCTGAAATATTTGTGTTGATTATAAATATTTTTTTTTTAATCACTATTATTATTAATAAAGATTATAAATTTTTAAATGATAAATTAATTTACATAATTTCAATTTTTGTCTTGTATGTTACTTCACTATCATTTTTTTCAGATTATAGTGATCAAATATTTTTAAAAAATGTTTTTTATTTTAGATTTATTTTATTTATTTTAGCAATTTATTATTTTTTAAATAAAAACTCTAAATTTATATATCTAATATTTTATTCGTTAATAATTATGTTTGTATTTTTAATTGTTGATGGTTTTTACCAATTTGCTTATGATAAAAATCTATTTGGTTATCCAAAGTTTAGAAGCGATAGAATTTCCAGCTTTTTTGAAGATAAGCTTGTCTTAGGTAGTTTTATTTCTAGATATTTTTTTATTATTATCGCTTTATATTTTTATTTAAGAAACAAATTTAACGATATAATAATTTTACCAGTTATTTTATTGTCTTTTATATTAATTGTTTTAACAGGAGAAAGGTCTGCATTATTCTTAACAATCATTGGATTAATAGTAATATTTATTTTACTAGATATAAAATTCTTAAGTAAAATTATAATTATTTTATTAGCAGCAATTATATTATCTGTATCATTTAAAATAAACTCAACATTGTATGATAGGTATATCAATCAAACAAAGTCTCAAATATCATTTAGCAAAAACTTAGATTTAAGTAGTTTTTTTGACAGATTTAAATATTACAAATTAAGCTGGAATACAGCTTTTAATGGATTTAAAGAAAATAAAATCTTTGGACAAGGTCCTAAATCATTTAAATATTTTTGTTCTCAGCCAAAGTTTGTAACTTATAGTTCGAAAGAATCATTTAAAAATAACAACATACAATATTTGGAAATTCATAAAAAATTTATAAATGTCAAAATTACAGAAATATTTTTTGAACTTGGAGATGTAATTGAAAATAATAATTTATTATTAAAATATCAGTTTAAAAATAAAGATTATGAATTTTATTCTAACAAAAAAGGAAAAATAAATTTTATCAATGTTTCTAAAGGCAATTTTATTAATAGTGGACATAAATTATTTAGTCTAAACTTAACTGATTTTGATATCCCTGAAAAAAGTTACTTTTTTAGAAATGGATGTACCACTCACCCACACCAATTATATTTACAATTAATGTCCGAAACTGGTTTGATTGGCACTATATATATATTTAGTATTTTTCTTTTCATAATATATCTTTTTACAAAACATCTAATTGCAAAAATATTTTTTAAAAGTGTATTATATAACAATACAAAACTATGTATTCTAACCTATTTTTTTTTGCTACTTTTTCCAATGACAACCTTTGGAAATTTCTTTAATAACTGGTTTATTATGTCCTTTAGTTTACAGTTAGGTTTACTTTTATACTTTTTTATAGACAAGAAAAATGAAAATAAATAAATATAATTAATTTATGAAACTATCAATAGTTATCCCATGTTATAATGAAGAAGAAACATTGGAAAAGATCTTTAATAAAGTTATGAAATTTAATGAATTTGAAAAAGAAGTAATAATTATTGATGATTGTTCAAATGATAAAACTCCGGAGATTATTAACAAATTAAAAAATAATTATAAAGAGCTAAAATCTGAGAGGCATTCAGAAAATATGGGCAAAGGTTCTGCATTGAGGACTGGTTTTAAAATTGCACAAGGAGATATAATACTAATACAAGATGCCGATTTAGAATACGACCCAAATGACTATCATAATTTACTCAAACCATTTACAGAAAGTGATGCTCAAGTTGTTTATGGATCTAGATTTTTAGGAGGTAAATATGTCAGGCTTCATTATTTTTGGCATTTTGTTGCAAATAAATTATTAACTATGGCTACTAATATTTTTACAAATCTAAATATGACTGATATGGAAACTGGCTATAAGGTTTTTAAAAAAGAATGTCTAAGAGATATAATTCTCCATGAAAAATCTTTTGGAATTGAACCTGAAATAACAATGAAACTTGCAAAAAAAAAATTTATTTTTTATGAAGTCCCCATTAGCTATAAAGGCAGATCATATTCAGATGGAAAAAAAATAACGATAAAAGATGCGTTTAGAGCGATATATTGTATTATAAGATACAGATTTTTTGATTAAATTTATCTTCCATCCCAATAAACACTATAACCAAGAATTTTTTTAAATTTTAGTTTTTCAGTCTTATAGTAAGTACAAGGAGATTTGCTGTACATACATTGCTTACCTCTGCTAAAATAATAGAATCCGTTATTTTTTAAGTATACCTTTGAAAATTTTTCATTTGGCTCAATATTTGGCCAGATTTGATTCACTGTTTTGTCATACGAGATTCTATTTAAATTTTTTAATGTTAATCCACTTAATGAAATAATAATGAAAAGAATAAAAAAATTTTTAATTTTATCAATTGAAATATATTTTAATTTATCTTTGATTAATATCAAAAATACCAAAAGTATAAAAGTTATTAAAAATGAAAATCCAAACCTATAAAGAGGAAATTTAAAAAACCATAAAATAACAGTAAGACTTGTAAATAAGACAAGAAACAAATTGTTAATTTTTATGTTTCTATTTAATTTTAAAATATTTTTCTTTCCTGCCTTTGCTCGTGTTATTACAAAAATATAAGTTACTATTAAAAACAATAGTATTGGTAATAATTTTTCGAAAATATATGATAAATGATTATTTCTCCATGTTGGAAACCAATTAAAATTCTGATTAAACTTTTCGAAGGAACTAATAGAGTCTTTTTTATCCGGCCAACCTTTTGCCCAAGCCTCACTAACTTGTGCAGTTTCGATAGTTTTCTTTTCA
Organism: uncultured Pelagibacteraceae bacterium; assembly: GCA_902564385.1. Classification (GTDB taxonomy): domain Bacteria; phylum Pseudomonadota; class Alphaproteobacteria; order Pelagibacterales; family Pelagibacteraceae; genus Pelagibacter. Next base: position 16,568 of record CACFAT010000006.1, read on the forward strand.
TTAAAGATTTTGAGCGAGTCCAAACAAGTATTTTTTATTGGGAAAAATACACAACCACTAATTAGTATAGACTTTATTAAAAACAGTATGAATAGAGATGAAAATAAATAAAACTTTAAACTTTTAAAAATTACAATTTTACTATTAATTTTTAAAAATAAATAAAGAAGAGGAATTAAAGATATAATCATAAATATTTTCAAGGTTGATAGAAATATTGCAATTAAAAATAGAAAAAAAAATTTATTAGTTGACAAATTCTGTTTTAAAAAAACTTCATATAATTTTAAAAAAAAATAAAAATAAAATATATGTGCCGCTGCGTCATTACCATATGCACTATATCTATTGAAAGCATAAATACTGATAACAAAAAAAATAAAATACAAAAGACTTAATGTAGTATTTTTTTCTTTGAAAAAAAAAACAATTTTTTTATACAAGAAAAAAATATATATAGAAAAAATAGTAACAAGTGGAATAGTTATAAATGATATATTAATAAAAAACGTATTATGAAGTGCAGACAAATATTGAATTAAAGATCCATGACCAAATCTGAAATGAATATTAGTCAAACCAATAATTATTTTGCTTTCATTTATAATACTAGTGATAGGAAGGTGGTATAAACCTGCATCAGGGCGATTTATATTTGAATATATTATTAAAATGAAACCAATTAAACTCGTAATTATTAAGTAATCTTTATTTAAATAAATTCTATATTTGATCCCCAATATTATTCCAATTATAAATAGTATACTGGATAAAATTTGATTTAAGGGAAGTACAAAATTTAATAAAAGTCCCATGAAGGACATAACAATGATACCGATGAGACCTTTCTCAGAAATATCTAAATTAGATTGATAATTATTTGAAAACGCCAATGATATAAAAAATTTCCCATAAGATGTAATTACAAAAGTACTTATTAAACAAGCGATAAAAACTTCTAACATTTATTTATAATTAGCTTTTAATATATATAAATTCTTTTTTAAGAAAATTAAAAATAATTTATTCTTTGATCTTATCATTAATTAAAATTTTAATGAGTTTTTTAAAGCTTGTTTTAGGCTTCCATTTTAAAAATTTTTTTGCTTTACTAATATTACCTTTGGTAGAGTAAATATCATTTGGTCTAAAATATTTCTTATTTATTCTTATTATTATTCTATTGTCAGGAATATTGACTAATTTTAAATTTATGCCTTTACCTTTCCATTTTGCCTTAATATTTAAATAATTAGTTGAAATATCAATCAGCTCTTTAAGAGAATGACTTTTTCCAGTAGCTATAACATAGTCACCTGGTTTTTTAGTTTGAAGCATTTTCCACATTTGTACAACGTACTCTTTTGAATATCCCCAGTCTCTTTTAATATTTATATTCCCTAGTTCAATTGTCTTGCCTTTATTTTTTTTGAAATCAATTAATCCTTTGATGATTTTCGAAGATACAAAATTTTCATCTCTCAAAGGCGATTCATGATTAAATAATATTCCTGAAACAGCAAATATATTGTAAGTTTCCCTGTAATGACGAGTAATATAATGTGCAAATAATTTACTAATTGCATAAGGACTTTGTGGTTCAAATTTTGTTTTTTCTGATTGAAAAATATTTTTGCTATTTCCAAACATTTCAGATGAGGAAGCTTGGTAAAATTTTATTTTTTTGTCTCTTTTCTTTATTGCTTCTAAAAGATACAAAGCGCCAAGAGCATTAACTTTATTGGTATTTATTGGGTTTTCAAATGATTTATCCACATATGATTGTGCAGCTAAATTATATATTTCATCAAAGTTATATCTCTTCAATATTTTCAAAATTTGAATTGAACTATTTATATTCATTTTTTTTAAAATTATTTTTTTTGATATATTTAATTTTTTTAATCTAAATAAATTTGGCTTATGTCCTGTATAAGTACCAATTACTCTATAATTTTTTCCTTTTAAAAATTTTGCAAGATAAGCACCATCTTGACCTGTTATACCCGTAATAAGCGCTATTTTTCTCATATAAATATTTTTATGATTATATAAACTCTTAAGCAATTTAAACATAAAAATACAAAATATTTTAAAAATTAAATATGATATCGGTAGTAATTCCAACTTTAAACGAAGCTAAAAATATTCCTACTATTATTAAAGAGTCAAAAAAATTAAGATATGCTTATGAACTGATCTTTGTTGACGATAACTCAGATGACGGCACAGCAAAAATAATCAAAAAATTAAAAACAAAAAAAGTTAAATTTATTAAGAGAATAAAAAAGAAAAAAGATTTGTCTAAATCAATTATGTTAGGTGTTAACAATTCTAAATATAATAATATATTAGTTATGGATTGCGATTTACAACATAATATTGATTGTGCAAATATGATGATTGAGAAATTTTTTAAAAAAAAAAAAGATATTATAGTTGGTAGCCGTTTTTTAAAAAAAAAATACTCAGGTAATTTAAGCTTTGTTAGAACAACTTTTTCCTTATTTTTTATACTATTAATAAACCTTTTTTTTAAAAAAGAAACAACAGATCCTTTATCAGGTTTTTTTGTGTGTAAAAAAAACTTGTTTTTGTCCTACAAAAAATATTTTTATTTAAATGGTTATAAAATTTTATTTGATGTCATTTATAATAGTAGAGAAAATTTAACTATATTAGATCATCAAATTAATTTTAAAAAAAGAAAACATGGAGAATCTAAACTTGATTTAAAAATTGTAATAATTTTTATTAAACAATGTATTTTTACATTTAAAAACAAAAACAACCGATAAATTTTTTATTTATTAAAAGAGTAATAAATTATATCTTGAGAAATTGGTCCAGCAACATATTTTCTTAAGGCACCACTATTATATACATTAATATTTTTTGAGATTTTTTTTATAAAAATTTTAATAGGTTCATTGTTAATACTTAGTTTAACTATATGGTTACTGAGAAAATATCTAATATGATTTGACTCATATTTCATAATTTCATTTACTCTAAAATTAATTTTTTTTTTTTTATATGAAAATTTTTGTACTAAAATACCATTCTCGCAATTTTCATTGTATTTTTCAATCCTTTTAAAAAAAAATTTTTTTAATACATCGCCTAATTTCATTGGTATGTAGTAATATTTTCTTTTGTTTAGAAAAATATTTAGTGAATAAGAGCAACTACCATCTTCAAAACTTATTATATCGCTTTTTTTTAATAATTTTGAATTATATAATAACTTAAGTATACCTAGATTACCGACACAAAGGTCAAGTGTTTTAGTCTTATAAATTTTTTTCCCAAACAACAAAATATTTTGTTTTAAAACTTTAATTTTAGTAATTTCTTCATGAATTAATTCATTTTTAAAATCACTCTTTTCTATTCTTAAAATATTGTCATTATTTTTATTACTCAAGTAATGAGTGATATTTATGAAATTATTCATATATTTTCTAACTTTAAAAAAATTATTTTCTTTTTTAAATTTTTTAAATTTAATATTTCTACAAAAATTTTCATATCTTTTGCAATTCACATATCCACCCCATATATTTGTATTTCCACCTAATCCATTAAATTCATAAAACCTTTTACTTTTTAAAATTTTTTTTTCGTTACAATAAAAAATTTTCGATTTTTTTTTTACTTTATCCCTTACTAGAGCACTCAATCCACTTCCTAAAATTGAATGATTAATTTTGATCATATATAAGTGTTTGATGTTAAAAATATTAATTATTGGATCAAGTTATAGCATCAAAAATACTTTTGCAAAAAAATTTAATAATGAAAAAATCAAATTCATAAATTTTAGAAAAATATGGAATTTGAGAAATTTAGATAAATTCGACATTATTATTTTATCGGGCTTTCACCACAAAATTTTTCAACTTCAATTAAAAAATTTAAATAATTATATTTTTGATTACAAAAATTTTATAAAATACTTAATTTCAAAAACTAATAAATTAATCTTAATATCCACCTTTATACCAAAAAAAAAAAGTTTTAGTAGAGTAGTTTATTTTTACGTAAATATTTTAAATGATTTTGTTAACAATAATAAAGTAGTTGTATTATCTTTTAAAAAAATTATGGATGATAAACTAAAAAACTCACTAGTTGGTAAACTGCTTAATATTTTAAAAATAGAAACCACGGCACAAAATGATCTAATTAATAATACGAATGAATTTGTTTATACTAAAATAAAAAAACCAAAATTTATTTTTTTAAAATACACCAGAACTGTATTTATTGAACGCTTAACAAGATTATTTGATGTAGATTAGTTATTTAAACGCCGAAATACAAAAGTTCAAATATGTCATTATTAGTTAAGTTTTTTAATAAAAAAATTGTTTTATTTTGTTGTAAAATAAAAAAAATAGATTATAAATTCCCCGCCTGGTGATTATTGCGAAAGGGTAATACCCGATCCCATCCCGAACTCGGAAGTCAAGCCTTTCTGCGCCAATGGTACTTTGTCTTAAGACATGGAAGAGTAGGACATTGCCAGGCTATTCTCTCATATGAAAAAATACATTGTTGTAACTGGTGGAGCTGGATTTGTTGGTTCTAACCTAATAGAGCATTTTAATAAAAAAACTTCTTTAAACATTATTAGCATTGATAACTATTCTAGTGGTAAAAAAAGTAATCATATTACATCCAAAAAAAATAAATACATCAAAGGTGATATTCAAAATATTTCTAAATTATTAAAAAGTTATAAAAAAAAAATACATTCGATTTTCCACTTTGGAGAATTTTCAAGAATTTACCAAAGTTTTTTAAAATTTGATAAATGTTTTGATACCAACTTCAAAGGAAGTAAAGAGGTATTCAAATTTTGTCTAGATAATAAAATTAAATTAATATATTCTGCAACTTCAGCAAGTCTTGGAAATAAAGGTAATGATAAAAATTTATCACCTTATGCGTTTACAAAGTCTAAAAATTTAGAGTTATTAGAAAATTTAAAAAAATGGTTTAATTTTAAATATGAAATAATTTATTTTTATAATGTATATGGACCAAGACAAATTATGTCTGGCGATATGGCAACTGTTATTGGAATTTTTGAAAATCAGTATAAAAAAAAATTGCCATTAACAGTTGTTAAACCAGGAACTCAGACTAGGAGATTTACTCATATTTCAGATACCATAGATATATGTTTCGAGGCTTGGAAAAAAAATAAATGCGCTCATTATAGTATTACCCATAAAAAGTCCTACTCTGTAATGGATGTGGCAAAAATGTTTAAATATAAAGTGAAATATTTACCACCTAGACTAGGAGAGAGATATGCTTCCGCTTTAACAAATATGTCTAATAACAACAAAATTATAAGAAAATATGGAAAAATAAATTTGAAAGATTACATAACATCGTTTATTAAAAAGCAAAAAAAATTTTTATGAAAATTGCAAGTTCTTTGAAATCATTAAAAAAAAGAGATTTAAACTCTAAATTAGTTAGAAGAAGAGGTAGAGTTTATATAATTAATAAAAAAAATCCTAAATTTAAAGCTAGACAAAAATAAAAAATGGACAATGAGAGTCATAAAAATACATGGAATAATTTTACTAAATTTGTTCTTTGGGGCTCTATTGCCGTTGTTGTTGTATTAATATTAATGGCAATATTTCTTTTGTAGAATGATAGTTGGATCAATTTCTGAAAACTTAAAATTTGAGAAGAGAGTTGCGGTTACTCCAGATGTAATAAAAAAATATATATCTCTAGGTTTAGAAGTTCATTTAAGCAAAAACTACGCTTTACATTTAGGTATTAATGATAACGAATATGAGAATGAGGGTGCAAAAATGTTAAGTAGTGATCAAGTTTTATCTAATTCAAATGCGATTTTACAAATGAATATTCCAAACGAAGAAGCCATAAATAAGCTAAAGGAAAATCAAATTTTAATTGGAGTTTTAAATCCCTACTCAAATAATGAAAAATTAAGTGTAATGATATCAAAAAAAATTAATTGTTTTTCTCTTGAATTGCTCCCAAGAATTACAAGAGCACAATCCATGGATATTTTGTCTTCTCAAGCAAATTTAGCAGGTTACAAAGCTGTAATTGACTCTTTTGCATATTTTCAAAAAGCAATACCAATGATGATGACTGCCGCCGGTACGATATCTGCAGCTAAAGTACTTGTTGTTGGTGCGGGAGTTGCTGGTTTACAAGCTATCGCAACCGCGAAAAGAATGGGAGCAATTGTTTTTGCTACAGATGTAAGATTGGCATCTAAAGAACAAGTAGAAAGTTTGGGAGGAAAATTTTTAACAGTTGAAGGAGCTGAAAATTTAGAAACAGAGGGTGGATATGCGAAAGAGGCATCAGAGGATTTTAAAAAAAAACAAGAAAACTTATTAAAAGAGACACTTAAGAAAGTTGATATAGTGATTTGTACTGCATTAATACCTGGAAAAAAAGCTCCTAAAATTATTAAAAAAAATATGATCGATGTAATGCCGAATGGTTCAGTCATTTATGATTTAGCTGCTTCACAAGGAGGAAATGCAGAGCTAACTAAAGTTGATGAGATTGTTGAAAGTAATGGTGTCAAAATAATGGGTGAAGCCAATATATTAAACAGATTACCAGTCTCAGCATCAAATCTTTATGCAAAAAATATGTTTAACTATATAAATAATATGTTTGATAAGGAAAAAAAAAGTTTTGAAATTAATTTGGAAGATGAAATAATTGAGAAAACAATGGTAAAATAATGGAAATTGATCCTTTTATATTCAGACTTAGTATTTTTATACTTTCTATTTTTGTTGGTTACTATGTTGTTTGGAGTGTGACGCCATCTTTGCATACTCCGTTGATGTCTGTTACAAATGCTATTTCATCTGTAATAATAGTAGGTGCCATTATAGCTTCATTGGCTGGTTCATCTCAAAAAATTTTTGAAGTTTCAAATATATTTGGTTTTTTAGCAATAATCTTAGCAGCAGTGAATATTTTTGGTGGTTTCTTAGTAACTCAAAGAATGCTGCAAATGTATAAGAAGAAGAAAAAAAAATAGTATGACTCCAAATTTATCAGCTCTTTTTTATTTAATTTCAGGAATATTATTTATTTTAGCATTAAGAGGATTATCTTCACCTGAAACTTCTAGACAAGGTAATTATTTTGGGATTGCTGGTATGGTTATAGCTATAATAGTTACATTTATATCAGTAGGAAATTTTGGTTCTGGATTAATTTATGTCTTAATTTTCTTAGTAATAGGTGGATCTATTGGTGCATTTATAGCATTTAGAATTCCAATGACAGCAATGCCTGAACTTGTTGCAGGTTTTCATAGTCTAGTAGGTCTTGCTGCAGTTTTTGTAGCAATATCAGCATTCCTAAAACCAGACGCTTTCAATTTGGGAACCGTTGGTAATATAAAGTTAGCAAGTCTAATCGAAATGTCTTTAGGTGCTGCTATTGGAGCAATCACTTTTTCAGGTTCGATCATTGCTTTTCTAAAACTTAGAGGAATAATGTCAGGTTCTCCAATTACTTTTAAGGGTCAACACTTAATAAATTTGGTACTGGGATTATCAATAGTTGCACTAATTTATTATTTATGCACATCTCAATCTTCAAATATTTTTTGGTCGATTGTATTAATTTCTTTTTTGGTTGGTGTATTATTAATAATACCAATTGGAGGAGCAGATATGCCAGTTGTCATATCAATGTTAAATTCATACTCAGGTTGGGCTGCTGCTGGAATTGGTTTCACTCTTGAAAATACTGCATTAATTATAACTGGAGCATTGGTTGGGTCTTCTGGAGCAATTCTTTCTTATATAATGTGCAAGGGAATGAATAGATCTTTCTTTAATGTAATACTAGGTGGCTGGGGAGCAACTGATCAAAGCTCGAGTTCAGATAGTATAGAACAAAAGCCTTTTAAAAGTGGAAATGCAGATGATGCAGCGTTTTTGATGAAAAATGCTTCTTCTGTAATAATTGTTCCTGGTTATGGAATGGCTGTTGCGCAAGCCCAACATGCATTAAGAGAAATGGTCGATGCATTGAAGAAAAACGGAGTTAAAGTATCTTATGCAATTCATCCTGTTGCTGGTAGAATGCCTGGTCATATGAATGTTTTACTAGCAGAAGCAAATGTACCTTATGATGAGGTTTTTGAATTAGAAGAAATTAATAACGATTTTGCAAATTGTGATGTAGCTTATGTTATAGGGGCTAATGATGTTACCAACCCGGTTGCAAAAACAGATCCACAAAGTCCTATATATGGAATGCCAGTTTTAGATGTCGAAAAAAGTAAGTCAGTATTGTTTGTTAAGAGAAGTTTGTCTGCAGGATATGCTGGAATAGATAATGATCTTTTTTATAGAGATAATACTCTTATGTTATTCGCTGATGCAAAAAAAATGACCGAAGAGATAGTTAAGAGTTTATAAATTGACAAAAATTTTTTGTGATATTGCAGATTTAACTTTAATAAAAAAGTTTAACAAAAAAAAAATAGTAGAAGGTTTTACGACCAACCCCAGTTTAATTGCAAAAACTGGAGCTAAAGATTATAAAAATTATTGTAAAAAAATTTTAAAATTTACAAAAAAGCCTGTGTCATTTGAGGTTTTTGCTGATACCCCAAATGTCATGAATACTCAAGGAGAAAAAATAAGTAAATGGGGAAAAAATGTTTACGTTAAAGTCCCAGTTGTTAATTCACAAGGAGTGTTTATGGGAAATGTTATTAAACATTTAAATTTGAGTAATATTAAATTAAATATCACAGCGGTTTATACAACAAAACAAGTAAGTAAAATATTATCTAAAATTAATAAAAAAACGAAAGTTATAATATCAATTTTTGCTGGTCGAATGGCAGATGCGGGCAAAGATCCAATTCCAGTGTTTAAAGATGCAATTAAAATGACAAAAAATCATAAAAATGTTCAAATTTTATGGGCGAGTACAAGAGAACCGTATAACTATATTCAAGCAAAACAGTTAAAATGTAGTATAATTACAGTTCCCCCAGCAATAATAGACAAAATTGAAAAATTTGGTAAATCTTTTGATTCATTGACAAAAGACACAGTTTTGAATTTTTTAAAAGATAGTAAGAAATCAAAATTTAAGATCTAATTATTTAAGTGGTTTTATAAATTTAGCTGGGTTGCCGGCGTATATTCCAGCTTTCTTTATATCTTTAGTAACAACACTACCCGCACCAATCACAACATTATCTACTATTTTAACAGGCATTATTGTTGTATTTGATCCAATTAAAACTTTGTTTCCAATTTTAGTTTTCAGCCAATTTTTTTCTTTAAAGTTAATAATACCTTTAGAAAATTTATCATTAGTAAACATCACTCCATGTCCAATAAAACAGTTTTTTCCTATTTTAACCTTGGGACAAACAAAAGTATGACTTGATACTCTAGTGTTATCACCGATTTTAACATCTTTTCCAATTTCAACAAATGGACCAATAAAAACGTTATTTCCAATTTTACATTCGTACAAATTTACTGGCTCTACAATTATGCATTTCTTACCAAACTTAACATCTCGGATATTGTTTTTGATTATATTTGGCATTTTTTTAAATTAACAATTTTATCAACACTAATAATTTGGTTGCGGGGGACGGATTTGAACCGCCGACCTCAAGGTTATGAGCCTTGCGAGCTACCTGGCTGCTCCACCCCGCGATAATTAAATCCTATTTTTGAGTTTGTTAAGTTTTTTTACTCTTTTAATGTTTTCTTGTAGAATTCTTTTTTTTTTTTCCGATGGCTTTTCGTAATTATTCTTCAGTTTTATTATCTTAAAAAAACCATCACGTTGTAGTTTTCTTTTTAAAACTCTTAACGCTTGTTCAACATTATTATCTTTTACTTCTATTTTAATAACAACCTCCAAAAAAAACGACTAGTTAGCATGTTAAATAATATTTGTCTATATATTTCAAATTCCAGTTTTATTGGTAATATTTAGTTTTTCTTTATCTTTCTTTTCTTTTAATATTCTTCTCTCAGCCTTTTCTAAAGCTGCTACTAAATCTTTTTGAGAAAATAAGCCCATGGCAACAGGATCTTTAGCGTTCAAACTATTAAAGTTCCAATAGCTTTTATTTCTTATTGAACTGACAGAGTTTTTTGTTATCCCAACTAATCTTGCTATTTGGGAATCTTTTAATATTGAGTGATTTTTTAATAACCATAAAGCTGAGTCAGGTTTGTCCTGTCGTTTGGATAGTGGAACATATTTTTTAATTTTATTATCAGTATTTTTTATTTCAACTTCTTCATCAATAATATTTAAAGGGCGGTTCTCATCTGTTGACGAAAGATTAATTTCTTCTTCAGTTAATTGTCCTGATATAATTGGGTTGTATCCAACAATTCCTTTAGCGACTTCTCCATCAGCTATCCCTTGAATTTCCACCTCATGTAACTTACAAAAATTTGCTATCTGTTTAAATGTTAGAGATGTGTTTTCTACAAGCCATACAGCTGTTGCCATTGGCATCAATGGAGCTTTTGACATTAATTTTTATTCTCAGATCTAAAATTTTGGAACTTTTTGTTGAATTTACTGATTCTTCCTTTATCCAATATTTTTTGTTTTCCACCCGTCCAAGCTGAATGAGATTTTGGATCAATTTCAAGTTTTAGAATTTCATTTTCAGATCCCCAAGTAGATCTCGTCTCAAATTGAGTCCCATCAGTCATTTCAACTTTTATTTTATGATATTCTGGATGAATATTTTTTTTCATGGGCAGCCTTATAACAAAATTTGTTTTAAAAACAATTAAAAGTTATCTAATTTTTTTAACATTTTTTCATATATATTTGAATTCCCAGCCCTAATATCGATATTACTTATTTTGAAATCTCTGACGTCACTAACTTTTCCTCCAGCTTCTTCTACTATTAATTTTCCCGCAGCTATATCCCATAAATTTATTTTGTTATGAAAATATCCATCAAATCTTCCACAACCAACATAAGCCAAATCTAAAGCAGCACAACCTGTATTCCTTAAATTTAGTTTAGGGTGTATTGATTTTATACCATTGCTGTTAGAAGCAAACAAACATTCTTCAAGATTTGATTTTTTTGATACTCTTATTCTATTATTATTTATAAACGATCCATTATTCCTTTCTGCATAAAAGATTTCATTTTTTAATGGATCAAAAATCAACCCACTAATAATTTCACCATCTATTTGTAAAGCAACTGATATTGCAAAATGAGGTATACCATGTAAAAAATTTATTGTCCCATCTATTGGGTCTATGATCCAAAAAATATCTTTATTTTTATTTATAATTTTACCGGTTTCTTCTGTTAAAAAAGAGTAATTTTTTTTTGATTTTGATAATTCATCTATTAAAATTTTTTCTACGCGCTTATCTGTTTTAGTTACAAAATCTTTTGGACCTTTTCTGGAAACTTGCAAATTTTCTATTTCACCAAAATCTCTTATAATTATTTTAGATGCTTTTTCACATGCCTTTATCATTAAATTTAAATTTGCTGATATTGAATTCATATTAAATTTTTTTTATATATTCCATAGTTCGTGTATCAATTATAACTTTATCGCCATTTTCAATAAATGGTGGAACTTGAATACTTAAACCATTATCTAATTTTGCAGGTTTATAAGAAGAAGAAACTGTTTGACCCTTTAAAGCCACATCTGTTGTATCAATTTTACATGTGATTTGGTTTGGGAGAGTGATGCTCAAAGGTATCTCGTTATAAAAATTTATATTAACTTCTAAATTTTCTGACAGCAACTTACCTTTCTCTCCAACTATGTTGTGATTTAAATTAATCTGTTCAAACGTATCAGGATTCATAAAGTGAAAATCATTTTCATCCTTGTATAAAAAATTATATTTTATTTCATCTAATGAGGCCTTCTCTATTGTTTCACTTGATCGAAATCTTTCATTTAATTTAGTACTTTTGTTTAAACTTTTCATCTCTACTTGAGCAAAAGCTCCACCCTTACCAGGCTTGACATGATTTGTTTTCAGAACTTCCCATAAATCGTCTTTGTGTTCTATTATCATACCAACTCTTATTTCTGTAGCATTGATTTTCATTTTAAATTTTTAATAGCTTGTTGCGGTTTAAGTTTTTTATTATTCCAAATGTAGCCTGAGATAGCTAAAAAATCTGCTTTATTCAATAACAGATTTTTATAATTTTTCGCATTTATTCCACCAATAGCAACTACTGGTAAATTAGTTGACTTTTTTATATTAATCAAAGTTTTGATGTGTGCTTTATAAATGGTCTTCTTGGTTTTTGATTTATAGAATGCCCCTAAAGCAATATAATCAGCTCCATCTATTAAAGCTTTTTTAGCCAATTTAATTGAATTGTGACAAGTAACTCCAATAATTTTTTTTTTTAATATTTTTTTAGCTTTTTTTATATTCATATCCTTTTGACCTAAATGACAACCATCAGCATTAACTTTTAAAGCAAGATAAGGACTGTCATTAATAATAAATTTTACTTTGTTCTTTTTACAAATTTTCAAAACTTTTTTTGCGATCATTATTTTCTTGCTAAAACTTTCTTTTTTAAGCCTGAGTTGAAAAAATTTTATTTTTTTTGATTGTAATACTAGATTTAAATTATTATAAAATAATTTATCTAAATTTTTGCTAGGAGAAATTAAATAGATAAATTTCTTATTGCGATTTTTCAAGATTTTCTGACCATTTTCCTTGTGAGGCCAAAGTACACATTTTAGCTCTATGATCAAATATTTCCTGTGTTCCTGTTGTATTATTTATATCTTTTGACCAAAATTTTAATGCACTTTGTTGTAGAGCTCTTCCATAAGAATATGTCATTATAAAATTTGTATCATTTTTAATATTTATTTGGTTGAGGTTTGCTGTTGCCTCTATTTCTGTTTGGCCTCCTGAAAGAAAAGCTATTCCCGGTACTGAAGAAGGGACATTTTTTTTTAAACATTCTAAAGTAAGCTCTGCTATTTCTTCATTTGAAACTTTTTCACTAGAATCTTTTCCAGGTAAAATCATGTTTGGTTTTAAAATTGTTCCTTTTAAATCAACATTATGTAATTCTAACTCATCATAGCATTTTTTAATCACTTCAGAAGTTTTATTAAAACAATCTTTAGCCGAATGGTCACCTTCCATTAAAACTTCGGGTTCAATTATAGGTACCATTCCTGATTCTTGGACTAATGCAGCATATCTGGCTAATGCATTAGCGTTAGCTGAAATTGATAAATTGCTTGGATATTTATCAGATATTGAATAGACACCTCTCCATTTCGTGAATCTTGCTCCAAGTTTATAATAGTCCTTTAATCTTTCCCTCAAACCATCTAAACCTTCAGTAATTTTTTCTTCGTTTGATCCTGCCAACATTTTGGCTCCTGTATCAACTTTAATTCCAGTTATTGATCCACTTGAGCTTATTAGTTCAGGTATATTTTTTCCAAAAGATGTTTTTTGTCTTATTGTTTCGTCATATAATATTACTCCACCTATACAATCTTTCATTGTGGAAGACGAAAAAAGAGTTTGTCTAAAGAGCAGTCTATTCTTTTCGTTGGAAGCCACATTCACCGAGTCTAATCTTTTTGTCATTGTGGCTGTACTTTCGTCAGCCGCAAGAATACCTTTTCCATTTGATAATATTTGGAGAGCAATTTTGTTCAATTCGGACATTTAATTCAAAGCTTTTATACCAGGGAGAATTTTGCCTTCAAGATATTCTAAAAAAGCTCCACCTGCAGTTGAAACAAAATTAAATTTGTTGCTCATATTTAGTGAATTAATGATTGCCACTGTGTCACCACCACCAACTACAGAAAAAATTTTATTCCCTTTATTTGCAATATGTTTTGCTATTTCTGAGCTTCCTAAAGAAAAATTTTTATTTTCAAAGTAACCTAATGGGCCATTCCATAATATTGTCGAGGAATCGTCAATAATTTTTTTTATTTCAATTAATGTTTTTGATCCTACATCAAGTATCATATCATCATCTTCAATGTCTTTAAAATCTTTTTCAAAAGATTTATCATTCAATTTTTTTCCAATTTTAACATCTTTCGGAAAATATATTTTACACTTATTTTTTTCAGCATATGTGAAAATTTCTTGAATTATATAATCAATATTTTTTTCATATACAGAATTACCAATTTTTAAACCTTTGTATTTCAATATATTGTTTGCCATAGCACCAACTATTATAATACTATTAAATTTTGGTATTAAATTTTTTATTATATTTATTTTTGAAGATATTTTAGATCCACCAATTATACATGTTATAGGCTTTTTTATTTCAGAGGTTATCTTATTGAGTGCATTTACCTCTGCATTAATTTGAATTCCGCTATAAGACGGAATATACTTTGTTATTTTTGATACAGAGGCATGATCTCTGTGTGAACACGAAAATGCATCATTAACATATATTTCACCTAAGCTTGCTAATTTCTTTGAAAATTTATCATCGTTAGCTTCTTCTTCGGGATAAAATCTAATATTTTCTAATAGTACTAGCTCATCATTTGAATTCTTAAAAATATCTTCTTTATTTAAATTAAAAACGTTTTCTTTAAGCAATGACACTTTTTTTTTAATTTTGCTTTTAATATACAACGATACCAATTCTAGAGAAAGTTTCTTTACTATTTTACCCTTTGGCCTTCCAACGTGAGAGATTATTATAATCTTTGCTTTTTTTTTTAATAGAAATTCTAGTGTAGGTAAAACCTTATCAATTCGGTTAGAATCTGTTATTTTTCCATTTTTTATAGGAACATTTAAATCAAGTCTAAGAATTACATTTTTATTTTCAATGTTTTCTATATTTTCAATGGATTTCATTATTTGATCTTGCTTACATACTCAGCAATATCACACATTCTATTCGAGAAACCCCATTCATTATCATACCAAGCTGAAATTTTTCCCATTTTATTGCCAACTACATTAGTAAGTGAGGAGTCTATGATTGCAGATGCACTATTGTGATTAAAATCAACTGAGACTAGCTTCTCATCTGTAACATTTAGAATATTTTTAAGTTTCGTTTTAGAAGCCAAAAATAAAGAGTTATTTAATTTTTTTACAGTAATATTTTTTTTTACATTAAATATAAATTCAATTAATGAAACATTTGGTGTTGGAACTCTCATTGCTACTCCTTCTAGCTTACCTTTCAATGAGGGTACAATCTCACCAATAGCTTTTGATGCGCCAGTAGATGTGGGTACAATTGATTGACTAGCAGATCTTGCCCTTCTTGGATCTTTATGAGAATTATCTAATATTTTTTGATCACTTGTGAAAGCATGTATGGTTGTCATAAAACCATTAAGAATTCTAAAATTTTTATTAATTACGTCTGCAACGGGAGCTAAACAATTTGTTGTACAAGAAGCTGCTGAAATAATTCTATCATTCTTGTTGATCTTCTTATGATTTACGCCAAATACTATAGTTTTATCTGCCATTTTACATGGGGCAGATACAATAACTTTTTTTGCTCCATTTACTATATGTGGCAGTAATTGATCTTTAGAATTAAACTTACCTGTGCACTCAAAAACATAATCAACACCATATTTTTTCCACTTTATGTCATTAATCATAGAGTGCTGGGTGTAAGATATTTTTTCTTTATTTATTTTTATATAATTTTCTCCAGATTTTACTAGATAACTAAAATTTCCATGAATTGAATCATATTTTAATAAATTTGCACAAATTTCAGAGCCCGATCTATTATTAATATGTTTGATAACTATTTTACCTTTGTAATTTTCATAAATTGACCTCACAATCATTCTGCCAATTCTTCCCATGCCATTAATGCCAACTTTTATTGTCATTTTTTTAAATAAATTTTAATTTTTTTACTAATTTTTTCACTACTTAAACCAAAATGATCATAGACTTTTTTATAAGGAGCACTTTTACCGAAGTCTTCTATTGAAAAAGATAAGCCCTTTTCAATATATTTTTCCCAAGACATTTTTGATCCTGCCTCAATTGCAAAAATGTTTTTGCTTTCTTTTAAGATTTTATCTTTATAGCTTTTGTTTTGTTTGTCAAAAATTTCTTGGCAAGGCATTGATATTACTTTTGAATAGATTTTTTGTTTGGCCAATTTATGACTAGTCTCAATTGCAAGATTAACTTCGGATCCTGAAGCTAAAATAGTTAAACTTATATTTTTTCCAGTCCTCAAAACCTCGTAGGCTCCCATATAGCATTGATTTTTTTTGCTAAAGCTATTTCTTATGGCTTTCAAGTTTTGTCTGGTTAAGGCTAATATGCTAGGTGTTTTGTTGCTGTTTAAAGCAATATCCCAACATTCAATTGTCTCGGTTTGATCAGCTGGCCTTAAAACATTTAGGTTTGGAATGGATCTTAAAGCAGCAAGTTGCTCTACAGGTTGATGCGTAGGTCCATCTTCTCCTAGTCCTATTGAGTCGTGTGTCATTATATAAATTACCTTCTGTTTCATTATAGCAGAAAGTCTTATTGAAGGTTTGCAATAGTCTGAAAATATTAAAAAAGTACCTCCATAAGGAATAAAATTACTATGCAATGCCAAACCATTCATTATTCCACTCATAGCATGCTCTCTAACACCATAGTGAATGTAATTACCATTAAAATTATTTGAGCTAATAATTTTATGTAATTTAGTTTTAGTATTATTTGATCCAGCTAAATCAGCAGAACCTCCAATTAATGTATTTCTCTCTTTTAAAATTGCGGATAAAAATTCTTCTGAGGATTTTCTTGTGGCTTGACTCTTAAAATTTTTTATTGCATCTTTTTTTTGCTTTATAATTGAACTTGAGAATTTATTTTTAATAATACTTTTATATTTTACTTTGTGTTTACTAAAAATTTTATTCCATATTTTTTCTTTTTTAATACCTTTTTCTCCGATTTTCCTCCAATCATTTAAAATTTTTTTAGGTATTTTAAATGGCTTGTATTCCCAACCTAATTTTTTTCTGACTAACTTAATTTCATCTATTCCAAGAGGACTTCCATGAGAAGAAGCCTTTCCACTTTTATTTGGAGATCCAAATCCTATTGTAGTTTTACACGAAATCACAGTTGGTTTTTTTGATGTTTGTGCTTTTTTTAACGCATTATAAATTTCTCTGTAATTATGCCCATTGATTAAAATATAATTCCATCCATAGCTTTTAAATCTGTTTTTATAATCATCTGAGACTGCTAAACTAGTAGGACCATCTATTGAAATAGAATTATTATCAAAAAGCATTATAAGATTCCTAAGTTTAAGGTGACCGGCCAGACTCATTGCTTCGTGACTTATTCCTTCCATAAGGCACCCATCACCAGCCAAGACATAGGTTTTGTGATTTATTAAATTACTTCCTAATTTTTTCTTTAAGATTTCTTCTGCAATTGCAAAACCCACAGAATTTGCAATCCCTTGACCTAAAGGACCAGTTGTTGTTTCAATACCTGAGTTTGGGTGATACTCTGGGTGTCCAGCACAAATTGAATTTAGTTGTCTAAATTTCTTGATGTCGTTTAGTGATACACTTTTATACCCAGTTAAGTACAAAAGCGAGTAAAGCAACATTGATCCGTGTCCAGCTGATAAAATAAATCTATCTCTATCAAGCCAGTTTGGATTTTTTGGATTAAATTTTAGAAAATATTTAAATAAAATTGTTGCAACGTCAGCCATACCCATTGGCATACCTGGGTGACCAGAATTCGCGTTTTGAACCGCATCCATTGATAAAAAACGAATAGCATTTGATAAATTTTTTTCTATATTTTTCAAAAAGTATCCTATCTAGACTTAGGTGATTCAATTTATTAATATAGATATATATATGAAAAACATTGATGAAAAAGAAAAAAAATTAAAGGATACTTTAAAAAAGTTAGGAGAGATAAACATTCAACATAATGAAGAATTAAATAAAGTTTCAATTTTAAAAGATCAAAAAAATCAATTAGAAATTGAAAAAAAACAGATAACCACATCTCTGCAAAGCTTAGAAGAAGAAAACTTAAAACTTAGAAGTCAAATAAATGAATTAAAAAAGGATTACGAATTTTCAAAAAGAAAAGAAAATCAATTTAATGAAAAAATTGATGAATTAAATCAAGAAACAGATAATTTATTGGAAGAAATAGATAAATGGCAAATGTAAATATAAAATTTAACGGCAAAGAATATTTATTATCTTGTGAGGATGGTCAAGAGGAACATTTGGAAGAATTATCTTTAAATTTAAATAAAAAATTCAATAATTTAAAATTCGATCTTGGAAATATTGGAGAGAATAAATTATTACTAATATCTTCTATAAAAGTCATGGATGAGTATTTTGAAACCAAAAAAAAAGTAGATACGCAAAAAAAAGAGCTTCAAGAATTAAAAGAAAAATTTAAAGAATTAAAATCTTTAGTTTATCAGTACAAAGATAACAAAGAAAATGAAATTAAAAATTTAAGCTCAACACAAGAAGAACTTAAGAGTGATATTGAAAACTACAAAATAAGTTATGAGAATTTAATAGATAAAGTAACTTTAGAAATAGAAGACTTTGTCAAAAAAAATAGCACAAATACTTCTGTTTCATAAAATATCAGTGTCAAAATTTAAACTAAGAAAAAAAATTATTAATATTAGAAAAAAAAAATATTTTGAAATCAAAATAGGCAATAATGTTATAAATAGTTTTCCTAATAAAATTAATCTATCAAAAAATAAAATTATTGGAGGTTATTTTCCAATAAATTCTGAATTTGATTGTTTGCAAATACTAAAAAAATTTTATTCTAACGGTTATAGTATTTCGTTGCCAATTATAAAAAGAAATCATCAAATGGATTTTTATAAATGGAGTCCAAACGATCCTTTAACAATAAGCTCGTTTGGAATTCCTCAACCATTAAAATTAAAAAAAGTATACCCAGATATAATATTTGTACCAATAGTTGCTTTTGATAAATTCAGGAACAGAATTGGCTATGGTGGTGGATTTTATGATAGATATTTAGAAAAAATTTCTCAAATTAAAAAATTTACAACAATTGGACTGGCTTTTTCATATCAAAAAGTTAATAAAATTAATGTTGAAAATTTTGATAGAAAATTAGATTTAATTTTGACAGAAAAATTAATATAAAAATGAAGATTTTATTTTTAGGTGATATAGTTGGAGACGCAGGCTTTAAATCAGTAAAAAAAAACTTGCCAAAAATAGTCTCAAAAAAAAGTATAGATTTTGTATGTGTTAACGGTGAAAATGCAGCCAGTGAAGGTGTGGGTCTAACTGAAAATATTGCTAATGAACTTTTTAATGTAGGTGTAGATGTCATTACAACAGGCAACCATGTTTGGGATCAAAAAGAAATTTATGAATATATCAAAAATGAAAAAAAATTATTAAGACCAATAAATATGAGTGGAAATTTACCTGGTAAAGGTTTTTCCATATTCAATTCAAAAAAAAATCTGAAAGTCGGAGTGTTAAATCTCATGGGAAATGTTTTTATGAAAAAATGTGATGATGTTTTTAAAATTGCTACTGAATTTATTGCAGAAAAAAAAAAATCAAAAGATTATGATTTTTTAATAGTGGATTTTCATGGAGAAATAACAAGTGAAAAAATGGCTATAGGTAATCTATTTGATGGATATGCAACTTTAGTTGTAGGTACTCATACGCACGTTCCAACAAATGATGCAAGAGTCCTAAAAAATGGAACTAGCTATATTACTGATGCTGGAATGTGTGGGGACTATGACTCGGTAATTGGTATGAATGCACAAAATTCAATTAATAGATTTCTAAAAAAAGAAGCTGTAAAACATTTTCCTGCCAATGGAGAAGCATCTCTGAGTGGGGTAGTTGTAGATTGCGATGTAAGAAATGGACTAGCAAAAAATATAGAAAGCTTCATTTTTGGTGGAAGTTTAAAAAATATAAATTAATTATGGCTGGACATTCACATTGGGCGGGCATTAAACATAAAAAAGGCAAAGCTGACAAACAAAGATCAAAAATTTTTTCTAAACTTTCCAGAGAAATCACGGTAGCCGCAAAACTAGGAGATAAGAACCCCGATATGAATTCGAGATTAAGATCAGCAATTCAAGCAGCAAGATCAGCGAATATGCCAAAAGAAAATATTGAGAGAGCAATTGAAAAATCTTCTAACAATGATCAATCAAATTTTGAAAATATTAGGTATGAAGGTTTTGGACCAAGCAAATCTGCTGTAATAGTTGAAGCATTGACTGATAATAAAAATAGAACCGCTTCTAATATAAGAACAATTTTTTCGAAAAATAACGGTTCTTTAGGAACTCAGGGCTCTGCATCACATAATTTTCAAAGATTGGGTGTAATTAAAATAGACAAAAACGAAATTGAACAAGATAAAATTTTTGAATTAGCAATCGAGTCGGGTGCAAATGATTGTATTTCTCGTGATGAATTTCATGAAGTACATACAGATATCGATGAAATATATGAGGTAAAAAAAAAATTTGAAAAAGTTATTGTAAATTTTCTCTCTACTGAAATTGAGTGGCTACCCATTAATAAAGTGTCTCTTAAAGGCGAAGAAAATCAAAATATGTTAAAATTTTTAGAAACCCTTGAGGATGAGGATGATGTACAAAATGTTTATACAAATGTTAACTTTGAAGGTTGAATGATAATTGTTGGAATTGATCCAGGAATAGCAGGTGCCATCTGTTTTTTTTCTAGTGGGAATGTTATTGATGTAATCGACATGCCTACAATGGCTGAAGGAAAAAAAAATAAAAAACAAGTTAATGGTAGGCAAATTTATAATGAAATAATGCTAATAAAAAATAAATTTAAAAACGAAAAAATGAGTGTAATAGTCGAACAAGTTTCTGCTATGCCAGGACAAGGTGTAACAAGCATGTTTAATTTTGGACAATCATTTGGAGTAATTAAGGGCATATGTTCTGCAATGGAGCTCCCCATTTTTTATGTTAGACCAGCAAAATGGAAAAAACATTTTAATTTGATTAATTCTGAAAAAGATGCCAGTCGAACTAAAGTAATAGATATGTTTCCTAGAATTTCTAATAAGTTATCAAGAAAAAAAGATAATAATAAAGCAGATGCTATTTTAATTGCTCAGTATTTTGAAAACACAAGGGAAAACGACGATAACTAGACTATTAGAGTTTTTTGAAGACAAATTAATGACATATTTTAATGGGAAACGATTGAATGGAAGCAGATATTGCAACGCAAAGTTTAGGTTTAGCAAGTAACACAGATTTTTCTTTAATCAGTTTGTTTTTACGTGCCGATATAATTGTCAAGTCAGTAATCATAATATTAATTGTAAGTTCTATTTATTCATGGGCAATAATATTTGAAAAAATAAGAATGTTTAGAAAAATTAATAAAAGCGCAGAGGAATTTGAAGAAAAATTCTGGAAATCAAAGTCTGCTGAAACATTTTATAACAGTTTGCCTTCAAATATTGAGGATCCTATGGCAAAATTATTTAAAAGTTCTATGCAAACAGTTATGAAAACTAGATCAAAATCAAATTTATCTGAGAGACTATCTAGTGTTTTAGAAGTAAATATTGAAAAACAAATGGTAGCAGTAGAAAAGTATAATAGTTTTTTAGCAACTGTTGGGTCGACAGCTCCATTTATAGGATTGTTCGGAACTGTTTGGGGAATTATGAATTCATTTCAATCGATTGCAATTTCAAGAAACACTAGCCTTGCAATAGTTGCCCCAGGTATTGCAGAAGCCTTATTTGCAACTGCACTTGGATTATTAGCTGCAATTCCTGCTGTAATTGCGTATAATAAATTTAATTCAGACTCTAGAAAATACTCACAAAAATTAGAAAATTTTTCAAAAAGATTCTTATCAATTATTTAAATGGGATTTAAGCTCAAAAGTTCAAAAAAGGATCCAATGAGCGAAATTAATGTTACACCATTTGTTGATGTAATGTTGGTTTTGCTAATTATATTCATGGTCACTGCACCATTGCTTACAGTTGGAGTCCAGGTAGATCTGCCAGAAACTTCTGCTGATACGCTTCCTGAGGAAAATGAACCATTAACCTTAACAATTAATTCTAAAGGTGAAATTTTTATTCAGGAAACAAAAGTTGAGTTTAACAATTTGATTGTAAAAATATTGGCAGTGTCAAATAATAGAACTGATACAAGAATTTATGTTAGAGGAGACAAAGCTATTAACTATGGAAGGGTTCTTGAAATTATGGGAATGCTTTCAGGGTCGGGATTTACAAAAGTTGCTTTAATATCTGAACCGAATAAAGAGAGATAGAGATTATGTATCGAGGTCTTTTAATCTCATCTGGATTTCATGTCGCTATTGTTATGGTGAGTATTTTGGCTTTACCATTTGTTGCCAAAAAACCTCTAGATATTCCACCTCTTATTTCCGTTGAGCTTATTCAAATAGCTGAAAAGACAAATATTCCTTTCGCACCAAAAGCATCAAAAATAATTGAGAAGGCAAAAAAAGAAAATGAAAAGCTTTTGTCTGAACAGGCCCCTCCTAAAAAAGTAAAAAAAGATGAAAAAAAAGAAGTTCAAACAGATAAAAAAAAAAATGAAATTTCTAAGGTCGCATCAAAAAAAACACCAACAATTGAAAATAAAATAGAAAAGTTAAACAAAGAGAAATTAAACGCCGTACCTATGCCAGAAGAAGATAAACAAAAAATTCAACCTAAAGAAGAAAAAAAGCAGAAACCTTCAAAAGAAATCAATGACGAAAATATCAAAAAAATAGTTCAAACTAAAAAACCTATTTTGGATGAAAAAAAAGTTAAACAAGTTTCAGAATTTGAAAAGAAAGAAAAATTAGATTTAAATGAAATTGCAGCTTTAATTGATAAAAAAAAAGAAAATTTAGCAGAAACAAAAAAAGAAGTTGATAAGATTTCTCAATCAACTGATGAAACTATGGATTATTCAAAATTAACCCTAAGTGAAGAGGACGCATTAAAGGCGCAAATATTTACATGCTGGAGTGTTCCTATAGGTTTGCCATTTAGTGAAGATTTATTGGTTAGAGTTAAACTCCAATTAAAACCAGACGGAACAATTGAAAAACTTGAAATGTTAGATCATGTAAAAATGAATACACCTGGTAAAGAAAAATTTAGAACACTAGCAGATAGTGTAAGACGAGCTATTCAGTTATGTAATCCATTAAAAGTTCCCACAAGTGGTTATGAAAGATGGAAAAATATGATTTTAAATTTTGATGCTCGTGATATGCTTGGAGGATAATGATTAGAATATTTAATTTATTTTTTGTTATATTTTTTTTATTATCAGCCAAAGCTTATTCTTTAATAGAGATTGATATAACCAGGGGCAATTTAGATCCGCTACCAATTGCAGTTTCTCCATTGTTTCAAGATGATAGTTCAAAAAGAAATTCAATTAATGAACTTAAAATTGAAAATGTTGGATCTGAGATTTCATTAGTTGTAGAAAATAATTTGAAAATTTCAGGTTTATTTAATCCTCTTAGTAAAGAAGCATTTTTACAAAAGCCAGATATTGCTCATTTAAAACCAAGATTTGAGGATTGGGCATTGATTAAAGCTCAAGCTTTAATTACAGGCAAAGTAACAATTGAGGACAAAAAATTAAAAGTTGAATTTAGACTCTGGGATATTTTAGCTGGAAGAGAAATGATGGCTTTAGCATTCACAACGGTTCCAAGCAATTGGAGGAGAGTTGGACATATAATTTCTGATAAAGTTTATGAAAGATTAACTGGAGAAAAGGGATATTTTGATACCAGAATTATTTATGTGTCTGAAGAAGGACCTAAGACTGCAAGAGTCAAGAAGTTGGCTATTATGGATCAAGATGGTTTTAACACAAAATATTTAACATTAGGAAATGAATTAGTTTTAACTCCTAGATTTAATCCGACAAGTCAGATGGTGACTTACCTATCTTATTTTAAAAATCTACCAAGAGTATATTTATTAGATATTGAAACTGGTACGCAGGAAGTAGTTGGTGATTTTCCAGGAATGACATTTGCTCCAAGATTTTCTCCAGATGGAAAGAAAATTATTATGAGTTTTGCTAAAGATGGTAACTCAGATATTTATACAATGGATTTAGAAAATAGAATTGTTGAAAGAATAACAAATCATCCATCAATTGATACATCACCATCTTACTCTCCTGATAATCGATTTATAACATTTAATTCTGACAGAAGTGGTTTTCAACAAATCTATGTAATGAAATCTGATGGTTCAAATGTAAAAAGAATTTCATTTGGTAAAGGATTGTATGGTACGCCTGTATGGTCTCCAAGAGGTGATTTAATTGCGTTCACAAAATTACATAAAGGAAAATTTTATATCGGCGTTATGCGAACCGATGGTTCTGGAGAAAGATTATTGACTGAAAATTACTATCAAGAAGCTCCTTCTTGGTCTCCAAATGGAAGAGTTTTAATTTTTTATAGAGAGACCAAATCTAACGATAAAGGTGAAGGATTTAGCGCAAAACTTTGGTCTATAGATCTTACAGGATATAATGAAAGGCAGGTTCAAACAGAGACTGACGCCTCCGACCCATCTTGGTCATCTTTACTCAGTAATTAGGCCTTTTTTATTAATTTTAATATAAATTAAGTTGATTTTTATGCTTGAAACATCTAAGTAGTTGTGAAAAAGTTCTAATAAATTATTAAGGAGCATTAATGAATTTTAGTAAATCATTTAGAAATACGTTTCTAGTTATATTATTAAGTTTAATCGTATCAGCTTGTGCAACGAAAAAAACCACTACAAAAGTAGAAGGTCAAATGCAAGGTGATGTTTATACAGGCACTGATACTGTTAAATATTTAGCTGACGGTGTTCCAGACAGAGTATTTTTTGCAACAAACGAGTCTATTTTAACAACTAAATCAAGAGACACATTAAGAAAACAGGCAAATTGGTTAAGAGAGAATTCTAGCATCAATGTTGTAGTCGAAGGTCATGCCGATGAAAGAGGAACAAGAGAATATAACTTGGCATTAGGAGAAAGAAGAGCAAATGCTGCCAAAGATTATCTAATCACTTACGGAATATCTGCAGACAGAATTTCAGTAATAAGTTATGGTAAAGAAAGACCTGTTGACTCAGGTTCAAACCCGCTATCTTGGTCGAAAAACAGAAGATCTGTAACCGTAAAAGCTAATTAAAGCTATTTGAAATATTTTAAAGACCCTAAGATTATTATAAATAATTTCAGGGTCTTTTTTTTGCCATCATTATAATTAAAAAATATTTAGATGTT
Organism: uncultured Pelagibacteraceae bacterium; assembly: GCA_902564385.1. Lineage (GTDB taxonomy): Bacteria > Pseudomonadota > Alphaproteobacteria > Pelagibacterales > Pelagibacteraceae > Pelagibacter. Next base: position 41,990 of record CACFAT010000006.1, read on the forward strand.
TAAAAAGCGTACCAACATTTTAACTTATATAATCTCTATATTTTTTATTTCATTCAGTGCTTCCTCTGAAGAACTGAACATGAGAGAAATCTTAGAAATTATTCAAAAAGATCTTAGAACTTTAGAAAGGGCAGTTTATTCAGAATCGTTTCAGAAAAAAACAGGAGCAGAAACCTCTTTGTCAAATAAAGAAACAGAAGATGTCTTGACAAGACATTTGTTAAAATTGTCTGAAATAGAAAAACAATTTCAAAATCTGACTAACAAATTTGAGGAAATTAATTTTAAAGTAGATAAATTATCGTCAAGATTATCTAAAACACAAGCAGATAATCAATTAAGATTTCAAGATTTAGAAAATAATTCTAACCTCGTTCAAAAAAGTGATAACAATCAAGAAAACTTAATTACAAATGAAAATCCAGAGAGTGATCTAGCTAGCAAAAAAATTATGCCAGGTACATCCCAACCTCAAGATTTAGGTACAATATCTTATAAAGATATGACAGACACAAATGAGACACAAGCAATACAGTCTATCGAAACCACTCAAACAATATTAACAGAAAATTTTATAAATGAAGAAAAAATTTTACCTGATGCATCTCCATTAGAACAATATGAATTCGCAACTAGCTTTTTAAAAGTGGGAGATTATAATATGGCAGAAAGAGCATTCAGAGAATTTGTTGATACAAATCCAGATAATGATCTTTCTGGAAACGCACAATATTGGTATGCAGAAACTTTTAGAATAAGACAGCTATACACTGATGCAGCATCTGCTTATTTAGAGGGTTACCAAAAATATCCCAAGAGTGAAAAAGCACCTATTAACCTTTTGAAGCTTGGTGTATCTTTAGTTCAAATAGGAGAGAAAGATCAGGGTTGCTTGATGATTGCTGGTGTTAAAAAACAGTATCCAAATGCTACTCAATCAGTCCTTCAAAAAGCTAAATATGAAGAGAAAAAGTTTGAGTGTAACAAAGAAAACTCTTAATTTTTACCTAACAAAACTAAAAGATCCTCAGGTAAGAAAATTATATAGCCTATTTTCAAATAATCTCGCATCTATGGATTTGACCAATAAAAAGATTATGATTGGGGTATCTGGTGGCGCTGACAGCTTAGCTGTATTATTTTTCTCTCAGTGCTATGCTTTAAAACATCATACTAAATTGTACCCTGTAATAATAGATCATAAACTAAGAAAAGAATCTACAATCGAAGCTAAAAACTTGAAGTATAAACTTAAACAAAACTTTAAAATTAATTGTAAAATTCTCTCAAAAAAAATTGTTAAAATTAATAAGAATATACAGTCTTATGCAAGAGACTTAAGATATGATTTATTTTTTGAAGAGTGCAATAAACAAAAAATAGACTATCTTATTTTAGGCCATCATAAAGATGATCTAATTGAAAATTTTTTTATAAGATTTCTGAGAGGCTCTGGTTTAAAAGGACTTGTTTCTTTTGACAAAAACGTAACAATTTATAATGGAATTAATGTTATTAGACCATTTCTATCTACTTCAAAAAAAGATCTACTTAAAATAAACAAAAAAACTTTTGGATTTTTTATAGATGATCCCACAAATAATGATGATAAATTTTTAAGAAGTAGAATTAGAAAACTTCTAACAAATTTAGATAAAGAAGGTCTAAAATTTAATAAATTCTATTTAACTTTAAAAAATTTGTCAAAAAGTGATCAAGTAATCGAATTTTATGTTGATAAAAATATTTTAGAAAACTCAAAGTATTTTGAGAAAGATAAAAAAATAATATTAAACCAATCTTTTTTTAACAATCCTGAGGAAATTATTTTGAGAAGTATTATACAAGTAATTAAACGCATTAGTTGGAAAAAAAACTACCCAAGAGGCAAAAAGGTGAATAGTCTTATAGATTCTATAAAGTTTTCAAACAAAAACGTGAAATTGACACTTTCTGGATGTATTATCGAAAAAATTCAAGATTCGGTGATTATTTACCCAGAAAAATGATAATTTTTTTGTTAAATGATCAAATTGACACTTGTTAATTTACTAATAATTCTTAATTTAATGCTCTATGAATTTTAAAAATTTAGCCATGTGGGGAATAATCGTTATTTTAACGATTGGTCTTTATAATATGTTTAAGAACCCACAAGGTTCGATTTCTCAAAAAAATAAAATTATTTTCTCAGAATTTTTAACCGAAGTCGATAATGGAAGAGTAGTCAAAGTAGAGATACAAGGAAAAAATATAAAAGGAGTGTTATCAAATGGAAATCAATTCATTACTTATGCTCCTGAAGACCCGAACTTAATCCAGAAACTAAGCGATAAAGGTGTAAGCATTTCAGCAAGTCCATTAGAGGAAAAAATGCCTTCATTATTAGGAATACTTCTTTCTTGGTTTCCAATGCTTTTATTAATTGCTGTTTGGATCTTTTTTATGAGACAGATGCAAGGTGGAAAAGGTGGTGCAATGGGATTTGGAAGATCGAAAGCCAAAATGATGAATGAGGTAAAAGGCAAAGTTACTTTTAACGATGTTGCAGGTGTAGAAGAAGCAAAAGAAGAAGTTGAGGAAGTTGTTGAATTTTTAAAAGATCCTAGAAAGTTTAGTAGACTAGGTGGTAAAATACCAAGAGGCTGCTTATTAGTTGGTCCTCCTGGAACTGGTAAAACATTATTAGCTAGAGCAATTGCTGGAGAAGCAGGTGTTCCATTTTTCACAATATCTGGATCAGATTTCGTTGAAATGTTTGTTGGTGTTGGAGCTTCAAGAGTAAGAGATATGTTTGAGCAAGGAAAAAAACATTCTCCTTGTATAATATTCATTGATGAGATTGATGCAGTAGGAAGAAGCAGAGGAGCAGGTCTTGGTGGAGGAAATGATGAAAGAGAGCAAACTCTTAATCAGTTATTAGTTGAGATGGATGGTTTTGATACTAATGAAGGTGTAATTATTATTGCTGCAACTAATAGACCAGATGTATTAGATCCAGCTCTTTTAAGACCAGGAAGATTTGACAGACAGGTTGTTGTTTCCAATCCAGATCTAATCGGTAGAGAGAAAATTTTAAAAGTACATGCAAAGAAAATATCAATGGCACCTGATGTTAATCTAAGAACAGTAGCTAGAGGAACACCTGGATTTTCTGGTGCAGATTTAGCAAATCTTGTAAACGAGGCAGCTTTGCTAGCTGCAAGAAAAAACAAAAGAATTGTGACGTATCAAGAATTTGAAGAAGCTAAAGATAAAGTAATGATGGGGTCTGAAAGAAGATCTATGGTAATGTCAGAGGAAGAGAAAAAATTAACTGCTTACCATGAGGCTGGACATGCAATTGTAACAATAAATGAAAAAGCAGCTTATCCTATACATAAAGCAACAATAATACCAAGAGGAAGAGCCCTGGGAATGGTTATGCAATTACCTGAAAGGGATGAAGTTTCTCAAACAAGAGAACAACTTCATGCACAAATGGCCATAGCAATGGGCGGAAGAGTTGCGGAAGAAATAATTTTTGGAGATGACAAAGTAACTACTGGAGCAGCAAGCGATATTGAACAGGCAACTAAAAGAGCACGTGCCATGGTTATGAGAGCTGGGTTAAGTAAAGAAATGGGGCCAGTTGCTTATGGTGAAAACGAAGAAGAAGTATTTTTAGGAAGATCTGTTGCAAGGCAGCAAAATATGTCAGAGGAAACTGCAAGAAAAGTTGATAGCGAAATTAGAAAATTTGTTGATATGGGTTACGAGAGAGCAAGAAAAGTATTAACTGAAAAAATTGATGATTTGCATAAACTAGCAAAAGCTTTGCTTACTTACGAAACTTTAACAGGTGCAGAAATTGAGGATTTAATTAATAAAAATATTTATCCTAAAAATAAAGAAGATCTAAAAGTTGAAGATGATGATCAAAGCTCAGCACTTGGTTCAATGGGCCTAAAACCAAAGATAGTGCACTAAGCGTTAATGAATAAATATTACACTAGAGCGTGTAATTTTTATTACGGAACAACATCAAAAACATACATTAAAAAAAAAAAATCTATTCCTCTCAATGGCTACAAACATATTTCTTTTGATAAATTAGAAATCATTGACAGAAAAAAAAACAAAATTATCAATATTAAAGATATTAGTAAACTTTCAACTAAATTAAAAAAAAAAGTTAATAGAGATTTAAAAAATATAAAAAAAAAGAAAATTTTTAAACAAATAAATTTATCGGATAACCCTATTTTAATGGGCATAGTTAATTTAACTCCAGATAGTTTCTCAGATGGAGGCAAATATAATAAAAAAAATTTAGCGTTAAAACATGTAAATAACTTATTATCAAATGGCGCAAAGATAATAGACGTTGGTGGAGAGTCTACAAGACCAGGTGCAAAAGATATTAATCCTAGAAAAGAATGGGATAGAATAAAGTTTATCTTAAAAATTTTAAAAAATAAAAAAAGTTTTGTTTCATTAGATACTAGAAAAAGTTTTGTTATGGATAAAGCTTCCAAAATAAAAGTAGATCTTATAAATGATGTGTCTGGACTAAGTTATGATCCTGAGACTATAAATTATTTAAAAAAAACGAAAAAACCTTTTGTTATTCATCACATGAAAGGAACACCAAAAAATATGCAATTAAAACCATCGTACAATAATGTATTGCTTGATATTTATGATTTCTTTGAAAATAAATTAAAATACTTAAGAAACGAAGGTATTAAGCATAATAACATTATATTAGATCCAGGTATCGGATTTGGAAAAAATTTGAAACATAATATTACTCTTCTAAAGAATATTTCTATTTTTCATTCATTAGGCCTTCCTGTAATGTTGGGCTTGTCTAGAAAAAGATTTATTAAGGATATTTCAAGAGAAAATGATACTAAAGAAAGGATTGGCGGAACTGTATCTTCATGTATTCAAGCATACCTTCAAGGGATTCAAATTCTCAGGGTTCATGATATTAAAGAAATTAATCAAGCATTTAAAGTATTTAAAGAATTACAAAATTAGAAAATGATTAAAAAATATTTTGGAACAGATGGAATCAGAGGAAAGGTAAATGGATCCAAAATAAATGGAGAAATGTTTTTTAAATTTGGCTTAGCCGCTGGAACATATTTTAAAAATTTAAAAAAAAGTAAACAAACAGCAATTATTGCAAAAGACACTAGATTATCAGGATATACGCTTGAACCAGCTCTAGTATCCGGATTGGCATCAGCAGGTATGCATATTTATACTTTGGGACCGCTACCAACAAATGGTCTAGCAATGCTAACCAAAAAAATGAAGGCAAATATGGGTATAATGATTACTGCATCACATAATCCATATCACGATAATGGATTAAAGTTATTTGGACCTGATGGACTTAAACTCTCTGACAAAATCGAAAAAAAAATTGAAAAGTTAATTGATTCAAAGATAACTAAAAATCTTTCAAAACCAATTGCGTTGGGTAGAGTTAAAAGATTAGAAGATGCTAATGAAAGTTATATAAAAATATTAAAACAAAATTTCCCATCCTCTTTTAGTTTAAAAGGAATAAAAATTGCTTTAGATTGCGCTAACGGAGCTGGTTATAAAGCTGGTCCTCAATTATTTAAATCACTAGGGGCTAAAGTATTCAGCACGGGCACTTCTCCAAATGGATTAAATATAAATCTTAAATCAGGATCTACTTACCCAAGTAAAATTTGTCAAATGACAAAAAAAAATAAAGCTCATATGGGTATTTCGTTAGATGGTGATGCAGACAGGATAATTATATGTGATGAAAAAGGAAAAATTATAGATGGTGATAAAATTCTAGCAATGTTGGGTGAGAGGTGGAAAAGAAAAAAGATTTTAAAGGGAGGCGTTGTTGGTACATTAATGTCAAATTATGGCTTAGAAAATTTTTTTAAAAACAATGGAATTAAATTTTTAAGGTCAGATGTGGGAGATAGATATGTAAAAGAAAAAATGAAAAAAAATAAATTTAATTTAGGTGGAGAACAATCGGGTCATATAATTCTTGGGAAGTTTGCAACCACAGGAGATGGATTACTGGTTGCCTTAGAAATCCTTTTTTCATTAAGAAAAAGAAAGAAAGCTAGTGATCTTTTTAATAAATTTAAACCCACTCCTCAAATATTGGAAAATATAGAAGTTAAAGATAAATCAATAATTAATACTCCAAAATGCAAAAAAGCAATTAACGAAGCAAATAAAATAATTAAAAACAGAGGTAGAATTTTAGTTAGAAAATCTGGCACTGAACCAAAAATAAGAATTATGAGCGAGTCAGAGGATTCAAATTTAAATAAACTGTGTGTTAATATAATTAAAAAATCTATTCAGTAAATTGAAAATCAAATCTAAAATATTAATTATTGCAGGATCAGACTCCTCTGGAGGAGCAGGCATTCAAGCAGATATTAAATCAGTTACTTCACTTGGTTCTTTTGCTATGACAGCAATTACTGCTGTTACTGCTCAGAATACTACGGGTGTTAAGTCTATAATACCAATGCCTATTAAGGAAATTTCCAATCAAATCGAATTTACGTCAAAAGATATTAAGCCAGACTCAGTAAAAATAGGAATGCTGCATTCTACTAAAGTTATAAACTCAGTTTTAAAATCAATAAAAAAATCAAATTTAAAAAAAATAATATTAGATCCTGTTATGGTGGCCAAAGGTGGAACCAAGCTTATTGATAATAAAGCTATTTTAGTTTTGAAAAAAAAACTAATTAAAAAAGTTGATTTAATAACACCAAATATTCCTGAAGCAGAAATACTAACTAAAATCAAAATTAATTCTGAACTGGACATGAAAAATGCTGCTAAAATATTATTAGCTTTAGGTGCTAAGAATGTTTTAATTAAAGGTGGTCATTTAAGTTCTAAAACTTTGAAAGATATTTTTGTAAATAAAAAAGAGACTGTAATATTTACAAATAAAAAAATTAAAACAAAAAATACACATGGAACCGGATGTACATTATCAACTGCAATTGCAACATATTATGGATGTGGAAAAACTCTAAAGAAATCTTGTGAGTTAGGTATTAGATATGTAAACAATGCCATTAGGACAAGACCGAACTTTGGAAAAGGAAATGGACCAATTAACCATTTAAATAGTTTTATAGTAGAAAAGAAATTTAGATGAATAATGTAGTTGTCGTTGGATCGCAGTGGGGAGACGAAGGAAAAGGGAAAATAGTTGATTGGTTATCCAGTGAAGCAGATGTTGTCGTAAGATTCCAAGGGGGACATAATGCTGGTCATACCTTGGTCATAGATGGTGTTACTTATAAATTAAGATTATTGCCATCAGGAATTGTAAGAAAAAATAAAATTTCAATTATAGGAAATGGAGTTGTTATAGATCCTTGGGCGCTTTTAGATGAAATTGAAGAAGCTAAATCTAAAGGTGTGGAAATTAATGAAAATAATCTCATATTATCAGAGACCGCTACATTAATTTTACCATTTCATAGAGAGATGGATGAAATAAGAGAAGACTCTGCAGGTAAATCGAAAATTGGAACTACCAGAAGAGGTATTGGTCCAGCATATGAAGATAAAGTAGGTAGAAGATCTATACGAGTAATGGACCTTGCATCAAAACAAAATCTTGAAAATCGATTATCATTAGTACTTGAACACCATAACGCCATCCGAAAAGGATTAGGTAAACCAATATATGAAAAAGATAAACTTGTTGAGGACTTATTAAAAATTGCCCCAAATATTTTAAAATATTCAGCACCTGTTTGGAGAAAGATAGACGAATTTAAATCTGAAAATAAAAAAATATTATTTGAGGGAGCCCAAGGAATATTGCTTGATGTTGATCACGGAACATATCCATATGTAACTTCGTCCAACACAGTAGCAGCTTCAGCAGCAACAGGATCAGGATGTGGTCCAAACTCAATAAACTATGTTTTAGGAATTACAAAAGCATATACAACAAGGGTAGGTGAAGGACCTTTTCCAACAGAGTTAACAGATGATATTGGTAATCATTTAGGTGAAAAGGGACATGAATTTGGAACTGTAACTAGCAGAAAAAGAAGATGCGGCTGGTTTGATGGAGTTCTAGTAAGACAAACAATAAAGATTTCAGGTATTGATGGAATAGCATTAACTAAATTAGATGTATTAGATGAACTTGATGAAATAAATCTTTGCGTAGCTTACGAACTAAATGGCAAAGAAATAGATTATTTCCCTGCTGCTGTTGAAGATCAATTAAATGTCAAACCAGTATATAAAACATTCAAAGGCTGGAAATCTAAAACCCAAGGTATTAAAAAATTTGACGATTTACCTAATAATGCAAAAATTTATGTAAAAGCTATTGAAGAGTTTATTGAGACAAAAATATCCAGTATTTCAACAAGCCCAGAGAGAAAAGATACTATTCTTTTAGTAGATCCATTTAACTATTAAAAAATAGCAGTATTAATTTGCAGGTAGAAGATTTTTTGATTTAGCAGAGTTAAGCATATGTTTTTGAAGTTTTTCAAATGCTTTATTTTCAATTTGTCTTATTCTTTCTCTACTTATTTTAAATTTTTTACTTAAATCTTCAAGAGTTATTGGATCATCTGTTAATCTTCTTGAGTAAAGAATTTCTTTTTCTCTTTCATTTAAAATTTTAATAGAATCTTGAAGAAGATCTTTTCGTTGCTCCATTTCTTCATTTTGAGCAAATTTAAGTTCTTGATCCATATCATTATCTACAACCCAATCTTGCCATTCATCACCGTCTTCTCCAATTGGTGCATTTAATGACTGCTCTTTTCCTGAAAGCCTTCTATTCATAGATACAACTTCTTGTTCACTAACATCTAATCTGTTTGCTATATCTTTCACGTGTTCATCACGTAAGTCACCTTCAGTTCTAGGCGCAATTTGATTTTTTAACTTCTTCAAGTTGAAAAAAAGCTTCTTCTGAGCTGTTGTGGTTCCAATTTTTACCAAGCTCCATGATCTAAGAATATATTCTTGAATAGAAGCTTTAATCCACCACATCGCATAAGTTGCAAGTCTAAAACCTTTTTCTGGTTCAAATTTTTTAACAGCTTGCATTAAACCTACGTTACCTTCTGAAATCATTTCATTAAGAGGCAAACCATAACCTTTGTACCCCATTGCTATTTTAGCAACTAGTCTAAGATGACTTGTAACGAGTTTTTCAGCTGATTTAACATTTCCTGTAGTTTGCCAATTTTTAGCAAGCATATATTCTTCTTCAGCATCTAGCATAGGAAATTTTTTTATCTGAGCTAGATATGCAGCTAAACCACCTTCATTTGAAAGAGTAGGCAAATTGTATGTATTATTACTCATAGGAAGTATTTATGTAATAGAGAAATTTTTTTTTACAATCGTTTTATTTACTTAATTTTCTTAGTTTTTTTAAGATATCATTTAATTCGTTTGGGATATTTGACGAAAATTCTAATCTTTCCCCTGTCCTTGGATGGTCAAAACCTAGCTGTTTTGCATGTAAAAATTGTCTCTCAAGATTGGAAATTTTAATATTAAGATCCTCATCAATGTTTTTAAATTTTTTAAATTTTTTTTTATATTTTTTATCTCCAAGAATATTGTTTCCTTTGTATGACATATGAACTCTTATTTGATGAGTTCTCCCAGTTTCTAATTTGCATTGTATAAAACTAAAAGTTGGAACATTATCATTCTCAAAAAGTTCTAATGTTTCATAGTGTGTAATTGCCTTTTTACCTTTGCTTGATGATACTTCCATCATCTGTCTATTTTTCGAGCTTCTGGTTATGAATGTTTCAATAGTTCCTTTTTGAGGCCTTAATTTTCCCCAAATTAAAGTTTGATAAACTCTAGTTATAGAATGTTCAGAGAATTGAAGTGATAATTTTTCATGAGTTGAGTTATTTTTTGCTATTACAATTAATCCAGAAGTATCTTTATCAATTCTATGAACTATACCAGGTCTTAGTTCATCTCCAATATCAGATAAATTTTTGCTATCATAATTCATTAACGCATTAACTATCGTATTATCATAATTACCAGCACCAGGATGCATTGAAATTCCAGATGGTTTGTCGATTACAATTAAATCTTCATCTTCGTGAATTATGTTTAATCTAAAATTATAAGGTTTTAAGCTTTGTTTCTTAGGTTCAACAATTTCAAGCTCAATTTTGTCATTTAATTTAGTTTTAATTGAAGGGTCTTGTATAATTTTCTCGTTAATTTTTAATTTACTATCTAATATTAAATTTTTTACTCTAGTTCTGCTTAAACTCTTATCATGATTTGCTAATATTGTGTCTACTCTCTTGTTATTATCATCCTCTTTAATAATAAAATTGATGATATTTTTCATAAATTATTATATTAAATTATTATGCGTTCGTAGCTCAACTGGATAGAGCGCCAGATTTCGGCTCTGGAGGTTCAGGGTTCGACTCCTTGCGGGCGCACCATTATTCGCCCATATTAATAAGCGTTCCTTTGTTTTTTGCGACATTGAAAGAATAATAGAATAATGCAATTGATAATACAAAGTAAACTCCATTCCACATGAAAGCATAATAGATATTTTGAATATCTACAGTTTGATTAATCAAAATATTTCTTGCTTCTTCAAATATATATACCAATGGTAGTACATAAGCTATCTTCTGGAACACCTCTGGCAATATTTCAATTGGATAATAAATGCATCCAAATGGAGCTAATAAAAACATTGTAGACCATGCTATATTTTCAAAAGAGGGTCCATATCTTAATAGACCAGCAGATACCAGGATGCCAAGTGTTATTCCAAATAAATATAGGCTCAAAAATAAAAAGAATAAAAATATTCCTAAATCTAAAATTGAAATACCGAATAATGGAGAAGTTAAAAGCACTGCTGGTATTAAACCTATAAGAGCTCTAATTAAAGCTGTAGCAACAAGTGAAGTTAATATTTCACCAATTTTCATTGGCGCAATAAATAAATTTGTAAAGTTTCTACTCCAAATCTCTTCAAGAAATAGCATATTAAATCCAATGCTTGTTCTGAAAAGAAAATCATAAAGGATTGCGCACGTTAATATAACTCCTACCGCATTATTATAATATGTTGTATGTGTAGCAAAAAAATTTGAGATAAATCCCCATAAAGTAATTTGAATAGTTGGCCAATAAACAAGATCTAAAACTCTTGGGAAAGATCTGGTAATTAAATAAAAATGTCTTAAAAAAAGACCATACATTCTAGTTAAGCTCATTTTTGCTCCTTGATAATTTTAAAAAAACTTCCTCTAGGTTTTTTCTGCCATGTTTATTAATTAATTCTTTTGGATTTCCTTCATCGATAATAATCCCATCCTTCATCATTAGAATTGATTTACAAAGCCTAGTGACTTCATTCATATTATGAGAGGCAAGAAGTATAGATATTTTTTTTTCTTTTTTATAATCTTCCAAAAAAGATCTAACAAAATCACCTACTTCCGGATCTAATGATGCAGTTGGCTCATCTAATAGCAATACTTTTGGTTCGTTGATTAATGCTTTTGCCAAACTTACTCTATTTTTTTGTCCAGATGATAATTCACCTGTAATGCTATTAAGCAAATCTTCTAATCTTAATTTTTCTGATAAAAATTCGATCCTCTCATTAATATGATTTATTTTGTATAATTTTCCATAAACAGTTAGATTTTGTTTAACTGTAAGTTTTTTTGGTAATTCAATATATGGAGATATGAAGTTAATCTGTTCCAAGATTTCAATTCTATTCCCTTCCAATTTTTGACCGTTTATTAAAATTTCTCCACTAGTTGGTTTTAAAAGTCCCAATAACATGCCTATCGTTGTGGTTTTGCCTGAGCCATTTGGACCTAATAGACCTATAATTTCGTCTTCTTTTATTTTAAAACTTATACCTTTGACAGCTTCATTCTTTCCGTAATTTTTTTTTATATTTTTAACTTCCACTAAATTTTTCATTTTTTTGATGCTCTAAAAAGTCTATCGTTAATCACTAATCCAAAGTTTTGGTTTGGTATTCTTTGTACAGCTATTTTTTTGTAACCTAACTTCTTAATTTTTCTTAATGTTTTATATAAATTTTTAACACTCTCCATTAGATTATTTGTCTTACTTAAGTAAAAATAATTCTTATTATTTTCTTCTCTCTTCTTAATTAGGATAAAAGCCTCATCTTTTTTTATTTTAACTGCGTTTAATCTAATAGGTATACCTGGTGAATAATGAATTTTTTTTCTCCCTGGAGAACTTATGTTACTTTTAGCATACAATTTAGTTTTTAAATTTGTTTTTAATTTTTTATTTAATATAGAAATATTTAAACCACCCAATCTTAAGATTTGGGGTTTTTTTACTAAACTTATGATAGTAGATTCAACACCAATTTTTGATCTTCCGCCTTCTAGAATAAATTTAATTTTTTCTCCAAATTCATCATATACATCATCTTTTGTTACTGGACTTATCCCTTCAGAGATATTTGCGCTTGGCGCTGCTAAAGGATATTTTAAAGATTTTAATAACCTTCTAGCGGTTCGATGACTTGGAAATCTCACACCTAACGTTTTTTTGTTATTAGTAACGTTTTTTGAAATTTTGCTTTCATTTTTTAGTTTTAATATAAATGTAATTGGACCAGGGCATAATGAATTATAAAGTTTATAAAACAAAGTATTAGTCTTACAATCTTTCTCCAAATCTTTAATATTATAGTAATGAACAATTAAGGGGTTATCGGCAGGTCTTCCTTTTAATTTAAATATTCTTTTGGTAGCTTTATCAGAATATGCATTAGCAGCTAATCCATAGACAGTTTCCGTAGGTATTCCAATACATTCGTGATTATTTAAATATTTTACTGCTTTTTTAATATTTGAATCATTAATTTTCATATAATATTACAAATTATTATATGAATGAAAAAATTTTGCCAGATGATATTGAGTCAAAATCTTTGAGTGAACTCACAGATATAGCAGATCGTTTAATACAAGAATTAGAAAGTAAAAAAAATTTGGAAGAATCTATTGATGATTATCAATATTTAATAAAGTTAAATAATTTAATAGAGAAAAAATTTCAAAAGGATTCAAAAAATATATCCGAAAGTACCAAGCTAAAAATTGAAGAATTAACCTCAAAAAAAAATGAAAAAAAAATTAGTTAAAACTGTTAATGAAGTAAATAAATTTTTAAAAAATTACTTAGCAAAACAAAAAAAAACAAATCTAATTATACCTATCAAGTATGGTTTATTTCCTGGAGGAAAAAAAATAAGATCTAAGCTTATTTTTGATGTTGGAAAAATTTTTAATGTCGAAAAAAAATATCTTTTATATTTAAGTTCAGCTGTTGAATGTATACACGCTTATTCGTTAATACATGACGATTTACCGTGTATGGATGATGATGATATTAGAAGAGGTAAACTAACAACACACAAAAAATTTGGAGAATCAACAGCCGTTTTAGCTGGAAACTCCCTTTTGACATTAGCTTTTGAAATTTTATCTGATCCAAAGTTCAACATAAATAACAATAAAAAAATATCCCTGATAAATTTAATATCTCAATCATCAGGTCACCAAGGAATAGCTGGAGGTCAATTTTTGGATTTAAATTATGAAAGAAAAAAAGTTTCTAAACAAAAAGTTATAGATATGGAGATTAAAAAGACTGGAAAATTATTTTCATTCAGCTGTTTGTCTCCAGTTATTTTGACAAATAAAAAAGATCAAATAAAAAAATTCTCAATTATTGGTGAAAAAATTGGTTTGCTTTTTCAAATTGCTGATGATTTAATTGATTATAGCAGTACATCAAAAACTGCAGGAAAAAAAACAAATAAAGATTCAAAAAGAGGAAAAGCAACATTAATAAGTTTACTAGGATATAAAAATGCTATTAAATATGCGTCAAAACTAAAAAAAGAAATATTTAATAGTTTAGTTAGCTATGGAAATAATGCTAGTGATTTAAAAGAGACAATTGAATTTATATTAAGTAGAAATAAATAAATGCAGAATTATAAATATTTAAATAATATTAATTTTCCTTCAGATATAAAAAAACTCAATAATGAAGAATTAAAAGTTCTATCAGAAGAAGTAAGAAGCGAAATGATTGATGCTGTTTCAAAAACAGGTGGTCATCTAGGTGCGGGCTTAGGTGTTGTAGAATTAACAGTAGCACTTCATCATGTTTTTGACACACCTAAGGACAAATTGATATGGGATGTTGGACATCAATCATACCCTCATAAAATTTTAACTGGAAGAAAAGATAAAATACGAACTTTACGGCAAGGAAGTGGATTATCTGGTTTTACAAAGCGATCGGAAAGTGAATTTGACCCTTTTGGTGCAGCTCATAGTTCCACTTCTATTTCTGCTGGATTTGGTATTGCAACAGCAAATAAATTATCAAATAAATCAGATCAGGTTATAGCAGTTATTGGTGACGGTGCCATGAGCGCAGGAATGGCATATGAAGCTATGAATAATGCTGGAGACTCAAAAACAAAAATGATCGTAATTTTGAATGACAATGATATGTCAATTGCAAAACCAGTTGGCGCAATGAAATCTTATCTTGCTAAAATTTTTTCAGGTAAGATTTATTTTAGTTTCAGAGAAACAGTTAAAATGATTATTTCATCATTTTCAAAAAGATTTAGCAAAAAGGCAGGAAAGGCTGAAGATTTTTTGAGATCGGCTGTCACAGGTGGTACATTATTTAATTCATTAGGTTTTTATTATGTTGGTCCAATTGATGGTCATGATTTAGATGTACTATTGCCAATTTTAAAAAATGCAAAAGAAAGCAATCATAATGGTCCAATACTAATTCATATAAAAACTCAAAAAGGGAAAGGATATAGTTTTGCTGAAAAATCTGATGATAAGTATCATGGAGTTACAAAATTTGATGTTCAAACTGGAGTTCAACAAAAATCAACAACTAAGACTCCTGCTTTTACAAAGGTATTTGCAAATACATTAATAGAGCATGCAAAGAAAGATAGTAAAATTGTAGGTATAACTGCTGCTATGCCATCTGGGACAGGAATGGACGCATTTAGTAAAGTTTTCCCGGACAGAACTTTTGATGTTGGCATTGCTGAACAACATGCTGTTACTTTTGCTGCAGGTTTAGCAACAGAGGGTTATAAGCCTTATGCAGCAATTTATTCAACATTTTTACAAAGAGCTTATGATCAGGTAGTCCATGACGTTGCAATTCAAAGTTTACCAGTAAGATTTGCAATTGATAGAGCTGGTTTAGTTGGCGCCGATGGAGCCACTCATGCAGGTGCTTTTGATATTACATATTTATCAACTTTACCTAATTTTATTGTTATGGCAGCAAGTGATGAAGCAGAATTGGTAAGAATGGTCAATACGTCAGTAGATATTAATAATCATCCATGTGCATTTAGATATCCAAGAGGAAATGGAGTAGGTTTAGAATTACCTGATATCAACGAAAAAATAGATATTGGAAAAGGTAGAGTTATAAGAGAAGGTAAAAAAGTTGCCTTAGTAAGTTTTGGTAACAGATTAAAAGAATGTTTATTGGCTGAAGAAGGTTTAAAAAAAATGGGAATTAATCCAACAATTATAGATGCTAGATTTGCAAAACCTCTGGATGAAAATCTTATGTGGCAAGTTGCAACAAATCATGAAGTGGTAATTACCTTGGAAGAAGGCTCTATAGGAGGTTTTGGAGCTCATGTAAATCATTTCTTAAATGAAAAGAATTTATTAGATAATAATATAAAATTTAGATCAATGATTTTGCCTGATAAATTTTTAGACCAAGATAAACCAGAAGAAATGTATAAAGAAGCAGGTCTAGATGCTAAATCTATTGAAGCGAAGGTTTTAGAAACTCTAAATTCTAAAGTTTTAATTAAAAAAACTAATTAATTGCCACATTGAGCTTTATTCATTAAGTAGTGATCAAGAATTACACAATGCATCATAGCTTCGCCAATAGGCACTGCTCTAATACCTACACATGGATCATGTCTCCCTGTGACTGAAATTGAAGTATTTTTTCCAAATTTATTAATTGTTTTTCTTTGAGAAAGAATTGATGAAGTTGGTTTTACTGCAAAAGAAACTATAATTTCTTGACCACTAGATATACCTCCAAGAATTCCTCCAGCATTATTCGATTTAAATTTTGTTTTCTTTCCTGTTTGGGACATTTCATCAGAATTTTGTTCACCAGAAAGTTGAGCAGAGTTCATTCCTGATCCTATATTTACCCCTTTCACTGCGTTAATACTCATCATTGCTGATGCTAAATCCATATCTAATTTTGAATAAATTGGAGCTCCTAATCCGACAGGAACACCTCTTGCTCTTACTTCAATAATAGCCCCACATGATGAGCCAGCTTTTCTTATCCCAAGTAAATATTTTTCCCATAATTTTAAAACTGTTTTATCAGGACAAAATAAAGGGTTTTTTGTGATGAAACTGTCATTCCATTTTTCTGTGTCACATCCTAGTATTCCTAATTGTGTTACGGCTCCAATTACACTGTACTTTTTCCCAATAATATTTTGCAAAACTTGTTTTGCTATTGCCCCTGCTGCCACTCTTGAAGCAGTCTCTCTTGCTGATTGTCTGCCTCCACCTCTATAATCTCTAATTCCATACTTTTTAAAATATGTATAATCAGCATGACCAGGTCTAAATTTATCTTTAATATTTTTATAATCCCTAGAACGCATATCTTTATTGAAGATAATCATTGAGATAGGTGTACCAGTTGTTCTGCCCTCAAATGTTCCTGATAAAATTTCTACTTTATCATCCTCT
Organism: uncultured Pelagibacteraceae bacterium; assembly: GCA_902564385.1. Lineage (GTDB taxonomy): Bacteria > Pseudomonadota > Alphaproteobacteria > Pelagibacterales > Pelagibacteraceae > Pelagibacter. The sequence continues at coordinate 58,867 of CACFAT010000006.1, forward strand.
TTTCTTTGGGTTGTGAATTTTGACTGACCAGGCTTTCTTTTATTTAATTCTAACTGAATGTCTCTGATATTAAGCTTAATATTCGGAGGACAACCATCAACAACACATCCTATTGCTGGACCGTGAGACTCACCCCAAGTAGTAAATCGAAAAAATTTTCCAAATGTATTAAAAGACATTATATTATTATATAAATTATTTTGGTTAAATTATGAACGAAAAAAATTCTTTAGGGTTAGATAAATGCTTTCTAGATCTCGATAATCCAATACTATTATTCACTGAATGGTACAACGAGGCAAAGAAAACAGAAATAAATGATCCAAATGCATTAGCTCTAGGCACTATTAACGAAAAAGGTTATCCGAATGTAAGAATGGTATTGCTCAAAGATTATGGAGAGGATGGATTTGTTTTTTACACTAACTTTAATAGTAATAAGGGAAACTCTATAAAGCAGAATCCAAACATTTCGATGTGCTTTCATTGGAAAAGTTTACTCAGACAAATTCGAATAGTTGGTACTGCTGAAAAAGTTTCTGATGAAGAAGCAGATAATTATTATAAGTCCAGAAGTTACGGAAGTAGAATTGGTGCATGGGCATCAAATCAGAGTTCAATTTTAAAAGATAGAGAAGAGCTAAACCAATCTATAAAAAAATTTAAAGATCTCTATAAAGATGAAAGTAATGTTCCAAGACCTGATCATTGGTCAGGATGGAGGTTAAAACACCACGAAATTGAATTTTGGTTAGATGGTGAAAATAGAATTCACGAAAGATTAAAATATATTAAAGAAAATAATGATTGGAAAAAAATTCTCTTATCACCTTAAAATTTTCTATTAATACTAAATGAAGTTAAATTTTTGAGTATAGTTTTTTCTTCACAATCTTGAAATATACTTAATGAATTTGATGCTAAACTTATATAGTGCTCGGCTTTTTTGTAACACTCATTAATTATATTATATTTTTTTACCAATGTAAGCACATAGCCAAATTGTTCTTTAGATCTGATATTTTGTTCAAATATTTTTTTTAAAACTAATTTTTCATCTGAAGATAATTTTTGATGTAATAGAATAATCGGGAGAGTAACCTTGCCCTCAAAGAAATCTTTCCCTATCTCTTTACCAAACATTTTTAATTCTGAGTTATAGTCAAGTGTGTCATCTGCAATCTGAAATGTTAATCCAAGGTTCTTTCCATAGAATTCTAGTGCATCTTTAAATTTATTGTCTTTATCAGTAATTATCGACCCAACTTTTGAAGATGCTGAAAATAAAGCTGCAGTTTTAGAAGAAATTATATTCAAATATGTATCTTCTAACATTTCAGAATCACCTTTATGTTGTAATTGCAAAACTTCTCCTTGAGCAATAGTTGATGATGTAGAAGATAAAAGTTTTAATACTTCAATACTTCCATCTTCAACCATCATTTCAAAACATCTACTTAATAAATAGTCCCCAACAAGAATTGATGACTGATTTCCCCAAATTTTATTTGTAGTTTTTTTACCTCTTCTTAAATCTGCACTGTCAATTACATCATCATGCATAAGAGTTGCTGCGTGTATGAGTTCAACACATGCAGCTAGGTTCACATCTCTACTACCTTTTGTATATCCACACAATTTAGCACACTCCAAAGTAAGCAATGCTCTTAATCTTTTACCTCCACTAGTCATGTGGTAAGCTGTCATTTCTTTAACAAGCTCAACTTTACTATCTAATTTATTAGAAATTTTGTCTTCAACTAAACTCAGTTTTTCATCAACAGAATTTACTAAATCTGTATACGCATTAGTTATTTGCTTTTTTAATTGAACTACTGAACCCATAAATTCAAAATATTACATTAAGTTTATTAATATACTTATCAATTGACGCACCTAATTCTTCAACTATAAGTAGCTTTATAATTAAGTAAAATTTTTATAATCATTTGTATGTTTTCATTTTTTAAAAAAAAAAAAATTGTTAGTCATTTAAGACTTACTGGCGTCATAGGAAATGTTGGAAAGTTTAAACAAGGAATAGAATATTCCTCTCAAGAAGAAATGATAAAAAAAGCTTTTTCAGTAAAAAAAGCAGAGGCTGTTGCAATTTCAATTAATTCACCAGGTGGTTCACCCGTTCAATCACATCTAATATATAAATTTATTAGAGAACAGTCTAAGAAAAACAGAAAAAAAGTAATAGTTTTTGCTGAAGATGTTGCTGCATCTGGAGGCTATCTAATTGCATGCGCAGGTGATGAGATTTATGCTAATGCAAGTTCTATAATCGGATCAATAGGAGTAATTTATTCTTCTTTTGGTTTTAAAGATTTAATTCAAAAAATAGGTGTTCAAAGAAGGGTTTACACAGCTGGAAAAAATAAAAGTACTCTAGACCCTTTTTTAGATGAGAAAGAAGAGGATATTCAAAGATTAAAAAATATTCAACTGGAACTTCACCAAGAATTTATTAATGTTGTAGAGGAAAGTAGATCAACAAAATTAAACAAAACTGATGTTGAACTTTTTTCTGGAGAATTTTGGTCTGGTAAAACATCTTTAAAACTTGGTTTGATAGATGGAATAGGGAATGCAGAACAGATATTGAGAGAAAAATTTGGTGAAGATGTTGAAATTAAAAAATTTGAAAAGTCTAAAGGATGGCTTGCCAAAAAACTTTCGTCTTCCGAAGACCATGCGGATAAGTTGATAAGTGTTTTAGAAGAAAGATCTATTTGGCAAAAATATGGTTTCTAAAAAAAAAACAAAAAATCCAAAATCATTTATTTCTTTTCAGGATACAATTTTAAATCTTCAAAAGTACTGGTCAAAAAAAGGTTGCGTTATTTTACAACCTTATGATTTAGAAGTTGGAGCAGGAACATTTCACCCAGCAACAACTCTAAGATCATTAGGTTCTGAACCATGGAAAACAGCTTACGTTCAACCATCAAGAAGACCAACAGATGGAAGGTATGGAGAAAATCCTAATCGTTTGCAACACTATTATCAATTTCAAGTTTTAATAAAACCTTCACCAAAAGATATTAAAAAAATGTATCTTAATAGCCTTTCATCAGTAGGTATAAAATACGAAGAGCACGATATCAGATTTGTAGAGGATGATTGGGAAAGTCCAACCTTAGGTGCTGCTGGTCTTGGATGGGAAGTATGGTGTGATGGTATGGAAGTTACTCAATTTACTTATTTTCAACAAATGGCAGGTATGGAATGCAATCCAATATCTGTTGAAATTACTTATGGTTTAGAGAGATTATGTATGTTTATTCAAGGTAAAAAAAATGTTTTTGATTTAATTTGGAATGATGAGGGAGTTTTATACAAAGATGTTTTTCATCAAGCTGAAAAAGAATTTTCAGCCTATAATTTTGAGTATGCAAACACAGATAAATTATTTAAAATTTTTGATATGCTAGAAGAAGAAGCAAAATCATTAATTGAAAAGAAAATTTCTCTTCCAGCATATGATCAATGTTTAAAATCAAGTCATGTGTTCAATATTTTAGATGCTAGAGGAGTTATAAGTGTTGCTCAAAGAGCAGAATATATTGCAAGGATCAGAGATCTGACAAGAGAAATTGGAAAAATCTGGGTAGAAACACAAAATTAAAATGTCTGAATTTTTCCTTGAATTATTTAGTGAAGAAATACCTTCAAGATTACAAATCAATGCTAGAAATGAATTATCACAAATTTTTAAAAAATTTTTTGAGGATAATGAAATTATAGTTAAAAGTAAAATAAATGCTTATTCGACTCCAAATAGGCTCATTGTTCATATAAATAAGATATCTAAAGATGTAATAAAAAAAGCAGAGGAAATTAGAGGTCCTAATATAAATGCTCCAGAAAAGGCTTTGGAAGGATTTTTAAAATCCAATAAAATAAGTAAAGAAAAAGTTTTCAAAAAAAGCACTGAAAAAGGCATATTCTATTTCTACAACAAACCATCGCAAAAAATAAAAACATACGATTTATTAAAAGAAAGTATTGCAAGTTTACTTTTAAAAATTTCATGGAAAAAATCAATGAAATGGGGCAATCATGATTTATATTGGGGAAGACCGTTAAAATCAATATTAGCTTTATTTGATAAAAAAATAATTGAATTTAAATTAAACCATTTACATAGTTCAAATAAAACTTTTACAGATAAAGATCTAGAAGATGAAGTAAAAAGTTTTAATGATTTTAAATCTTATATAAAATTTTTTAAACAAAAAGGAGTAACAATTGATCAAGATAAAAGGAAAGAATTTATAATTAAGGAAATAAACAAGGCAACTAATCAAAAAAAAATTCATATAAACGTGAATGAAAAACTTATAGACGAAATAATAAATATTGTTGAAAAACCAAAAATTTTAGTATGTGAGTTTAATAAGAAATTTTTAGAAATTCCCCAAGAAATACTTATTACTACAATGCAGCATCACCAAAAATATTTTCCTACATTTGATAGCAAAAACAAAATAACAAATAATTTTATAGTTGTAGCAGATTGCAAGGACAAAAAGGGATTAGTAAAATTAGGAAATCAAAATGTTGTAGATGCAAGGTTGGCAGATGCAGAATTTTTTTGGAATAGAAATAAGTCTCAAAATTTAGTTAAACAGGTGTCTAGATTGAAGCAAATTAATTATTTTAAAGGGTTGGGAAGTTATTTTGATAAAATACAAAGAGTAAGAAAACTTAGCGGAATAATATCAGATGAACTTTTAATAAGTAAAGAAAAGATAGAAATTGCTTCCTCAATTTGCAAAGTAGATTTGATGTCGGATTTAGTTGGAGAGTTTCCCGAATTACAAGGCGTGATGGGTGGATATTTCGCAAGAGAGCAAGGTTTTGATGAAGAAATAAGTTTAGCTGTTTCAGAGCATTACTTACCAAGTGGCATTGATAGTAAAGTTCCAAAAAAACCATACAGTATAGCATTATCGTTAAGTGACAAAATAGACTCTTTAGTTGGATTTTTTGGAATTAATCTCAAACCAACTAGTTCAAAAGATCCTTATGCCTTAAGAAGAATGGCAATTAGTTTATTAAGGTTAATAATTGAAAATCAAAAAAAAATAAAATTAAGAGATTTAATAAATTATTCAATAAATTTATACAAAGAACAAAATTACTCTTTTGATTCAAAATTGATAAATGATGAATTGGGAGATTTTATTTTAGATAGATTAAAAAATTATTTAAAAGAAAAAAATATTAGGTCGGATATTATTGAATGCTCCACTAATTCTTATGGAATAGATGATTTACTAAAAATTTTTAATAAATCATTAAATTTGAATAAAAATATTAAAAAAGATTTCGGTCTTGATGTTATTGCAATTTATAAAAGATCTGCAAACATTTTAAATAGCGAAAGTAAATCAAAACTAGAAATTATAGGTTCTGCCGATCCTGGTCTCTTTAAAAATGATTATGAAAAAAATCTCTATAAAAAAATACATGTTATAAGAAAGTATTTTTCAAGCATAGGTAGAGACGAGGATTATGATGAAAGTCTTAAAACACTCTCAAGTGCCAAATTAGAGGTTAATGAGTTTTTTGATAATGTAATAGTTAATGATCAAGAAGAATTAATTAAAAAAAACAGACTAGAACTTTTAAAAATGTTGTGTAAAAGCTTCGATAATTATTTTAACTTTTCAAAAATAGAAGCATAAATGCCAAAATTAGTTTTTAATTTTAAATCTAAAGACACAATAAAAATAAAAAACCCAAAAAATATTTTAGGAGGCAAAGGTGCAAATTTATCAGAAATGGGAAGGATGGGTTTACCTGTCCCACCTGGATTTACGATTTCTACTGAAGTTTGTGATTTATTTTATAAAAATAAAAAGAAATTAAAGCCTAGAATTATAAATGAAATAAAAAGAGAGTTAAAAAATATTGAAAAAGATTCTGGTAAAAAATTTGGAGATTTGAAAAATCCTTTGTTGTTATCTGTAAGATCTGGCGCGAGAGTATCCATGCCAGGAATGATGGATACTATTTTAAATCTTGGATTAAATGACAAAACTGTGATTGCTTTAGCAAATAAAACGTCAAATATGAGATTTGCAAAAGATAGTTATAGAAGATTTATTCAAATGTATGCAAATGTTGTTATGGGTGTTGAAAGTTATAATTTTGAAGAATTAATTGAAAATTACAAACTTACAAAAGGTGTTTTGCTAGACACTGATTTGGATGAAGATGATTGGGATGGATTGATTAAAGACTTTAAAAATATTGTAAAAGAAAAAACAAAAAAAAATTTTCCTCAAAATATTGATGAACAATTACTAGGTGCAATTAGTGCAGTCTTTTTGTCATGGGAGAGTAATAGAGCAAAGGTTTACAGAAAGTTAAATCATATACCTTCAGAGTGGGGAACTGCAGTAAATGTTCAGTCCATGGTCTTTGGTAATATGGGTGTTGATTGTGCGACAGGTGTTGTGTTTACACGTAATCCATCGAATGGAATCAATGAAATCTATGGCGAATATTTAATAAATGCTCAAGGAGAAGATGTTGTTGCAGGGACAAGGACGCCCCAACATATAACTAAGAAAGCTAGAAAAGACGCAAAAGAAACACTTCTTTCAATGGAAGAGTCAATGCCTAGAGTTTACAAAAATCTAAAAAATATTCTTATAAAGCTGGAGAAACATTATAAAGATATGCAGGATGTGGAGTTCACAGTCGAAAATAATAAGTTGTGGATGTTGCAAACTAGATCAGGAAAAAGAACTGCGAAATCATCAGTTAAAATTGCTGTCGATATGGAAAGAGAAAAACTCATCACGAAAAAAGAGGCTGTGCTTAGAGTACAACCAAATTCATTAGATACTTTGCTTCATCCAACTTTAGATGAAACAGCTAATTTAGAAGTAATAGCCAAAGGCCTTCCTGCTTCTCCAGGAGCAGCTAGTGGAAAAGTAGTATTTACATCTGATGAGGCTGAAAGATTAAATGGAATGATGCAAAATACAATCCTAGTAAGAGTAGAAACATCACCTGAAGATATCAATGGAATGCATGCAGCTAAAGGAATTCTTACTGCAAGAGGAGGGATGACCAGCCATGCTGCAGTAGTTGCAAGAGGAATGGGTAGACCTTGTGTATCTGGCTCAAGCGAAATAGAAATAGATTACCAAAATAAAATTTTTAAAACAAAAAATAATGAAATTAAAGAGGGTGATTTAATTACAATTGATGGATCAACTGGTAGAATTATAAAAGGAGAAGTTAAAACTGTTAAACCCGAAATTTCGGGAGATTTTTCTAAACTTATGAGCTGGGCTGACAAATTTAAAAAACTAAAAATTAGAACTAATTCTGAAACACCTCTTGATAGTAAAACTGCTAGAGAATTTGGAGCTGAAGGAATAGGTCTTTGCAGAACAGAACATATGTTTTTTGATGAAGAGAGAATTTTATCTGTAAGAGAAATGATTTTATCAAAATCAAAAGAAGATAGGGCTAGTGCTTTAAATAAACTACTTCCTTTTCAAAAAAAGGATTTTATTGATATCTTTAAAATTATGAATGGTCTACCTGTTACAGTTAGATTATTAGATCCACCACTTCATGAATTTTTACCGAAAAATCAAAAAGAAATTAGCGATGTAGCAAATGCTTTAAACATCAAAAGTTCTGAATTAGAGGGTAGAATAACAGAACTTCATGAACAAAATCCAATGCTTGGTCATAGAGGTTGTAGATTAGGTATATCATTCCCAGAAATATATGAGATGCAGTGTACTGCGATTTTTCATGCATTAGTTGAATGTAAAAAACTAAAGATAAAATCTATTATTCCAGAGATCATGATACCTTTGGTATCAACCGAAGCAGAAATAAAAATAATGAAAGATTTAGTAATTAGAGTTGCAAAAGAAGTTGAAAATAAAACTAAAACAAAACTAAATTTTTTAGTAGGTACAATGATTGAGCTACCAAGAGCTGCAATCAAAGCAGATGACATATCTAGACACGCAGAATTCTTTAGTTTTGGTACAAATGATTTAACACAAACAACTTTTGGAATTAGCAGAGATGATAGTGGCAAGTTTTTAAATGATTATATTGATAATAAAATCTTCAATGTTGATCCATTTGTTTCTATAGATGAAGGAGTTGGCGATTTGATAGAAATGGCTACAAAAAAAGGCAGAAAAATAAACAAAAAAATCAAACTTGGTATATGCGGTGAACACGGAGGCGATCCTAAAAGTATCGACTTTTGTGCACGAGCTGGTCTAGATTATGTATCCTGTTCGCCTTATAGAGTACCTATTGCAAGACTTGCTGCCGCTCAAGCTCAATTAAAAAAATAAATTAAATTCTATATTTCCAATTTTAAGTCTAATGCATTCATTGAGTGAGTTAAAGATCCTATGGAAATTCTATCTACACCAGTTGAGGAAACATTTTTAACATTCTTTAAGCTAATTCCACCTGATGCTTCAGTCTCATAAAATTTCCTAGACATTCTGACTGCTTTTTTTAAATCTTTTGAACTCATATTATCTAATAGAATTCTATCAAATTTCAGACCCAATATTCTCTTTAACTGAGATAAATTATCAACCTCTACTGTTATTTTTTTTCTTCCTTTCTTTTTAATGGCTCTTTGAATTAAATTTTCAAAATTTTTTTCAGAACTTATATGATTATCTTTTATTAAGTATTCGTCACTTAAATTAAATCTGTGATTTGTTCCACCACCTAATTTAACAGCATATTTTTGAATTACTCTGAGATTTGGTATCGTTTTTCTTGTGCAGCATATTTTAGTTTTTTTTCCTACCTTTTTTACAAACATATTTGTTTTCGTTGCTATTCCAGAAATATGAGTAACAAAGTTTAATGCTACTCTCTCGCCAGTTAAAATATTTTTTAGGTCACCATCAATAGTCGCAACAACCTCGCCTTTTTTAATTGGAGATCCATCTTTTTTTATATTTTTAAATTTTATTTTTTTATCAATTAATTTAAAGGTTTCTTTTGCAAATTCTATACCACCCAAAATACCTTTTTGGTTACTTATCATTTTAACTTTCTTTTTAATATTTTTATTAATTAGTTCTGAAGTAATATCACCTGATGGATATAGGTCCTCATTCAAAGCTAATCTACATGAGGATTTAATAAAATTTTTACTTAATTGAATTTTAGACACAGATTTTATCTGCCTATTTCTGCCATTCTCTCTACAGATTTTCTTGCTTTTTGAATTGTCTCATTGTCCATTATTAATTCGTTAGTTTCATTTTCTAAACAATCTAATATTTTAGGCAAAGTAATTCTTTTCATGTGAGGGCAAAGATTGCATGGTCTAATAAATTCAACATTTGGATTATCTATTTGTACATTATCGCTCATCGAGCATTCCGTGACCATCATAACTTTTTCTGGTTGATTATCTCTTACATATTTAATCATTCCACTTGTAGAACCTGCAAAATCAGATGCTTGTATTACATCAGGAGGACATTCAGGATGTGCTATTATTTTTATACCCGGATTAGCTTTTCTAATATCATTAATCTCTTGATCATTGAATTGTTCGTGCACTTCACACGTCCCTTTCCAAGAAATAATTTCTACATCAGTTTGTGATGCAACATATTTAGCTAAAAAATCATCAGGTAAAAATATTACTTTTTTTACTCCTAATGACTCTACAATTTTTACAGCATTTGCAGATGTACAACAAACATCAGTTTCAGCTTTAACATCAGCAGATGTATTTACATATGAGACCACCGGAACACCTGGATATTGTTTTTTGAGATTTCTAACATCATCGCCTGTTATAGACGAAGAGAGTGAACAGCCTGCTTTCATATCTGGTAATAAAACTTTTTTTTCAGGGCTCATTAATTTTGCAGTTTCTGCCATAAAATGAACTCCACACATTACAATTATATCTGCTTTTGTTTTTGCAGCCTCTATTGCTAAAGCTAAAGAATCTGCTGAAAAATCTGAAACGCCGTGATAAATTTCTGGTGTTTGATAATTGTGAGCAAGAATTACCGCGTTCTTCTCTTTTTTTAATTTATTGATTTTATAAATATAAGGTGCATGTGTAGCCCATTCAATCTCAGGAATTTTTTTTGATACTTTATTATAAATTGAGCTTGTTGCTTTTTTTATTTCACTGGTAAATTCCATAAAAAAAACTTATCAACTTGAAATAGAATTGTCATTCATTTAATCTGCCGCATAACATGCGGTCATGCTGAAACTGGTAGACAGGCACGGTTGAGGGCCGTGTGGGCATAGCCCATGAGAGTTCGAGTCTCTCTGACCGCACCAAAAAAAATATTTATTAAGGGGCGTTCTGTTGCCAGGTGCCCCAAACCCCGTAACTTAATTAATAAATTAATTAAGCTGCAAGTGCGTAACTTTCGTTAGCATTTATAAATTAGCCCTTCACGGCGGAACAATACCGAACGAAAGAATAACTTTTAGTCATCCGTCGATCCTGATTCACCCCCATAAGTTGAAAATGGTGGAGGTGGTGGGTACTGCCCCCACGTCCGTAATGGTTATTACGAAATTCGTTTATCGTCATAGTTGGAAAACCAACATTAATAATATAAAACCAATTTTAATAGATTCAATAAATTATTCATGAAGTTAACCGAAGATCAAATTAAAGAAATAAAAGAGCAACAATCTCAGCAAAATTCAACAAAAAGAGTTACAGCTCCAGAGCTCGAAAAAATTTTATATGATGCAATACCAATATTAGACCATGGTTTTATTAGAGTCATAGATTATATGGGAGATGATACTTCAATAGTTCAAGCTGCTAGAGTATCCTATGGAAAGGGAACAAAGAAAGTTTCAACCGATTCTGGTTTAATAAAATATTTAATGAGACATTGGCATAGTACCCCTTTTGAAATGTGTGAAATAAAATATCACATAAAACTTCCAATTTTTATAGCCAGACAATGGATTAGACATAGAACAGCAAATGTTAATGAATATTCTGCAAGATACTCTATTCTAGATAAAGAATTTTATCTTCCAAAGGCTGAACATTTGGCAGCACAATCGCAAAATAATCGTCAAGGAAGAGGACAAGTGCTAGAAGGAGATAAAGCAAAAAAAGTTTTAGATTTACTAAAAAGTGATGCGGAGCAAACCTATAACAATTATGAGACGATGCTTAATGAAAAGTACGATGGATCTACTATTGATAAAAACTCTCCAGGGTTAGCAAGAGAGCTAGCAAGAATGAACTTAACATTGAATACTTACACGCAATGGTATTGGAAAACAGATTTGTTAAATTTAATGAATTTTATACGACTGAGAGTAGATACTCATGCGCAATATGAAATTAGAGCTTATGCAGATGTAATGTTAAATACTCTAAAAAAATGGGTTCCAACAACATATGAAGCTTTTTTGGATTATAGAATTGGGGGAATTGAACTTTCATCAAAAGGCAAAACTGTAATTCAAAAAATAATAAACAAAGAAGAAGTTGATATCAATAATTCAGGTTTGTCAAAAAGAGAGTGGAACGAACTTATGGATGGAATGAATTTAAATGATAGAAAAATTACATAATTAAATTTTATCAATAAACAGTTTAAGGTCATCTGATAAAAATTTACTTGCTTCAATACTAAGATGA
>CACFAT010000007.1 GCA_902564385.1 uncultured Pelagibacteraceae bacterium
TGAGAATTAATTTCCAACTGCTCGTCTATTTCTTTTGAGATATAAGCAATTTCTGGCCAAATTTCTCTTATTTTCTTCATATTAACTGATTTTTGACCTAAAACCTCATTTGCAGATCTACTTACTCCATCTTTTGCGATTTTTATGCCAAGATTAGCCGCCTTGGATGGTGTAATAGTTAATTTATCCATTCTAGTCTGCATCTTTGATAATGCATTATATTTATCTTTATATATTCTACTTCTTTCCTTTAAAACGATACCTTTATCAATACCTCTTTGAGTTAATCTAATATCGGCATTATCAGATCTTAATGACAATCGATATTCAGCTCTAGATGTGAACATCCTGTACGGCTCTGCAACACCTTTTGTGACCAGATCATCAATCATAACGCCTATATAGGCTTCAGACCTATCTAGAATAAATGGCTCTTGTTTTTTGCAAGCAAGTGCAGCATTTGCGCCAGCGATTAATCCTTGAGCTGCAGCCTCTTCATATCCTGTGGTACCGTTGATTTGACCTGCTAAGTAAAGATTTCTAATTTTCTTTGTCTCTAGAGTTAAAAAAAGTTCTCTTGGATCAACATAATCATACTCTATAGCATATCCTGGTCTAATAATCTTGACGTCCTCTAAACCATTGATTTTACTACATATTTCTTGTTGTACCTCAGACGGTAAAGACGTTGAAATACCATTTGGATAAATTGTATTATCTTTTAAACCCTCAGGCTCTAAAAAAATTTGATGTCTTTGTTTATCAGCAAATTTTTTGATCTTATCCTCTATTGATGGACAGTATCTTGGTCCGACACCCTTAATACTTCCTGAGTAAATAGCACTTCGTTTTATATTTTTAGAAATAATTTTATGAACTACTTCATTTGTATATGTCATCCGACAAGAAATTTGTTTGTTATAATTTTTTTTTGTCAAAAAAGAAAAGAAGTAAGGATCATCATCTGCATGCTGCACCTCTAAGTTTTCAAAATTGATTGTACGGGAATCAAGTCTGGGTGGTGTTCCGGTTTTTAGTCTTCCTATTTTAAAATTATATTTTTCTAATTGTTCACTTAAACCTGTTGATGGTTTCTCATCAAACCTTCCAGCAGGAGTTTTTTCTTCACCAATATGTATCAAACCATTTAAAAATGTTCCTGTCGTTAAAATTATCTTGGATGATTTAACTTGCTTACCCGATTGTGTTAAAAACCCAGTTATATCATTTTTTTTGAAAATAAAACTTATTACAGGATCAGAAAAAATGCATAAATTACAATAGTTTACAAGTTTTTCTTGCATATATTTCTTGTAAAGCGATCTATCGCTTTGTGTTCTTGGCCCCCTTACTGCAGGGCCTCTACTTCTATTTAATAATCTAAATTGAATACCTGATTTATCAGCCACTTCTCCCATAACACCATCAAGTGCATCTATCTCTCTTACCAAATGCCCCTTGCCCAAACCTCCAATTGCAGGGTTACAAGACATTTCCCCAATGGTATCAAATTTATGTGTAAATAGGGCCGTGTTAACACCTAATCTTGCAGATGCTGTAGCTGCCTCGCAACCTGCATGACCGCCCCCTATAACTACCACATCAAATGTTAACTCATTTTTCATAGCTGTAATTTATTATTGATATTAAAATTTACAAGAAAACACTTAACTTAGTTTAAAAACCTACATATACTAGTGATTATTTACCTATACAAAAATCGTTGAAAATTGAGCCTAATACTTCCTCTACATCAACTTTTCCAACAATATTTCCTAGGTATCTGGTTGCTAACCTTAAGTCCTCAGCAGCTTTATCAAAGTCTTCTATGAAATTTTTTTCTTCAAAGTTTGTTAAATGCTCAAGACACTTTTCAAGATTATTTCTATGCCTTTGTCTTGTAATAAATATATTTTCGTGAATAAAGAATCTATTTTTTAAATTTTGTTTAATAATATTTAAAAGTTTGTCTAAATTTTTTTCATCTTTTATTGATATCAAAACTGGATCATATTTTTTTATTTCATCTGATGTATAATCACTACCAAGATCTATTTTATTAATTACTAAAATTGATTTATCCGACCCAAAATCACTTAAAAATCTAGCAAAATCAACACTTTTAGGCTCTATTATAATTAAAATTAAATCAGCATTTTCTGCTTTTTCTAAAGCTAATTTGATACCTTTTTTTTCAATTTCATCTTTTGACTCCCTTATTCCTGCTGTGTCAGATATTACAACTGGAAAACCATTTAAATTTAAGCTTACTTCAATAACATCTCTAGTGGTTCCAGCAATTTCAGAGACAATAGCTACCTCTCTTTTTGATAAATAATTTAATAAAGAAGATTTTCCAACATTTGTAGGTCCAATTATTGCGATTTTAAAACCTTCTCTAATTTTTTCTCCTACTTTTTGATCATTTAATATTTTATCTATTTCAATTTTTATACTTTTAATTTCTGAACGCATATTTTTCAAAATATTATTAGGTAAATCTTCATCTGGAAAATCAATTTTTGCCTCAATGTTTGACAATAATTTTAATAATCTTTCTCTTAAAAAATTAAATTTATCTGAACTCTTGCCAGACATAATTTTTATAGCTTGTTGCCTCTGTATTTCTGTTTCTGATGCTATTAAATCTGAAATACTTTCAGCTTTAAGTAAATTTATTTTTCCATTCTCAAATGCAATTTTAGTGAACTCTCCTGGTTCAGCTAATCTACATCCTTCAATTTTTGAGAGACACAAGTAAATTGCTTCAATAACAGCTTTGCTTCCATGGACATGAATCTCGGCCATATCCTCACCTGTGTAGCTCTCTGGGCGTGGAAACCACAATAAAATTCCTTCATCTATTAACTCACTTGTTTCAGGATTTTTAAATTTTCTTAATGAAGCTACTTTGGGACTAGGAATTGGTAGAAATGTTAAGTTTTTCAATACTTTTTTTGTATTTGGCCCTGAAATTCTTATTACAGCAATTCCAGATAGCCCCGGTCCCGATGAAAGAGCATAAATTGTCATTTTATTATAGCTACAATATGAATTTAATATAAAAATAATTCAATGATTATTTGGTTGGCATCTTATCCAAAAAGTGGAAATACATATATTAGATCTTTTCTATCAGCATATTATTTCTCTAAAGACGGAGGATTTAATTTTGATCAATTGAAAAATATTCAACAATATCCCGATACAATTTTTTTTGACAAAAAGATTAATGATTTCAATGAATTAAATAAAAATTACTTGGAATCGCAAAAAAATATTTTTGATAAGAAAAAAGGCAAGTTTTTAAAAACACATAATATACATGGGTTAATAAATGGTAATAATTTTACAAATTCAAAGTATACACTTGGAGCTATCTACATAGTTAGAGATCCAAGAAATATATTAAACTCAATGGTAAATTTCTATAATCTAACCGATGAAAAAGCATTTGATTGGATGACAGACCCAAATATGACAATTTTTCATAATAAAAATGATTATAGCACTTACCAATTAATTAGTAGTTGGTCTAATAACTATAAATCTTGGCGAAATGCATCGCATTATGAAAGATTGTTTGTACGATATGAAGATTTAAAGTTAAATAAATACAAAACATTTCGAGATATAATAATTTTTATTAATAAATTATTAAAAGTTAATAATAGTTTAAATGAAATTAAATTAAAAAAAGCAATAGAGACAACTAATTTTAAAAGACTAAAGAAAATGGAAGAATCACAAGGATTTGAAGAAGCGACTAGAGATAAAAAAAATGGAAAAAAAAATATATTTTTTAATCAGGGTTTTAATAATAATTGGAAAAAAAATTCAAATTTAAATATTTATAAAAAAATTGAAAACGAATTTAGTAAAGAAATGAAAGAATTAGGGTACTTATAGTAAAATATTCTTAATTATGATTGCTAGAAGTGAAATTTTCGATAAAGCAAAGAAGTACCATCAGAAAGGAAAACTTGATCAGGCTATTAAAATTTACGAAAATTTAGTTACAAAAAATAAAAAAGACCATCAAATTTATTTTTTTTTAGGAACAGCTCATCTTCAAAAAAAAAATTATGAAAAAACAGTTTTTTATATTGAGAATGCTATAAAAATTAAACCCGACATACCTAATTATTATAACAACATAGGTATTGCTTTAAGTAATTTAAGTAACAGTCAAAAAGCAATTGAAAATTATTTAAAAGCATTAAAGTTGAATGAAAAATTTTTGGATGCAAATATTAACTTAGCTATCGAGTATAAAAAATTATTAAAAATTGATGAAGCAATAAAGTATTTTAAAATATCTCTAAAAATTTCACCAAATAATTCAATTGTATACAATAATATTGGTAACCTTTTTAAAACTTTAGGAAAAAATGATGATGCTATGGATTCTTACAATAAAGCAATTGAGTTAAACAAAAATAATGCTGAAACGTACAACAATAAAGGTGAATTACTTGTTTCGCTAAAAAAGTTTGATGAAGCAATAAAAATGTACCAAGAGGTTTTAAAAATAAACCCAGATTTTCCATATGTGTATGGAAAATTATTACATTGTAAAATGCATATATGCGATTGGCAAAGTTATAAAGAAGATAGAGAAAAAATAATTTTTGGAATAAAAAACAATTTAACAATAATTGAACCGTTTCCATTATTATCTTTATTAGATGATTTAGAGTTACAAAAAAGAAATGCAGTCTTATATTCTAAAAGTAAATTTAAAGTAGATAAAAAATATACAAAAATAAAAATAATAAAAAGTAATGAAAAAATAAAGATAGGTTACTATGGAGCAGAATTTTACAATCATCCAGTTTTACAAATAACAAAGGATATATTTAAAAATCATGATAAATCTAAATTTGAGATTTACGCATTTTATCATGGAAAAATAAAAGACGAATTGCATTATGAAGTCAAAAATTACTTTACAAAATTTTATGATGTCACAAAAAAATCAGATAGTGAGATTATAAAATTAAGCAATGAACTTTCTATAGATATTGCAGTAAATTTAACTGGATATACTGCAGATTCTAGAAATGAAATATTTTTGAAAAGAGTCGCTCCTATTCAAATAAGTTATATTGGTTATTCAGGCACTATGGGATCAAAATTTATGGATTACATTATTTCAGATGATTTTCTAATTCCAAAAAAAAATTATAAATTTTATAATGAAGAAGTTTTAAATATGCCAAACAGTTTCCTTCCAAGTCCTGAAGTTTTAAACATCTCAAAAAAAGATTACAAAAGAGATGACTTGAATATTCCAAAAGATTGCTTTGTTTTTGGAAGCTTTAATAATAGCTATAAAATTACTCCAGAAATTTTTTATGCATGGACAGAAGTTCTTAAAAGAACTGACAATAGCATACTATGGTTATTAAATAAAAATTCAACAGCAACAAAAAATTTACGAGAGGAAGCAAAAAGGTGTGGAATTGATAATTCAAGAATAATTTTTGCAGATAAATTAACTTATATGGATCATTTAAAAAGATTTGAAAATATGGATTTATTTCTTGATACATTTCCTTATAACGCCCATGTAACTGCTATGGAAGCATTAAGAACAGGAGTTCCAACTCTTACAATTATAGGAGAGACATTTGCATCTAGAGTTGCGGGTAGTTTGCTTAGTGCATTAGATCTAAATTATTTAATATGCAATAACATAGATAGTTATATTGAAGTTGCATGTGAAATGGCTTCTAACAAAAAAACTTATAAAAAGATAAAACTTAAACTTTTAAACAATATCGATATTTTATCGAACTCAAAAAAATATACTAACGATCTCGAAGATATTTATACTAAATTGGTGTTAGAAAAACGTTAAGATGGTTTATTCATTGAGTTAAAAAAATCAGAATTATTCTTAGTATCTTTAAGTTTTGAATTTATAAACTCTATTGCATCCATAGAACCCATTGGAGCTATAATTCTTCTTAAAACATTCATTTTCTGTAAATCATTTTTTTCAAAAATTAATTCTTCTCTTCTTGTTCCAGACTTAGTTATATCTATTGCAGGAAAAATTCTTTTCTCGGAGATTTTTCTATCTAAAATAGTTTCGCTATTACCAGTTCCTTTAAATTCCTCAAATATAACTTCATCCATTCTACTTCCAGTATCAATCAGCGCAGTAGCAATTATTGTCAGTGATCCACCTTCTTCTATATTTCTCGCGGCTCCAAAAAATCTTTTTGGTCTTTGTAACGCATTGGCATCGACACCACCTGTTAAAACTTTTCCTGAACTAGGAACGACTGCATTATAAGCTCTTCCAAGTCTAGTAATTGAGTCTAATAAAATAACCACATCTTTTTTGTGCTCTGTTAATCTTTTTGCTTTTTCTATAACCATTTCAGCTACTGCAACGTGTCTTTGTGCTGGTTCATCAAATGTAGAACTTATAACTTCACCTTTTACAGTTCTTTGCATATCTGTAACCTCTTCAGGTCTTTCATCAATTAATAAAACCATGAGATAACATTCTGGGTGATTAGCAGTGATCGAATTAGCAATACTTTGTAATATCATTGTTTTTCCAGCTTTTGGAGGTGATATAATTAGTGATCTTTGTCCTTTTCCAATTGGGCTTACTAAATCGATTAACCTTGGGGTTAAATCTATCTTTTTTTCAACTTTGGTAGTTTCGACCTCCATAACTAATTGTTTATTTGGATAAAGAGGAGTTAAGTTATCAAACGCAATTTTGTGTTTAAATTTATCAGTTTCTTCAAAATTAATTTTACTCACTTGGAGTAAAGCAAAATATCTTTCACCTTCTTTTGGAGCTCTTATTGGCCCTTCTACCGTGTCCCCTGTTCTTAAGCCAAATCTTCTTATTTGATTGGGACTAACATATATATCATCAGCTCCAGGTAAATAATTTGACTCCATTGCACGAAGGAAGCCAAACCCATCTTGCAATAACTGCAAAACACCACCGCCTGTGATCTCTTCACCTTTCTCTGCTAGCTTCTTCAAAATTGCAAAATATATTTCTTGCCTTCTTAAAGTGCTTGCATTTTCTATGCCTAAATTTTCAGCTTCGGTAATTAGCTTTTCAGAGCTTTTTTCTTTTAATTCTTGTATGTTCATAAATTTGGGGAGTTGATTGAGATACTATTAATATAGTTTGTGTTTAAGATATTTCAACCCTATAAAGGTTTAAAAACTACAGCAAAAACTATTAAAATAAGCAATATAGTAGGTATTTCGTTAATTAGTCTATAAAATTTATGTGAATGTTGGTTTTGGTCTAATTTGAACTGATTTAAGACTTTGCCCAGATAGAAATGATAAAAAGTAAGTAAAATTACAAATACTAATTTTAATATCATCCATGTTTGGCTTAGTTGCTGAAATCCTATGTAATGTATTAAAACTAACCCGAAAATCCACGATAAAGTCATGGCTGGTGTCATTATATAAAAATACAATTTTTTTTCCATGACTTTAAAAATTTCTATAGTTTTGGTTTCTTTACTATTTTCTGCATGGTAAACAAATATTCTAGGAAGATACAATAGACCTGCCATCCAGGATATAACTGAGATCAAATGTAGTGATTTAAAAAGAAAATAATAATTCATAAATTAAATATTTCTTTTAATTAAATGATTTAATAAATTTATGTGATCTTCTCTATCATTGAGACAAGGTATCATGTCAAAATTTTCACCGCCAGATTCTATAAAGCTTTCTTTTCCTTGAATTAATATTTCTTCTAAAGTTTCAACACAATCCGATGCAAACCCAGGGCATATTGCTAAAACATTTTTTTTTCCTTCTTTTGGTAAATTTTCTAAAGTTTTATCAGTATATGGCTGAAGCCACTCTTGTGGTCCAAATCTAGATTGAAAAGTTGTTTTAATTTCAATTGATTTAAATTTTTCAGATATTAGCCTTGTAGTTTTATGACAATAACAATGATATGGATCGCCTTTGTCAAAGTATTTCTTTGGTATTCCATGATAAGATGCTAAAATTAGATCAGGCTTCCAATTTAATTCACTTATTTTAGAATTAATAGAATTTACAAGTGCATCAATATATAAAGGATCTGATTCATAATGTGGTATTATTTTTAAAGAAGGCTGCCATCTCATAGACATCAAAGTTCTATAAACCTCGTCACATACCGTTGCAGTAGTTGCTGCTGCATATTGTGGGTATAAAGGTAGAATTACGAGATTTTCGCAACCATCATCATGTAACTTTCTAATTTTGCTTTTTATACTCGGGTTCCCATATCTCATTGCAAAATCTATAATTAAATTTTCATTTGATAATAGATTTCCTACCTTTTCTGATTGTTTCTGAGTATAATATAAAAGAGGCGACATATTTTCTTTTTTCATCCATATTTCTTTGTAAGCCTTTGCAGTTTTAGACGGTCTTAAGTTAAGTATGAAAACATTTAATATAAATTGCCACAAAATCGGGTTCACCTCTATAACTCTTCTATCTGATAGAAATTCTTTTAAATATTTTCTAATATCAAACCAGCTTGTTGAATCTGGTGTGCCAAGATTAATAATTAAAACACCTGTTTTTCCGTATTTAACTTCAGGATGATCTACATTCATTTATAATTCCTAACAATTCTTACTAATTCTTCTACCATCTCAATTTTAGTTTCTGGAAGAATACCATGTCCAAGATTAAATACATAAGGGTGATCTCTAAAAATTTCTAAATATTTATTTACTTCTTTTTTTAAATGCACTTTATTTGTTAGTAACACCTCAGGGTGCAACCCACCTTGAATAGGTATATCTACATCTTTAAGTAAATTTTTTGGATCTACATCATAGTCTATATTAATCATGCTTGGCTTAACAATTTTACAAAATTGATTGTAATCAGTTATACCTCTCGGAAAACAAATAACAGGTACTCCTAAACTCTTAGTATAATTAACTAAAGATAAAGTTGGGCTGTATAGGTATTTATCAAAATCGGATTCAATCAATCCAGACCAGCTATCAAATATTTGGATTATAGTAGCTCCGGCATTTACTTGGTTTTTAATATGGGTTTTAATAAATTTATCTAAAATTTTTAATAAATTATTTATTAAACTTATGTCTGAAAAAAAATTACTTACCAAACCATTTTTTGGGGAGACCTTATTTATCATATATACAAGTAAAGTCCAAGGAGCTCCTACAAAACCAATTATATCTTTTTTTTTTAAATCTTCACTTTTTTTTAAATCAGCTAAAAGTTCATATATTGGAGATAAATTTTTAACAAATTTTTCTTCATCAATTTTTTGTAATTTGTCTATTTCTAAATCTGCAAGATTAGGCCCAAAATTTTTTTTAAACTCAACTTTTTGACCAAGACCATAAGGTATCATTAAAATATCAGAAAAGATGATTGCTGCATCAAAATCGAACCTTTTAATTGGTTGAAGAGTTATTTCCCTTGATAATTTGGGATTCAAACAAAGATTTATAAAATTTGGGTTATTTTTTCTTATTTCCCTGAATTCAGGTAAATACCTGCCCGCTTGTCTCATTAACCAAATAGGAATGAGATCCGTCTTATTATTTACTAAACATTCTTTTATTGGTGTCATTTATAATAAGATAATTATATTTAGATTTATTATTAGTATGATTTGTTGATAACGTAAATTACTCAATTTCAACACTTTATTGACTTTTTATTCATTATTATAAAAAAAAAATCCCTTAAAACAGGGATTATTTGATGAGTTATATATATGCAAAAATTGTTAATAACTTATTCACATTTATAATAATGTTAATTAAACAATAATAAGTATCTTAAAATTAGATGCAGCAGCTAAATCAAAAGTTTTTCTTAATCTATAATTAATCTATAAACAATTTATACATGAAAAATACACATCAAGTTTATTTAATATCAGACTCAACAGGAGAAACGCTTGATAGAATATTTATGGCTCTGAAAGCACAATTTAATAACTTTGATTATGATTTAAACCAATATTCATTTACAAGAACTGAAAACCAAATTTCTACAATATTAAATGATGCTAAAAAGAAAGAGAGTCCAATTATTTTATATACCGTTGTTAATAGTAAATTAGCAAAGTTTCTTGCAGAAGAAGCTAATAAAAAAAATATTCCATGTTTTGGTGTTTTGGGTGATCTAATACTCAATTTCTCGAAAATTTTAAATGAAAAAGCAACGCATCAACCTAGTGCTCAACATGTTCTAGATGAGGATTATTATAAAAGGATTGAAGCAATTCAATTTACCATGAATCATGACGATGGTAACAATACCGAAAATATTTTAGAGTCGGATATCATTTTAGTTGGTGTCAGCAGAACGAGCAAGACACCGACTTCCATATATCTTGCAAACAAGGGATTAAAAACTTCAAACATTCCACTTGTAAATGATATGAGTATTCCAAGTGATATTGTAAATTCAAAGACTTTATGTGTCATTGGCTTAACTACAGAAGCTGAAAGGCTTTATGACATAAGAAGAAATAGATTAAATTCACTGAAAGAAAATGAAGCTTTAGATTATACAAACTTAGAAAAAATCAGACTTGAGGTAGAACAGTCTAAAAAGATATTTAAAAAAAACAAATGGCCGACTATAGATGTTACTAGAAAATCAGTTGAAGAAACTGCAGCATCAATAATTAAAATATTTGAAATACAAAATAAAAATGGTTGAAATTATTTTAGCATCAAAAAGCAAAGTTAGAGAGGAAATTTTGAAAAAAAATGGAATTCAATGTGTGGTGTCTCCTTCAAATATTGATGAGGATCCCGTAAAAGAAAGTTTATTAAATGAAGGTGCATCTCCAGAAATAATTTCAAAAAATTTAGCCGAACTAAAAGCAAATAAGGTTAGCCAAAAAAATTATGATGTTTTAGTTCTTGGTGCAGATAGTGTAATAGATTTAAACGGAGAATTAATTTCAAAACCTGAAGATAGGATAGAAGCCCTTAATATTTTAAAAAAATTAAATGGAAAAAAACATTCGTTGATAAGTTCGGTTTGTATATCTAAAAATGGATTAATGACTTGGAATTATACAGATAAAGCGTACCTAACAATGAAAAATTTCTCAGACGAACAATTAAAAGAATATTTAGAAAAAATAACAGACGAAGCCCTGTATGCATATAATGTATATCAAATAGAAGGAGAGGGTAGAAATTTATTTACATCGATTGATGGAGACGAAAATACTATTATGGGATTGCCTATAGCAAATATTAAAGAGTATCTAGGAAATTATAAATGAAAAAATTTTTAGTTATTGGAAATCCAATAGATCACTCACTATCTCCAAAATTGCACAATTTCTGGATAAAAAAATACAATTTAGAAGCAATTTATGGAAAATTGGAGACACACAAAAGCGACCTACCTGAATTGTGTGAAAACTTAAAACAAGGTCAATTAAATGGTCTTAATGTGACTGTACCTTTTAAAAAGGAAATTATTCCCTACATCAATGTCTTAAATGGTCATGCTCTGAGGACAAAATCCATAAACACAATTTCTGTTGAAAATGGAAATTTAATAGGTCACAACACTGATATCGATGGTTTTGAACTTAGCATAAAAAAGTTAAATTATAATGTAACTAACAAGACTATAATTATTCTTGGTGCTGGTGGTGTAGTTCCATCAATAATATATGCTTTAAAAAGAATGAATGCTTCTAAAATAGTTGTCAGCAACAGGACTAAAAGTAAGGTTGACGAATTAAAAGATTTATTTAACGACCTAATTGTACTGGATTGGGGCGATCTAGTAGATTTTGATATGATAATTAATGCAACCAGTATAGGACTAAAAAAAGAAGATGATTTTGAGCATAATTTCAGTCAATTCGGAAAAAATAAATTTTTCTACGATGTAATTTATGATCCATATGAGACTAAATTTTTTAAAATAGGAAATCAGAAGGGTAATAATTTTGAAAATGGATTAAATATGTTCCTTTTCCAGGCTCAAAAGGCTTTTAATATTTGGCATAATATTGAACCAGATATTGACGAAGAAACTACAAATTTATTAAAAAATTGAATTATGAGATTAAAAAATAAAGTTGCAATAATAACAGGATCAGCGTCAGGTTTTGGTAAAGGAATAGCTAAAAAATTTTCAGACGAAGGGGCGAAACTAATACTAGTTGATATTAATTTAAATTTATTGAAAAAAGTTTCAAAATCATTATCCCAAGATCACTTTGCTGCAGACGTATCAAAAGAATCAAATTTTAGATCCTTATTACAATTTACTCTCAAAAAATATAAGACCATAGATATAATTGTAAATAATGCAGGGATTACCCATAAACCAAAAAATATGGAAGCTGTAACAGGAAAGGAATTTGATAAAGTAATTAATGTAAATGCTAAATCTGTTTATCTAAGCGCCAAATATTTTGTGCCCAGGATGAAGAAGTTAAGAAGAGGAGTAATTTTAAATGTAGCATCAACAGCAGGTTTATCGCCGAGGCCAAAATTAAATTGGTATAATGCTAGCAAGGGATGGATGATTACAGCAACAAAAGCTATGGCTATTGAACTTGCCCCTTTTAATGTAAGAGTAAATGCAATTGCTCCCGTTGCCGGAGTAACGCCATTATTAAAATCATTTATGGGCGGAGATACCCCCCAAAAAAAAAAAGCATTTTTGTCAACAATTCCAATCGGTAGATTCTCTACCCCTCAAGATATGGGAAACGCAGCATGTTTTTTATGTTCAGACGAGGCAAGCATGATAACAGGGACAATTTTAGAGGTAGATGGAGGAAGGTGCATATAAATAACCATGATTAGAGTAGGTATGATGGGTGGGATAGGTTCTGGCAAATCATTTATTGCTAAACTATTCAAATATCCAGTTTTTAACGCAGACCAAGAGGTAAACAATGTTTATAGAAAGAATAAGAACTGTTACAACCAACTTAAAAGAAGATTACCAAAATTTATTAAATCATTCCCAATTAAAAAATCTGAACTAATTGAAGCTGTTTCCTCAAATCGTAAAAATATTAAAATAATATCTTCGATTGTTCATCCCATAGTGAGAAAAAAAATGGGTAAATTTTTGAGTCAAAATAGAAACTCTAGAATGGTTGTATTAGATATTCCTCTTTTAATTGAAAACAAACTTAATAAAAAAGGGGATGTTTTAGTATTCGTAAGATCAAAAAAGTCGAAAATTTTAAAAAGATTAAAGAAAAGAAAAAATTATAATTTGAAAATTATAGAGGTATTGAAACAAAACCAATCTAAGTTGTTGAAAAAAAGGAAATTGGCAAAATATACAATCGATAATAATTATTCAGCTAATATAATGAATAATAAAATAAAAATATTAAAAAAAAAAATCTTTTATGAAAGAAGTAGTCCTTGATACTGAAACCACCGGACTATCAGTCAAAGATGGGCACAGAATTGTTGAAATTGGTTGCATAGAGTTAGATAACTTAATTCCTACAAAAAAAATATTTCATTGTTATTTAAATCCCGAGAGAAAAGTTTCTGAATCTGCTTTGAAAGTTCATGGATATACCGATGAATTTTTGTCTGATAAAAAAAAATTTTTAGATATAGCTGATGAATTTTTAGAATTTATCAATAATAAAAAGGTTGTAATTCATAATGCAGAATTTGATATTGGTCATCTTAATAACGAGCTTTCTTTAATTAATAGAAACACAATATCAAAAGATAACGTTGTAGACACACTTGAGATTGCTAGAAATAAGTTCCCTGGTTCAAGTATTAGTTTGGATGCACTTTGTAAAAGATTTAGAGTGGATAATACAAAAAGAGAAAAGCATAATGCTATATTAGATTGTGAACTCTTAGCAAAAGTATATATAAATCTTCTAGAGCAAAGAGAGCCAATTTTTCAATTTAACAGCATAATAGAAAAGAAAGATGTGAATTTAAATAAAATCAAAGGATATTCAAAAAAAATTGTAAATATTTCAAAAGAGGAATTAGAAAATCATGAAAAATTTTTAAAGTCTGAGCTAAAAAAAAATTATTATTAATTTAACCTTTGTTGATACAATTGTTCAAAATTAATTTTTTTTTCTAACTTTAGATCTGGAAAGCCCGAATCTCTAATTATTCCTAAAAAAATTCTTTCTAGTTCAGGATAAACCTCATTTTGTACATCACACAGAATAACTTTTTCTAGTTCTTCTTTTTTTAAAGATTTATCGTTTATCTTAATTACAGTTGAAAATAAAATTTCAAAAAAAGATTTTTTTTTATTTTCACTTGGATCTTTATAAGTAAGCTTTGTAATTATCTCTATCATTTCATTTTTAAGTGGATTAGTTGTTATATTTATTCCCAAAGAATATTTAGTTATATATTCTCTGCTAAATATGAAAGTATCAGGGTTAGGTATTTCAACGGAAAGGTCTTTTACGTATTTTAAAACAATTTCATATTTTTTTGTTGTCATCATCACTTAAATCCTCATAGTCACCATCAATATAATTTTTATTCTCATTATATTTTTTCCTTTTTTTTACAAATCTGTTTAATATTAAATTTCGAGTAAATGGAATAATAAGAAGTATTCCAACAAAATCTGTTGCAAATCCTGGTAAGATTAATAGCACAGCTGCAAAAGCAAGAGTTGCACCTGATATTATTTCATAAATAGGTAGCTCATTTTTAAGTAGCTGACCCATTCCTGATCTCAGATTGTTAAATCCCTCATATCTAGCATAAGCAACTCCTGCCACTGCAGTAATTAATATTAGTAAAACGGTGTTAAATGCTCCTATTTGAGAACCAATTTTGATGAATAAGTAAATTTCAATAAGAGGAATACCGATAATCAAAAATAATACTGTGTTCATTTGTCTATAATTTAATTAGCAGGTTGAAATTATCAACATAGTAAATATTATACTCATATGAGTTATAGCTTTGAATACATCGATATTATATTACTTGCAATGATTGCAGGCTTCATTTTTCTGAGATTAAGAGGAATTTTAGGCAAAAAAACCGGATTTGAAGAAGATATAGACTCAAGTTTTGCTCATGAAGCCCCGCCATCTAAACCTACTGTAGATTTAAATGCAAACACGTTCGATGAAAACGCTAAAAAAGAGTTTGTTAAAGGTGCTAAGATTGCTTATGAAACAATAATCACTAATTTTGCTAGCGGAAAGCTAAAAGAAATAAAATCATTACTTGATAAAAGTGTTTATCTACAATTTGAACAAGCAATTAAAGATAGAGATGAAAAAAAGTTTTCTTCAGAAACAACATTTATTGGAATTAACTCAGCTGAAGTCAAAGAACATCAACAAAATAAAAATATGTTAGAAGTTACAGTAGAATTCGTAAGTGAAATTATTTCATGTGTTAAAGATAAAGATAACAAAGTTGTTTCAGGCGATCCTGAAAAAATTAAAAAAGTTCTAGATACATGGAAGTTTTCTAAAGATAGTCGATCTTCAAATCCTAATTGGCTTCTAATTGATACTCAAGCTTGACAAATAAGCTATCAGATAAAGATAAAAAAGACTGGCAAGATTTTTTAGATAGTTCTGAAAAGCTCCAAAGCAAAGATGTAGATCAATTAAAAAATCAAATAATTTCAGAGAGATCAATTGATCTTCACGGATATACTTTGGAAGAAGCTAACAAACAAATTTCTGAATTTATTGAGACTTGCTACGTAAATAAAGTAAAGAAAGTAAATGTTATTACTGGTAAGGGTATGAGGTCAAAAAATTTGGAAGATCCCTATCAATCTAAAGACTTAAGTATATTAAAATATTCAGTACCTGAATATATCAAAAATAATTCTGAATTAATGAGTAAAATAATTAAAATTGACTTTGAATCAGTTAATAGCCCTTCAAAAGGAAATTTTGATATATTTTTGAAAACTATAAAATAAACTTTGAAAGATCAGTATCTTTTACCAATTCGCCAATATTATCTTTTATATATTTACCGTCTACAGTAATTTTTTCTCCAGCCCTATCTGTTGCTGTAAAACTAATTTCATCTAAAACTCTTTCTATAATCGTATGTAACCTTCTTGCACCTATGTTTTCAACAGAGGAATTGACTTCACTAGCTATATTAGCAATAGTATTAATTCCATCTTCTGTAAATTCTAAATCCACATTTTCTGTTTTTAAAAGTGCTTTGTATTGTTTTATTAAGCTATTATCTGGTTCTTTTAATATTCTTATAAAATCTTCGCTATTTAGTGCGTCTAGCTCAACTCTTATTGGTAGTCTACCTTGCAACTCAGGTAAAAGATCCGAAGGTTTTGCTAATTGAAAAGCCCCTGAAGCAATAAATAAAATATGATCTGTTTTAACAGGTCCATATTTTGTACTTACTGTTGTTCCTTCTATTAATGGTAATAAATCTCTTTGAACACCCTCTCTTGAAACATCACCACCAACTCTATCTGTTCTTGCAGAAATTTTATCAATTTCATCTAAAAATACGATCCCATTATTTTCTGTTGAATCTTTTGCTGATTTTATAATTTTGTCTTGTTCGATAAGTTTATCTGATTCTTCATTTATTAAAATTTCGTGAGATTCTTTGACTGACATTTTCTTTTTCTTAGGCTTTTGACCCATGGATTTCCCAAGCATGTCAGAAATATTTATCATTCCGACATTTGCCCCTGGCATTCCAGGTATCTCAAATGATGGCATCTGATTAGATTCACTAACAGCTATTTCAATTTCATTATCATCTAAATCGCCATCTCTAAGTCTTTTTCTAAAACTTTCCCTTGTTGCAACACTTGCTTTATTACCTACCAGTGCATCTAAAACTCTGTCTTCAGCTAGTTTTTGTGCTTGAGCATGTACTTCTTTTCTTTTTTTTACTTTCTCCATAGCAATTGCAATTTCTAATAGGTCTCTTACAATTTGCTCTACATCACGTCCCACATATCCTACTTCAGTGAACCTTGTTGCCTCAACTTTTACAAACGGCGCTTCTGCTAGTTTTGAAAGTCTTCTAGAAATCTCAGTTTTTCCAACACCAGTTGGTCCAATCATTAGAATATTTTTCGGTAGAACCTCGTCTTTCATATCATCTTCTAAGGCCTGACGTCTCCATCTATTTCTAAGAGCGATGGCAACAGCTCTTTTAGCTTTATTTTGCCCAACAACAAATCTGTCTAATTCTGAAACAATTTCTCTTGGTGATAATGAATTTGCAATTGTAGTCTTTTCTTTTGTAACTTTGCCTTTTGGAAATGATGTAACATTTGATTTTTCCATTATATTTTCTCCATACTCAAATTATCGTTAGTAAAGACACAAATATCTGACGCAACTTTAATAGATTTTTTAGCAATTTCTTCTGCAGACATATCAGTATCCATTAATACCTTTGCGGCTGCTAAAGCATAATTTCCACCTGAACCAATCCCAATAACATCTCCCTCGGGTTCAAGAACATCACCTGTTCCAGAAATTATAAAACTTTTTTCCTTATCACCTATTGCCATTAAGGCCTCTAATCTTCTTAAATATTTATCTGTACGCCAATCTTTTGCTAATTCTACAGCAGCTCTTGTTAGGTTCCCCGCATGCTTTTCAAGCTTTGACTCTAGTCTCTCAAACAGAGTAAGTGCATCTGCTGTTGATCCTGCAAAACCTGCGATCACATTTCTTTTCTCAATTTTACGAACTTTGTTTGCAGTTTTCTTAATTACAGTATTACCCATACTAACTTGACCGTCACTGGCCACAACTACGTCATTATTTTTTCTTACAAGTACAATTGTTGTCATGGACTATAGATGGATATGAATTTAAATAGTTCAAGCCCAGGTTTAGTATTATTGATATAATCAAAAATACCTATATACCTAATTTAAATTATGAAAAGAAAAGCAAAAATAGCTAGAAAAACAAAAGAAACCAATATCAGTGTTGACCTTAATATTGATGGCAAAGGTAAGTACAAAGTTGACACAGGAATAGGTTTTTTAGATCACATGCTCGAGCAGTTATCTAAACACTCATCTATGGATTTAACTGTTAAAGCTAAAGGTGACACACACATTGACCTTCACCACACAACTGAAGACACTGGAATTGCTATTGGAGAATGCTTAAAGAAAGCATCAAAAAAATTTGTAGGCATTAAAAGATATGCTCACATTCTGTTACCAATGGATGAAACATTAACAAGAGTTGCAATAGATGTTTCTAACAGACCTTATTTAATTTGGAATGTGAAATTAAAAGTTGAAAAACTTGGAGAGATGGACACAGAATTATTTAAAGAATGGTTCCAAGCATTCTCACAAGCTGCAGGAATTACATTGCACGTTGAAAATATTTACGGTGACAATAGTCACCACATCATAGAGTCTTGCTATAAAGGCCTGGCAAGGACTTTAAGAGCTGCATTGGAATTAGATCCTAGGAATAAAAGTACAATTCCATCTACTAAAGGCTCTTTATAAAATTAATGGACGTCACTATTGTTGACTATAAATCGGGTAATATTAGCTCTGTAATTAATTCCTTTAATGAAGTTGCTAAAGGTAAAGTAAATATCGAAGTAACCTCAGATTTAAATAAAATTAAATCTAGTGACAAGGTAGTATTGCCAGGGCAGGGATCCTTTAAGAGCTGTATAGACGGTTTAAATGGCATAAATGGCTTAATAGACGCTCTAAGCGAGTTTGCGTTATATAATAAAAAACCTCTCTTAGGAATTTGCGTAGGCCTTCAAATGTTTGCGGATATTGGTTATGAAGAAGTTGAAACAAAAGGATTAGGTTGGATCTCTGGTAAGGTATCTAAAATTAATAATCAAAACGGAAAATATAAACTACCCCATATCGGCTGGAACCAAATAAATATTGTTAAAGATAGTAAAATTTTTAAAGATATAGAAAACAATTCTCATATGTATTTTGTTCACAGTTATGAATTTATTCCAAATGATAATTCAGTTACAGCCGCAACAACAGATTATGCATCAAATATAGTTTGTGCAGTAGAAAAAGAAAATATATTTGGAACTCAATTTCACCCAGAAAAAAGTGATAAGTTAGGACTTAAAATAATTAATAATTTTATAAATTTGTAAAATGAAAATTTACTTATTAATAATATTCTTTCTGTTATTTGCATGCCAGAACCCAAATAATTTAAAAAAAAATAAGAAAGATAATTTAAACAATATGAATATTTCTAGTGAAGCTAAGGTAAAGTTAAAATGAAAATTTTTCCTGCAATAGATATTAAAGATAAAAAGTGCGTTAGATTAATCAAAGGAGATTTTGAAAATAAAACTGAATATGAAATGTCTCCTGTAGATCAAGCTGGAAAATATAAAGACAATGGATTTAAAAATTTACATATAGTCGATTTGGATGGTGCATTAACTGGGGTGCCGATTAATATTGATATTATTGAAGATATTATTGGTAAATTTGACCTTAAAATAGAAATAGGCGGAGGTGTTAGAGATTTTGAAACCATTCAAAAATATATTGATGCCGGTGTTGAAAAAGTAATCTTGGGAAGTGCTGCCATTAAAAATAGAAGATTTTTAGAAGAAGCTTGTAATAAATTTCAAAACCAAATTGCATTAGGTTTAGATGCAAAAGATGGTAATCTTGCAATTTCAGGGTGGACAGAGGACTCTGATAAATTAACAACCGAGTATTTAAAAAAAGTTAATGATTATGGCGTCAGTAGAATTATTTACACAGATATTAACAGAGATGGAACTAAGCAAAGTCCAAATTTTGAAGAAACACAAAAGGTTGCTGAGATTTCAAATTGCCCAGTAGTTATATCTGGTGGCGTTTCTTCTATTAATGACATTAAAAAAGCTAAAAATTTAAATAATATCGAAGGTGTGATAGTTGGAAAAGCTATATATGATGGAGATATAAAGTTAGAAGAACTTGCAAAAGAAATAGATGCTTAAAAATAGAATTATACCTTGTTTAGATGTAAAAAATGGTCGTGTTGTAAAAGGTATAAACTTTTTAGATCTAAAAGATGCAGGGGATCCTGTTGAGCAAGCAAAAATTTATAGCGATGGTGGTGCTGATGAGATTTGTTTTTTAGATATTACCGCTTCTAATGAAAATAGAGATACTATTTATGAAGTAGTAGAGAAAACATCTAAGAAATGTTTCGTACCTTTAACGGTTGGTGGTGGTGTTAGAAGTATTGATGATATTAATAAATTACTTAATTGTGGCGCTGATAAA
The DNA here is from genome assembly GCA_902564385.1 of uncultured Pelagibacteraceae bacterium. GTDB lineage: Bacteria > Pseudomonadota > Alphaproteobacteria > Pelagibacterales > Pelagibacteraceae > Pelagibacter. The sequence goes on from CACFAT010000007.1 coordinate 20,278, forward strand.
GTTTCTATAAATACAGCTGCTGTTCAAAATTCAAAAGTTGTTGAAGATAGTTCTAAAAAATTTGGATCACAGTGTATTGTTGTTGCAATTGATGCAAAAAGAAAAGATGAAGGATGGGAAATCTTCACTCATGGTGGAAGAAATCCAACTGGCATAAATGCATTAGAATTTGCATCTAAAATGGAGAAATGTGGGGCGGGAGAGCTTCTTGTAACATCCATGGATAAAGATGGAACTCAATCTGGATACGATATTGAATTAATGCAAAAGATATCATCCATGGTCAATATTCCAGTTATTGCATCAGGCGGAGTTGGAACTTTAGATCATCTAGTAGATGGAATAAAATCAGGTGCTAGTGCTGTTTTAGCTGCATCTATATTCCATTATGGTACTTATTCAGTAAACGAAGCTAAGCAATATTTGGCTTCAAAACATATACCTGTTAGGATTTAGAATGTTAAAGATTTTAGAAGATCTCGTAAACCTTGCAAGAGAGCGAAAAAGTAATCCGCTTGAAGGCTCATACACGAATAAGCTTCTAGAAGATAAAACTTTAGCAAAAGAAAAAGTCTTAGAAGAAATTAATGAACTTATAGAAGCTGTAGAGCAAGACTCTAACAAAATTCATGAAGCTGCAGATGTTTTATATCACTTAATTATGTATCTAGAAAAAAGTGGTATAAAAATTGAAGAAGTAATGGAAGAACTAGACAGAAGAAAAAAATAAAAATATGAGATTAATTTTAGAATAGTTTTGTTTGGAGAAATTAATTTATGAAAAAAATTACAAGTATTTTTTTTGTTTTTTTTCTAACTACTTGTTCAGTATCTGCAGAAATTAGAGTTCTTGAAAAATATTTTTTGGGAAAGAATAAAGAAATAAGAGAGATAGATAGAGAATTTTTGCCATTTTCATTATACACAGTATGCATTGATGGATTTAAATTTTTAATTTTAGAAAGTAAAAAAGATAATAATCTTAGTTCGACACAAATATTTGGACAAAATGGTCCTGAAAAATGCTCAACAAAAAAATAAATTTATAATTTACCAGGTAACCAGGTTGAGAATATTGGAAATAGTATCATTAGTATTCCATAAATTATCCCAACGATTGTAAATAGAGGAACTTCTTTAAAAGCTTTGGCTGGATTTTCTTTGATCACTCCTGCAGCTGTATAAATACCAACACATACGGGGGGCGTTATCATTCCAATACCTGCAAATGCAACAAATACTACATAAAGATGAAGTAAGCTTTGATTGAACGATAATGTAATTGCTGCAAAAATTGGAACCGTTAAATAAAACACAGGTACTATTTCAATAAAAGTTCCAAGTATTAAACAAATTGCTCCAAGCATTATCCAAAATAGATTTACGCTAACACCTTTGTCAGTGAAAAATGTTATAATTTTTTGAGGAGCTTGAGTGTAAGTTAAAACCACACTTAAGAATGTTGCAGTTGCTATAATTGCAAAAATTACAGCTGTTATGATTGCAGTTTCCCTTAAACAGCTCATCAAAGATGAAAAAGTAAGTTCACGGTAAATTAAAAATCCAATTAGCACTGCATAAACCCCTGCAACGGCAGCAGATTCAGATGGAGTTAATATCCCTGCATAAATTCCACCTAAAATTATCACTGGAGTGATCAATGCTGGTAGTGCAGCGATGAAAGAACTTACTCTTTCCCTCAATGATGCCTTCTCATCTGTTCTAATATGCCTGCATTTAAACAAAACTAGAAGGACCATCAAAACTAAGAGAACTAAGCCTGGGATAACACCCGCAGCAAAAGTTTTGGACACAGGCACATTAGTTAGAGCACTAAATAATATTGCAGCATTGGATGGAGGTATCAATGCCTCTAAAAGAGCAGCAGAAGCTGCAAGTACAACAACGAACGGAGTTGGGTAACCTTGTTCAATCATCTTTGGCATCATGATTGTCCCAACAGCAGTGATTGCTGCAAGTATGGATCCACAAAAAGCTGCAAAAAAACCCATCGCAATAACCATAGCAACACCTAATCCACCTGGCCAATGACCAACTAGTGTTGTTGTAAACTTTACTAATCTTGATGCAGCCCCACCTTTTAACATTGCCATTCCAGTAAATATGAATAATGGAACTGCAATAAGAACATGTTTAGTTAACGCACCAAACGAAACTTGAATCAAAACTGACCACGGTAAATTTAATCCAGCAATTGCAGCTAATGAACTCCCTAAGCCAAAAACTAAAAATATTGGTACAGAAATAACTAATGTTACAAGAGAAATAATAAAAGCTAGTCCAAACATTTATTCTTTACCTAAAAGTTTTTTTAAATTATCTAAAATAAGTTCTAAAGAAGTTAAGGCTAAAATTAAAAATCCAACTGGAAATGCTAAAAACATCCACCAGATAGGAATGTTAATTTCTAATTCCATCATTTGTCCTAAATTGTAATACATTGTTGTTGCATCAACTCCTGCCTTAAAGAAAACGCATGCGGAAATTAAAGCTATTAAATTTACAATTGTGCCAATGATATTTTTTGATTTTTCTGACAAATAGTGACTTAGAAAATCTACTTTAATATGTTGTCCTTGTTTTAATAAAGGACCTAGTAATGGAAATACTAACCAACTAACCATTACAGGTGGTAATTCAATAAACCATGCAAATCCTGTACCTGTAATAAATCTTGTTGTGGCGCTTAAAGCTAAAGCTGCCACCATTAAAAAGACGATGAACATTGCGAGCGAAATTGCAGCTTTTGCTAGCAAATTATTAATAGCTCGCAATGCCCTCATAATCTTTATAGAAAAAGCTTAACTTCTTCTAATTACTTTTAGCATATGCTTGTGCTGCTTCTAAAGCGTCAGCATCAATCATTTTAGCCATTGCTGGCATTACTTCATCTTTCATAAGCTTATCAAACTTAGCTTTTTCAGCTCCTGAAAGCGTAGTAACAACCCCACCTCTTTCTTGGAATTTTTTAAGAGTGCTTTCTCCAGTATCCATAATTAAGTCAGTTGATCTTTTTCCTATTTCTTTACCAACATCCATTATGATTTTTTGTAAGTCTGGAGACAGACTATTAAACCAAGTTGAGTTTGCCATAATATATGCATCAGCATAATATTGATAAGGCTTCTGAGCGTATTTCAAAAATTCCCACCAGCTATATGCCTCAATACTTCCTGGAGGACTATTAATTGTATCAATCATACCAGTCTGTAATGAAGTATAAACTTCACCAGTTGGTAAAGATACCCTATTTGCTCCTAAAGCATCCCACATAGGCTCCTCACTTTTTAAAAGTCTTCTAGCTTTTAAACCTTTCATAGCATCTATACCTGTCAATTCCTTAGCACTTGAAAAAGTCATTACAGGTCCAACTGGGTTATACATTACTAATGTTGAATTAGTTTTTTTTGTCAATTCACCCCAAATTTCTTTTCCTTTTGGTGAGTTTTGGAAAAAACCTCTTTGTTGTTCCCATGAATTAAATAGCCCTGGAAATGAAGCAACATTAAAGTTTTTATTGATTGGTGGAAAACTTACTACTCCAACAATTCCCCCAAGTTCAACTGCACCAGAAGTTACTGCACCCATTACTTCTCTAATTCCAAATAATTGTTTAGATGGATAAACTTCTATTTTTAATTTTCCTTTTGCTCTTTTATTAACTTCATCTGCAAAAATTTGTGCATGTTTAGCACTATGGTGCTTCGGGCTCCAGTGAACAGATAAACGTCCAACTATCTCTGAAAAAGCAGCTGTTGAAGTAAGAACAAATGAAAAAATAAATGTTAAGCTAATAATAGCTTTATAAATTGATTTAAATTTATTCATTTTTCCTCTCTTTTTTTAAAAATTGATCTTATTAGTTGCATATATTTTAACAATGCAAAAATTTAAAAAATTAACTAAAATGTATTTTTAATATGAACCAAAAAGGTTTTACACTCATTGAACTTTTAGTTGTAGTAGCAATAATTGGTATCTTGGCAGCAGTTGGTGTTGTTGCATACAGTGGATATACTAAAGGCGCAAAGCAAAATGTATTAAAATCAAATTTTGCAAATATTGAAAAAAAAATCAAATTAGCGGCAACAGGTTGTTTTAGTGGAATTGAAATAAAATTTGGCCCATATCAAGATGGGAGATCACCAAATACTCATACATGCAATACTCCTGGCTTTTCTAGTAATATGTTAAACGCTGATTCAATTACATATAAATTGTACTTAGAAAATTTTGGTATGAAAAACCCTATTAATAGCTCTCAACTTGGAATTAATTGGAGTAATGGAACTTGTCCACCACAGAGTGTTGCTCAAGGTCAAATAGTTATGGGATATGCACACAAAAATAATACATGTGGAATGGCTGGCAATATGTCTTGCCTTAAAGTAAATTTAGGTGATATCGATGGAAATGGATCAGATGATTTTATATCTGAAGAAATTAATTTTTGCGATTTTAGATAAATTAAATGTTTAATAAATGTTAAAGTTATCTTTAATTATTGCTGCAATAATATTTAGTATACTTACTTGGGCTACTGCTAATGTATGCAGTTATAATTATGTTATTAAAAAAAAAAGTAATATAATTGAGGAATTGAGTAAAGAGATTGATATTTCATTGGGAAATACGAGAGTATATTATTTTAGAGAACTTAATTGTAAAAAAACTGATTTAAGTTTTGATATGATAAGAATGATGCAAAATATTGAAGTTATATCTGTCATGTTTTATCAATACTTTACAACAGATATAACTGGAAGACCCTTGGGAGATAAGTGATAGTCTATGAAATATGATGAAAATAATATATTTGCTAAAATTTTAAGAGGTGAAATTCCTTGCAACAAAATATACGAAGATAAATTTGTTTTATCTTTTTATGATATTAACCCACAAAAAAAAATTCATGCTCTAGTTATTCCAAAAGGAAAATATGTTGACTTAGATGATTTCAGTGTAAATGCATCCAACGAAGAAATAATTGGATTGATGAAAGGTGTTACTACCGTTGCAAAAAAATTAGGCATCTCATCCATTGATGGTAAAGGATATAGAGCTCTCGCCAATATTAGTGATTATGGTGGTCAAGAAGTACCGCATCTGCATTTTCATTTATTTGGTGGTGAAAAAGTTGGAAAAATGGTCTCGTGATCATTAAAGTTGACAGAAAATACTTAGAAATTAATTCAATTGATGAAATTAATTTATCTAAAAAACCAAAAAGTAATTGTAAAGTAGAAAAAAAAAATCCACCAGATTTTCAAATCAATAAATTTTTTTATAAGCAGATAGGCAAAAGTTATCGTTGGATCGATAGATTAATATGGAATGACGCTAAGTGGATGGATTATACTAACAATTCAAATTTAGAGACTTATATACTTACTGAAAATGATGATTTAATTGGTTTTTTTGAACTTTTGTTTCATCCAGAGACAAGTAAATGTGAAGTAGCTTATTTCGGTATTCTCGATCAATTTATTGGAAAAAAATATGGTGCATATCTTCTGTCTGAAGCATTAAAGTTAGGATTTAGAAAAAATACTAAAAAAGTTTGGTTGCATACTTGTTCTTTAGATCACAAACATGCTTTAAAAAATTATTTAGGAAGAGGTATGAAAATTTTTAAATCTGAAAGTATTAATTTAGATATTAGTTGATATAATTTTGAACTCTAAATATTCTTTCATCAATCATTATATTTGTTTCTACATTAGATAACTTGGTTTCAACTTTGTTAAGATAAATGTCAGTTGTGGTCCATCCCTTAATTTCATAACTAATTTTATCAAAAAAAATATTTAATAAATTATTGTTATGTACAATTTTAAAATAGAAAGTTTCATCATTCTCTTCAATTGTTTCTACCTTATCTAGTTTATCTATTAGAAATTTTTTATCTAAAATTAAATCAAGAGGAGTGTCTTTAAGTTGGTATCTTAAATAATTTTTAATTTTTTTACTGTTTATCACGAGTGATCTTCCATTAGATACCAAAATTTTATTATGAATATCGTTATATTTACATAAAATTTTTTTCGAGTAAGAAATTATACATTCTCCTTCCTCAGTTTTTTTTCCGATTTTTTGAATAAATTTAAAAGATATATTATCTGTCTCTTCTAATTTGTTTTTTATTAGCTGCTTTGATGATGCTAAAATATTTAATGGGTAAAAGAATATTAAAATAAAAATTATATATTTCACTATTTTAAAACTTCTCTTTTTCCAACATGGTTAGCTTTACTAACCTCACCATTTGTTTCCATTTGATCAATAATTCTTGCAGCTCTGTTGTATCCAATTTGCAATTTTCTTTGCAAAAATGAGGTAGATGCTTTTCTTTCTGATTTAATTATTTCCAATGCTTCATTGTACAATTCATCGGTATCAGAATTATCTTTCATTTTTTCACCAATTTCCTTTTCGTCAGCAAAATTCAAAATTTCATCAACATAATCTGGCTCCGCTTGATTTCTTAAAAAGTTATTTACTTTATCTATCTCTATTTCTGATACATAAGGAGCATGTATTCTCGTAATTCTATTTGCAGAAGACATGTATAACATATCTCCTTTACCTAAAAGTTGCTCGGCACCTTGTTCACCCAAAATTGTTCTACTATCAATTTTAGAAGTTACTTGGAATGAAATACGAGTAGGAAAGTTAGCCTTTATAGTTCCAGTTATAACGTCAACACTTGGCCTCTGAGTTGCCATTATTATATGAATACCTGCCGCCCTCGCCATTTGCGATAATTTTTGAATATAATTTTCAATTTCTTTACCAGCTACCAACATAAGATCGGACATTTCATCAACAATTACTACAATGTAAGGCATTTTAACTTTGTGTTTTTCATTATATCCGTCAATATTCCTAACACCCACTTTTGTCATTAACCTGTACCTGCTTTCCATTTCTTTTACTACCCAACCTAAAACAGACGCAGCTTTTTTAGCTTCAGTAATAACCGGACACAATAAATGAGGTATCCCTTCATAAGTTGAAAGTTCTAACATTTTCGGATCTATTAAAATGAACTTACATATTTCAGGCGTATGTTTATAAATGAGTGACAGGATAATTGTATTTATGCATACTGATTTTCCTGAACCAGTGGTCCCTGCAATTAATAAATGAGGCATTGATCCTAAATCACTAGTTATGGGATCGCCAGATATACTTTTACCTAGAGCAATTGGTAATTTTATTTCTCTATTTTTAAAATTTTTATCTGAAATAATTTCCCTTAAAAAAACATTTTCTCTGGATATTTTAGGTAGTTCAATACCAACAGTATTACTTCCAGGGATTGTTGCTATTCTTGCAGACTCTGAACTTGTATTTCTAGCAATATCCTCAGCTAAATTAATAATTTTGGAAACCTTTACTCCTGCTGCAGGCTCAAATTCATTTAAAGAAACAACAGGTCCATGACTTATTTTTTTTATTTTTCCCTCAACACCAAAATCAAGAAGTATTTTTTCTAATCCTTCAGCGTCTATTTTAATATCCTCATTTTTGTTTGAACTCTTTTCTGGTTTTTTTAAAAAATCAATTAAAGGTAATTTAATTTTAACATCATTTAAATTTGACTTGTTAATTGCAAATAAATCTTCTTGAATAGGAGTTTCTTTAACCTCTTCAACAATAGCACTTTCTTTAAAAGTACTTTCTTGATTAGTAGAATTATTTTTTTTTGAAACTAAGATTTTTTTAATTAAAGTAAAAAAATTTAAAATGTGAGAAATTTTAAAATTACTACTTAGCAAAAAAAATAATAAAATTAAAAATATCAATAAATAATAACTTAACATTTTATTAATTTGTAAAAAGTCTGCAATTATAGTCTCAGACATTAAATCTCCTACAAAACCATTATTTCCATTTATTATTAACCAATGTGTTTCCTTATGGAAAATACCGAAGAAAAAAGTTGCGGTAATTATGTAAAGAATTATGAAAAAAATATTTTCGATTATAAATACCAATCTTTTATTAATTGTTATTGATAAACCAGTGAATAGTAATGAAAATGGAATTAAAAGTGAAATAATACCAATTGATTGAAAAAATAGATCAGCAACGAAACTTCCTCTGAAACCAAGGAAATTATTTATGCCCTGATTTTCTGGAAATATAAAATTCGGATCTTCTGGTGAATAGCTAATTAGAGATATAAAAAGCAACACAGAGATTACGATCAGAAATATACCAACAACTTCTGCTACTCTCTTTATAATAAAATCACTGATTTTACTGATATAATTTTTAATTATCATGAATCAAAACTGCTTTTGTCACTTTGTATCATTTAATTTTTATTGTTAAAATTATTTTGTTATGAAAATTTGTCTTATAGGCCTAAATTTAACCAATTTGATTCTTGCTAAGGTCTTAGAGGAAAAAAGACTCAATGTTGACATATACCTAAATAAAAAAATTCAAAAATCAAAAACAAATAGAACTATAGCTTTATCTAGCGAGAATTTCGATTATGTAAGGTTTTTTACAAAATTGAGTGTCATACCATGGAAAAATAAAGAAATTAAAATTTTTACAGAGGATTCTAATTCTAAAGAGATAATTAATTTTAATAACAAAAAAAAAGAAGTTTTTAATTTAATGCCCTATTCTAAATTAAATGAATTTTTTTTGAATGAAACAAGAAAATCAAAGTTTATAAAATTTCTTTATACAGATACCTCTAGCTCAGTAATTTTAAAAAAAATTAAAGATTATGACTTAGTAATCAACAGTGAAAATAAAAATTTTATCTCGGGGAAATTTTTTACAAATAAAATTAGAAAAAATTATAGAAGTAGAGCATATACTTTTTTAATAAATCACAGAAGTAAAAATAATGATACAGCTATTCAAGTATTTACAAAATATGGACCTTTAGCATTTTTGCCATTATCTAGCACAAAAACTTCAATAGTTTTTTCTTACAAAGGAATGAAAATAAATGACAAAAAAATTTATAATATATTTAAAGAATATAATTCTTTCTATTCATTGAAAAAGATAAGTAAAATAGAAAAATTTGATCTAAGTTTTGAGATGCTTAGAAATTATACTCACGACAATATACTTGCTTTTGGTGATTTAATACATCGTATCCATCCTCTTGCTGGACAAGGATTTAATATGACGATCAGAGATATTAAAATAGTTTCAAAAATAGTTAATGATAAAATATCTTTAGGTCTTCCTATTGATTCTTCTGTTGCCCAAGATTTTCAGGACTCAACTAGACATCTAAATTACCTTTATGGAAAAGCAATTGATGGAATATATGAATTTTTTAAATTTGATAGCAAAGTCAATAATTCAATTTCAAAACCAGTATTTAAAATTTTAAACAAAAATTCTTTTTTTAAAAAGTATTCTAATATTTTATCTGATAAAGGATTAAATTTATAAATTACTGAAGTGTAGTATTTTCAAAGTCGTCTTTAATATAATTATTTAAAATTTGCTCCATTTTTTCTTTTCTAATATTTATATCAAGACTTTCTAATAATATTTGTTTTTCTTCTAATGAGAATGGTGAAGCCATTGATAAATCATTAAGAGTTTGGCTCATGTCTTTCTTTTCTAAATCTTTTAGGTTTACAACATATCCTTGTTTTTTAAAAAATTTTTTCATGTTCTCCATAATTAAGCTTAAGTCAGAAAAGTTAACTTCATTACTTTTTTGCATTATATCTTTAGAAAAATTATCGTATTGAACATTGCACTCACGGTACATTTTGTCAGAATTTAATTCTGAGTTAATTTTGTATCTGCAAATCCCATTTAAAATAATAAGTATTCTACCGTCGTCCGTTTCATTAAAACTTGTGATTTTTCCAATACACCCTATTTCATATAAATCAGGTTTTTTCAAAGACCCAGTTTTTTTTGGCTGTATCATCCCAATCATTCTATGCTTTTTCATACTATCATTCACCATTTGTAAATATCGAGGCTCAAAAATGTTTAGGGGAACAGTTGTTCCAGGAAACATTATAAAATTTGACAAAGGAAAAATTGGTATAGTTTTTGGTAGTTCTTCAAGTTTCATAATACAATTATAATAATTCTTTTTAAAGTTACAACTAGACAGAATTGATTTGATAGTCGCATTTAATTATTTAATCACTTGATAAATTTAAAAAAAGCTTTTAATTTTATTATATAAGAATATGCGGGCATAGCTCAGTGGTAGAGCGTCTCGTTGCCAACGAGAAGGTCGTGGGTTCGAGTCCCATTGCCCGCTCCAAAAATTTATTGTGATTATAAAAAATTTAAGACAATTAATAAAATTAATATCAAATAATTACTTTATTAAATCAGAGAGTAAGGAAATTTTCGAAGAATATGAAATAATTATTCATGAAATTCTTAAAAAAAAAAAATGTAAATTCAAATTATCTGATAGTGATACTTTAAAAGAAGACAATTTATATATCACAATAGACCCTGCGATTTACAAGAAGTATAATAATAAATTCAAAATTTTTCTATTTGTATTTACAACCATAAAAGACAATTCAAATTTACTTCTCTTGTATGAATATAGTAAAAATTTTAACAAAAAATCTACTTTAAAGTATAATGAAAAATTATTCGAAAAATTCATTTACAAATATCAATCAAATAACAAAGTTAGCGGTATCAATTATTTTTTAAGTTTTCTCTCTTTATTTCTTTATAGAACAAATAAAAAGAAATTTGCATTTAAAATTGAAAAATTTGTAACAAAGAATGGCAGATTACTGGGTAAAGCATATCAAAATAGATTTTTAAATGTAAATCCAACAGAAAATTTTACTAAAAAATTTGCAAAAAATTTAAAGATATTAAGTAATCAAAGATCAAAAAGAATTTACCAAAGTACATTAAATGCAAAACCAAATAAAATTTGGAGAAATAGATATTTTCAATTTTATCTAAACAATCAATATTTTGATTATATCGGTTCTTTAAAAGATAAAGTTATAATTAATCTTGGAGTTGGAAGTGGATTTGAGATACCATTATTTTTGTCTACAAAACCGAGCATAATTTTAAATATTGATCCATCAGGAGATAAGCTCTTGGAACCCTATGTAAAATATTTTATTGATTTTATGCAAGATAAAACTGAAATAATTTATGATTTAGATTATTTATATGATGATAAACTAGTTTATGTTAAAGGTTTAAATTCAAAGTGTATTGACTTTAAAACTATTTTAAATCGGTATAATTTTAAAAGTATTGACTATATTAAAAGCGATATCGAGGGATTTGAAACAAATTTGGTTAATGAACTTGATGAAGTAATTCATAAATATAGGCCAATTTTAGCGATATCCATCTATCATTTAGATGTTAAGAATATTGATATAAATATACAGTATGTTGATTTAATGGATAATCTAGTTAAAAAGTGTAAAAATTATAATTTTTACGTAAATCATTATTCATACCACAGGTCAGAAACAATTTTATACTGCATTCCAAAAAAATAAAAATTTTTACACCTACGACTAAGTAAACTAAAGATATACAGAAAGAGTAGAAGCAACCATTCTATATATTGGAAAGGTCGAACATCCTTTATTAATTTTCACTGCAACAGTTTCTGGTACTTCCATTGAGTCAAGCTGACTCACTACGAACACATTGAACACAAACATTCTTGATTTGTTCTTGTCTGTTTGATAACGTAGGATTAATTTAATAATGTCCGATTAAGATAGAATTTGTTGAATAGTAGAGAGAGGATTTAAGTAGAGCACGTTGGTCTTGATTACATAATTTTCGTTGCCAACGAGAAGGTCGTGGGCTCAAGTCCCATTGCCCGCTCCAATAAAGGAATGATATTATGAGTGATTTAGCAAGTAAAAAATGTATCCCGTGCGAAGGCAACATCCCGCCATTTAATACAGAAGAAATTCATAAATATTTAAAACAAGTTGATGGATGGGAAGTTATAGAGGATAAAATTGATGGATTTCATTTAATAAAAAATTTTAAATTTGATGATTTTTTACAAAGTCAAGAATTTGTAAATAAAGTTGGTGAGATTGCCGAAGCAGAGGGACATCATCCTGATTTATGGTTTGGTTGGGGATATGCAAGAATTAAAATATTTACTCATGCAATTAAAGGTCTTGCTGAGAGTGATTTCATTTTAGCCGCTAAAATAGATAAGATAAATTAACTAGTGATTGAAGTGTCTTGTTTTGGAAAATACTAAAATAGTATTTGTTTGGTTAGCAAATTTGATAATCTTTTTATCATTTTTTGAACCCGACGGTTGAATGACTGCTGAAATTCCTGCTTGTACCAATTTTTCTATACCATCTACAAACGGGAAAAACGCATCAGATGCTGCTAAGATTTCCTCACTATCGCTTATTTTCTGAAACTTTTTCATTTTATCAATTGCTATTTTGCAACTATCTAACCTACTTGGTTGACCAGAACCTATGCCTATTGTCTTGTAATCTTTTGTAATCACTATCGCATTCGATTTTACACTTCTGCATATATTAAATGCAAAAATAAGTTTGTTTAAAGTTTTATTTGTAGGTTTTAATTTTGATACAATTTTAAAATCTTTCTTAGAAAAATGTTGAGTATCTGGATCTTGAACTAAAATAGTATTAAATTTATTCATAAAATTAAACTTAAAATTTTTTTCAACTTTACTCGAGTCAATTAACCTCAAGTTTTTTTTCTTTTTTAAAAGTTTGATTGATTTTTTATCAAATCCATTAGCAACTATGACTTCAAAAAATATTTTACTAATTTCTTTAGCTAAACTAATATTTAGTTTAAAGTTACATGATACAATACCACCGTATGCACTAATCGGGTCACTTTCTAGTGCCTCTTTAAAAGATTTGATTTTGTTTGGATTAATAGATACTCCACAAGGATTAGCATGCTTTATTATTGCTATACCTTTATTTTTTGGTAAGTTTTTAGAAATACTTAGAGCTGAATAAAGATCGTTATAGTTGTTGTAACTTAGTTGTTTTCCTCCGATTTGAATAATTTCCTGTTTGTTATTTTGTGAATATATTGCCGCTTTTTGATGAGGGTTTTCTCCATATCTTGTCTTCTCAACTATTTTTCCAGAAAATATATTCTTGATTGGGAAAAGGTTTTTGGACTTTTGATTGAAATAATTAAAAATTTTTGATTCATAATATGCTGTTTCCATAAATGCTTCTTCAGCTAATTTTTCTCTAAATTCTAAATTAGTCGATCCTCTATTTTTATTTAATTCAAAACTTAAATCTTCATACTGTTTTGGGTTACTTAGAATCACCACATCATTGTAATTTTTTGCAGCAGATCTGACCATTGTTGGTCCTCCAATATCTATATTTTCAATTATATTTTTTTGACTAGATTTACTTAATAAGACCTTTTCAAACGGATAAAAATTTATAACAACTAGGTCTATATTTTCATAATTGTTGATTTTCATTTCCTTTTGATGTTTTTTGTTCTGTCTAATATTCAAAATTCCAGAATGAATTTTTGGATGTAACGTTTTTACCCTTCCATCTAGCAACTCTTTTGAATTTGTAAATTTAGATACTTCTAAGCATTCAAAACCCAAACTTTTAATTTTTTTGTATGTACCACCTGAACTTATTATTTTTACTTTATATTTTTTTAATAAATTTAATAATGGTCTTAAATTAGATTTATCTGACAATGAAATTAAAGCAGTCTTAATTTTTATTGTATTTTTTCGAATGCCCATTTAATTTCCTGAGTTATATCTTTTATTTTGCCTGATAAACATATATTTTGGTTTTCACTAGTTACATTTTTATTACCGAAATATATACCCGATTCAATATTTATAATCTCGCAGTTAGTTGAAAATTTCCATCCAGAATTTTCAATTTCAATTAGTATAGTTTTGTTATCTAGAGTTTTTGTTAATTTAACACCTGGTTCCATATGAAATCTGATATCATATTTTTTTGTTCCTAACTTATTTTTTGTAATTATTTTATCGGTTCCTATTAATTTATTTTTTTCAAAGATATATTCTAAAGATCTTTCACATAAAATTCCGAATTTTTTTAAAAAGCCATTATGAGATGCTTTGATTAACCAATAGTTTTTTTCATTAACAATATTTTTATCACTAATTTTTAAACCGTTTTCTAATGTTTTATATTTTCCATTGTTTCTAAATGAACAACTTGAATGATTATCAATTATAAGTGCTGAATGAGCGGCAGTAGATTTTGAAATTAGATTTAATTTGTTTTTATAATCCTGAAAGTAACCAGAATTTGAAATAAGTTTTTTATCTTTGTAGAAAAATTCAAATGAAAGAGCTCCACTTTGATAGTTATGCGAAAAAGTTTTTTGGGGTGAATTTCCAACATCCATTGCAAGAATACAATTTTTGTTTTTTAAAATGGCATATCCTCCTACTTCATTATTTGAATTTTCAAACTTATATTTATAAAGCGAAAGATATTTATTAAATTCCTTTAAATCATTTTGATGATTCCCGTTGAATAGTAAACTTTGTTCGATTTTAGAAAAAACAGAATAAGATTTTCCTAGATAGAAAATTATTTCATCAAGGTACTCAGGTATATCATTAAAAGACTCCTTTAATAATTCTCTAACAAGAACAAAATATTTTAAATAAAAATTTAATTGCCTGATACTTCTCGTTTTTGGAAAATACTCGTCGTCAAAAGAATTAATAATAATTTTTCTCAGTAATTCTAATCCGTAATGTAAAAATTTTTCATTTGCGTATGATAATCCTGTAATTATTATTGCTATACAGCCTAATAATTTATCATTAACAGATCGAGATTTGCTTATTTCATTTATTAAATGATTAATCTGTTTATTTACAGAAAAATGAAATTTATTTTTATATTTAGTATCACTTTCATCATAAGATAATTTTGAGTTTGCAATCCAAGATATTATTCTTTTTGATAAAATATCTGTTTGCCATGTTAATGAATTATAACTTTGATTTTTTTCAATCCATTTAATAATTATTGATTGTGTAATACTTGGGGAAGATTTTAAATCAATACTAAATAACCAATAAAAATTATTTAGTTTATTGAGGTTATTACTACTTAATAATTCACTTTCCCAAATATTATCTTTATCTAATTCTTCAATTTTAATTTTTTTTTTATCATATTTAACCAAGCAGCTTAAAATACTTAGACTTGGTCTATAGGAAATGTTGCTTATCTCAATTTTTGAAATTTTATTATTATAAAACCTTGATTTTAAGTATAAATTTCTTATTTGATTTTTAGTGTAGTAAAAAAATTCATTTATTAAAATTAAAGAATTTTTTAAATACATCTTACATTGATTTTAGAGTTTCTATATTTTTTTTTATATCACCATTATTTTCTTTGAATATTGTTGTTCCAGAAACTAATATATTTGCTCCTGCTGATATAACCTCTTTTGAATTAGAGAAATTTATTCCACCGTCAACTTCAATATCAAATTTTAAGTTACTATCTTTTTTTATTTGATATAGTTTTTTAATTTTTTCAATGACTTCTGGTATAAATTTTTGACCACCAAAACCGGGATATACACTCATAATTAAAACTAAATCTATTTCTTTTAATAATTTTTCAATGACATTTACTTCCGTATTTGGATTTAAAGATATGCCTACTTTTTTCTTTAATTGTTTAATAAGTTTAATCGACTCAATCAAATTGTCGGTTGCTTCAGGGTGAATTGTTATTATATCAGATCCTGCTTCTGCAAAATTTTTTATATATTTATGAACTGGTGAGATCATTAAATGTACATCAAAAGGTAACTTTGTATAATTTCTGAGTGTTTTTATCACTGGGGGACCAATTGTAATATTGGGAACAAAATGTCCATCCATTACATCAACATGAATTAAGTCAGCGCCACCATCTTCTAATCTTTTAATTTCCGCACCTAATTGGCTAAAATCTGCAGAAAGTATTGAAGGCGAAATTTGTATATTTTTCATTAGTAAATAAAAACTAGTACTATCAATTTTTGAATATATTTGAATTATTATTTACCAAATATTTTATAAATTTCCGCAGCTATTTCACTTTCTAATGGAAACGATAACATTCCCATAACAGAATAACCCATTAAATAAGGCATTAAATAAAATCTAAACATATAAAAAAACCACGCTACATAAAGTGGAACTAATGGTCCTATAATGAAACTAGGAGTTATGAATTTAAAAATTTTAATAATTGGATTTGTGTATTTTACAAATACTTTCATAAAAAAAAATTCAGAATCTTCTTTTTGAAAAATATTCATTGCAGATCTTCCAATTAAAGTCCACATAATGATACCTAAAATGTAGTCTATAACTAAAATATATAAAGGCATTTATCTGAAAAAAATGGGGGCGGATACCGCCCCCAAAAAGTTTAATTTAGTGTTGCTTACCAAGTATTGTCTTACCTGATGGAACACGAACTTCGTCTACCATTTGCTGTGTAGCTTTATCTGGTTCTTCAGTCATTAAACTTACTACAACCATTACAACTAAACAGACCGACGCTCCGATTATACCAAAACGTAAATGGTCAATACCTAACCAAGGTGCATTACCCATAAACTTAGGATACACATAAATTAGATAAGCTGTTCCTGATGCAAGACCTGCTATCATACCTGCTATTGCTCCTTGTCTTGTTGCTCTCTTCCACCATACACCAAGTATTAATGGGAAGAACAATCCTGACATTGCAAAGTCAAATGCCCAAGCAACTGCACCAAGAATACTAGTGATTCTCATCGATGCAATGTATGCTCCAGCAGCTCCAATAACTATTAGAAGTGCTCTAGCAACTAACAATCTTTTTCTTACATCCGCTTTTGGATCAATGATTTTGTAATAGATATCATGTGATAAAGCGTTTGCGATAGCAAGAATTAGACCATCAGCTGTTGACATCGCAGCAGCCATTCCTCCTGCAGCAACTAGTCCAGAGATTACGTATGGTAATCCAGCAACTTCAGGAGTTGCTAGTACAACCACGTCACCTCTCATAAACCATTCATTTAACTGAAGAATACCATCTCCGTTAAAGTCTGCTATGAAGGCTTGTTTTACATTAATCCAAGCATTTACCCACTCAATTTGCATAATTTCAGCAATTGGTTTTCCAATAATACCTGTTGGTAAGTTTGGATCAATTAGTGAGATTTTGGATAATGTTGCAAGCATTGGCGCTGAAGTATAAAGCAATGCAATAAAGAATAGTGACCATGCCACTGATTTTCTTGCAGCTTTAACACTTGGAGTAGTGAAGTATCTCATTAAAATGTGTGGTAAAGAAGCTGTTCCTACCATCATACATAGTGCTAATGAAATAAATTTCCATGCAGCCATTCCACCTTCTGGCACACCTGCGTGTGACACAGCGATAGATTTTAGACCACCTGGTACACCTGCAGCTTTAATATCTGCAGCAGCATTTTTTACTAATCCAAATTGCGATTCAAGTGCACCTAATCTAGCTACTTCCTCACCTAACATAAAGTGTGGAAAGAAACCAAATCCTGATTTGTTACTAATCCAGAATACTGGAATTAGATAAGCAATAATCAATACTATGTATTGAGCAACCTGTGTCCAAGTTACCGCTCTCATTCCGCCTAGCATTGAACAAAGTAAAATACTTACTAGTCCAACCCAAACTCCTAATTCAAATGGAATACTTAGTGCTCTTGATGCGATTGTTCCTGTTGCGTTAATTTGAGCTGTTACATAAGTGAAAGATGCCAATGTTAAAACAACTACGGCACAGAACCTTGCGAAGTTTCCGCCATATCTTGTTCCAATGAAATCTGGCACAGTATAACATCCAAATTTTCTTAAGTATGGTGCTAAAAGTGATGATACTAAAACGTATCCCCCAGTCCATCCGACTAAGAAAGCCATATAAGTATAACCACCAAAGTAAATACCACCAGCCATTGCAACGAATGAAGCACCTGACATCCAGTCAGCTGCAGTTGCCATTCCGTTAAATACTGTTGGTACCTGTCTTCCAGCAACATAATAAGCATCGACCTGTACAGTTCTAGATAGATATCCAATTATGGCATATATACAAACTGTAAAGGCGACAAACAAAATACCAATTGTTTTTGCGGTCATACCTGCTTGCTCTGCTATTGCCATCAAAATGATGAATATAAAGAAGCCCCCAGTATATGTTCCGTAAATTTTTGGTAGGTTGTCAATAAAATTGCCTTTAAACATTAATCATCCTCCTTTTCGGTAAAACCAAACTCTTCATCGATTTTTTCCTGTCTATTTGCAAACCAAAAAATTAGGACCACAAATGCAATGATGGAACCTTGCGCACACATGTAATACGCTAATGGATATCCCATAAAACTTGAAGTGTTTAGGTCAGAACCAAACATGAAGATCAGATAACCGAAAACAAACCATATAATTAATGTAATTATCATTAATCCTTTGGTTTTTTCCCAGTGCTTTTCTTTGTTTGACATTATTTTAATCCTCCCTATAGGTTAAAGATATAATTCATACTCATTTAATGTGATAATTAAAGGGTAAAAAATGGCATATATTTATAGTAAAAGTAGTAATATCGGTTCTAAATGGGCATTAAATACAAATTAAAGCTCAAAGATTTGAAATTTGAGTATTTAAAGGAATATTTCATTCCATTCTTAAAATATTTCAAAAAAACAAAAAAAATCGAAAATTATTCTGATTTAAAAGAATTCATTCAAAAAAAATCTGCATGGGTAAGCCAAGTTACTCTATATGGATATCTTAAAACAAGAATGGGAGCAAAATATGTATTGATGTTTGAAGATGAGATATTTTTAGGATCTATTAACAAAGCTAAATGGAACATCTACTCAGTTGCTTTACAAGATCTTACATTTTATGCGATTTCTTTTTTAAAAAATATTAGAAATCAACATGATACTGAAAAAGCAAATGAAATATACTTTCAGATTTTGGATAATGAACTTCAAAAAAATGAAATGCCAAATGAAATATATGAAAATGCAAAAAAAAAATTTCTTGAGAGATATCAAAACATTAATTGGAATGAGTACCATGAGTCATTACCTTTTAATACTAGTGCTTTATCTTTATATGAATGGTCACCAATAGCTGAAGAGTTAAAATCTTTAGACAAAAAAATAGTTTTAAATTCTATGATTCTGAAATGGGATAATGTTAAAAAGGAATTTATTGAATTAATAAATTTTTAAGTATTTTTTCTATTTTCAACTAAACTTTTTACAACACTTGGATCTGCCAAGGTAGTTGTATCACCTAATTGATCATGTTCATTTGCAGCAATTTTTCTAAGTATTCTTCTCATGATCTTACCCGACCTAGTTTTTGGAAGACCAGGAGAAAATTGAATTAGATCCGGAGTAGCTATTGGACCAATTTGTTTTCTAACCCACAGCTTTAAGTCTCTCTCTAAATCTAAAGTTGATTTTTCTCCCACATTCAAAGTAACATAACAATACAAACCATTACCTTTAATATCATGCGGATATCCAACCACAGCAGCCTCAGCAACTTTTGGATGAGCTACAAAAGCACTTTCTATTTCGGCAGTTCCAAGATTATGTCCTGAAACAATAATTACATCATCAACTCTTCCTGTAATCCAGTAATATCCATCTTTATCTCTTCTGCATCCATCTCCTGTAAAATATTTTCCGTCAAATTGAGAAAAATAAGTATCAATAAATCTTTGATGATCACCGTAAACTGTCCGCATCTGACCGGGCCAAGATTGTGCAATACACAAACGACCTTCAGCTTCTCCTTTTAAAACTTTTCCATCTTTACTAACTATTACTGGTTTAATTCCATAAAATGGTTTTGTTGCTGAACCTGGTTTTAAATTTATAGCACCTGTTTGAGGACTGATTAATATTCCACCCGTTTCCGTTTGCCACCAAGTATCAACAATTGGGCAGTTCGAATCTCCAACAGTTTTATAATACCATTCCCACGCCTCTGGATTGATTGGTTCACCTACGGTTCCCAATAATTTCAACGATTTTCTCGATGTTTTTTTAACTGGCTTATCCCCTTCTCTCATTAAAGCTCTTATTGCTGTTGGAGCAGTATAAAAAATGTTTACTTTATATTTATCAACTATTTGCCACCATCTTGAACTATCAGGATAAGTTGGAATTCCTTCAAACATTATTGTTGTTGCCCCATTTGATAATGGTCCATAAATAATATAGCTATGACCAGTCACCCAACCAATATCAGCTGTACACCAATATATATCTTTAGGTTTATAATTAAATATATATTGATGGGTCATTGATGCGTAAACCATGTACCCACCAGTAGTATGCATCACCCCTTTTGGTTTTCCCGTTGATCCTGAGGTATATAAAATAAATAAAGGATCTTCTGCATTCATTTCTTCGGGCTCACATTTATTTGAAACTTTTTTTGTTAACTCGTGGTACCAGACATCTCTTCGTTCATCCCAATTAATTCTATTACCTGTTCTTTTGACCACTATACATTTTTTTACATTTGGACAATTCACTAAAGCTTCATCAGCAATTGATTTTAAAGGTATAATTTTTCCACCTCTTACTCCTTCATCAGCTGTAATTAGATAATCGGATTCACAATCATTTATTCTTCCAGAGATACTATCGGGAGAAAAGCCTCCAAAAATTATTGAATGCACCGCTCCTATTCTTGCACAAGCTAACATAGTGTAAGCTAACTCAGGTATCATGGTAAGATAAATCGTAACTCTGTCTCCTTTTTTAATTCCTAATTCCTTAAGCGCGTTTGCGGCTTTAGAAACCTCTTTGTGTAATTCTTTATAAGAAATTTTCTTTTGAACTTTTGGATCATCTCCGACCCATATAATTGCAGTTTTATCTTTATTTTTTTTTAAATGTCTATCAATACAATTTGCAGATGCATTAAGAGTTCCATCATAAAACCATTTTATCTTAACATCTGATTTACTGTATTTAACATCTTTAATTTTTGTATATGGCTTTATCCAATTTATTCTTTTACCTTCTTTTTTCCAAAATCCATCGTTATCTTTGATAGATGCCTTATATTTTTTTTCGTATTGTGATTTGTTAACAAGAGCTTTGCTTATCCAATCTTTTTTAGTTTTATATATAAGTTCTTTTTCAGCTTTAGATGTAGTTTTTATCTTCTTTTTTTTCGCAACTTTTTTTGTTCTCTTTTTTATTATTTTTTTATTTTTTTTTTTAGGCATGGATTTTTTTTCTTAGATACTACCCATCTTCAAAATAATTTTCCAGCTTTTAGTATCTATAGGCATAACAGAAAGCCTACTTTGTCTTAAAAGTGCAATATCTTTTAATTCTTTCTTTTGTTTAATATTTTCTAATGAAACAGCCGTTTTTAGTTTACTTTTATACTTAACTTTAACTGCCACAAATCGCCTTTCTTTATCTGTTATATCAATAAATGCAGTTTTAATAACCTCAACAATTCCTACAATTTCTTTTCCTATATTTGAATGATAAAAAAAACAAAGATCACCTCTTTTCATCTTTTTAAGATTATTTGCTGCTTGATAATTTCTCACACCATCCCAATCTGCACCTTTAGTTCCAGCTTCAATTTGTTGATCGAAAGACCAAACATTTGGTTCAGATTTTAATAACCAATAATTCATATTTTCAAATTAAAATTAAACATACACGTTTTCTGTGAAGCTTTTTACTGTATATATTTTTCCTTTTTTTACTTTTAATATTTTTTTATTTTTAGCATCTATTATATATTCTTTTGAAACTTTACTATTGTTCCTCTTAATTGTGTTTTCAATTTTAAATCTTTTTTTCCCAGTTATCTTAAAAAAATTATCATTTACTCTATGAGTCATGTGTCCAGGATGATCTATAATAGGTTGTGAAAAAATCCACCAATACACTCTACAATAGCTCTTATCTAGCCATTTAAATTTTAAATTTTTTCTTACGGTTGGTGAATAATTGAAAGTATAGTCTAATAATTGATCATCTGCTGCTTTGGGGTATTTGATTATATTTTCTAACCATTCATTTAAAACGTTAATAGATGGAGTACTCCCTGAAAAATATGCTACACCTCCACTTGAAAAGAGCTGCCTTTCTTTATTTGGATTATTTAAAAGTTTTACGTTTATACTATTTATATAATAAGTATTCTCAATCTCACCTCTTTCAGTATTTATTTTGAGTTTTAATGGCAGATATCCATCATTCTCTGAATCTTCTAGCCAGTTATATATAGCAAAATCAATATTTTTTTCTTTTAGTGAATAAAATAATTTTGGCTCTTTAACTATAACTAAATCACAATCTAAAAAAATAATTGGTATTTTAAATTGTTTTAGCATGTTTATTATTAACTTAGGCATACAATAGTTAATATCATTAGATCCTTTATTGCTTTTAGAATAATGAATGGTTGGAACTTCAAATATTTTATAATTAAGATTAAAATTATTAAGTGAATTTATTAGTCTGTCGGCTTTATCTTTATAATTTTGGGTAAAAAAACTTACTATGAGAAAATCCTCTCCTTCTAATTTATTTTCTTTATAAACTTTCACTTAAGTTCTACTCCAGCCCCTTTTAAAAATTTTGCATTTTTATCTAAAGCTAATCTTGGATTTGCAATTAAATCCAAACTATCAAAATTTTTTACCTTGTATTTTTCTAGCCCTACCATTGCAATCATTGCAGCATTATCTCCACATAAACTTAGATCTGGAAATATTGGTTTAAAATTATTCTCTTCGCTGACTTTTGTTAGTTTATTTCTTATTCCACTATTTGCAGCAACACCACCAGCGACAACAAAATTATATTTATTTGTCATATTTATTTTCTTAAATTCGTTAAATGCTTTTTCGGTTTTAACATGTAATATTTCTTCTATGGTTTTTTGAAATGAAGCAGCAAGATCAAATTTCTCTTGCTCATTTTTTATCTCTTTTGATGTTCTTAAAATAGCTGTTTTAAGTCCTGCGAAAGACAAGTTACAGCCCCCTTTGTCTAGGATAGGTTTTGGTAGTTTATATTTATATGGATTACCTCTTTTTCCAAATTCTTCTAGTTTAGGACCCCCAGGAAATTCTATACCTAAAATCTTTGCTGTTTTATCATAAGCTTCTCCTAAAGCATCATCAATGGTTGTCCCTAATCTTTTATAATCTCCTAAGCCATTTACACTTAAATATTGAGAATGACCTCCGGATATTAGTAAAAGTAAATATGGGTATTCAAGTTTTGTGTGTAATTTTGGACTAAGCGCATGTCCTTCCAAATGATTAACACCAATAAAAGGAATTTTTAAAGTAGACGCCATACCTTTTGCAAAATTTAAACCAACACTAAGACATATTATTAATCCGGGGCCAGACGTGCATGCTACTCCAGAAATTTCATTAATCTTCACTTTACTTTCAAGAATAGCTTTATTTGCTAATAAATTTATTTTTTCTACATGCGATCGTGCAGCGAGTTCAGGCACAACTCCGCCAAATTCTTTATGAATATCAAATTGACTAGATACTACGTTTGATAATACTTTTGGTATATCATTATCGGTATCCTGAACTAATGCAACTGCAGTTTCATCACAACTTGTTTCTATTCCTAGAATTATTGTTTTTTTGGTCATAAATTATTTTTTATAATTATTACAATTAATCTATAAGATTGTAATAAAAACAAGTTTTATGAAAAAAAATACTCTAACAATTGGAACAAGAGGTAGTAAGTTAGCATTGATTTATGCGGAAAAAGTAAAAAATGAATTAAATAAATTTTTTCCAAACGAAATAAAACTAAAAAAAATATTAACAAAAGGAGATCAAAAGCAAGATCAAAGATTGTCTGATATAGGTGGTAAAGGATTATTTGCAGAGCAAATTGAAAAAGAATTACTTAATGAGGATATTGATATTGCTGTGCATGCATTAAAAGATATGCCAACAATTGAAACAGAAAGCCTTTTGACAAACAATTTTTTAAAAAGAAATTCACCAAATGAAATATTAATTAGCAAAAACAATATAAAATTTGAAGATTTAGCACCTAACTCTGTTATTGGAACTTCTTCCTTCAGAAGGGAATTTCAATTAAAGAAAAAAAGATCTGATTTAAAATATAAATTAATCAGAGGAAATGTAGATACAAGAATTCAAAAATTAGAAAATGGTGAATTTGATGCAATACTACTTTCTAAAGCTGGCATAGACTCTTTGAAATTACAAAATAAAATTACACAAGAATTTAGTGTTGATGAACTCATACCTTGTGCTGGACAAGGAATTATTGCAATACAGTGTAAAAAAAATGATAGTGATATTATAGATTTGCTGGAAAAAATTAATGATGTTGACTCTAGAATTGTAGCAAATGCTGAAAGAGAAGTTTTGAAAGTTCTAGAAGGAGATTGTGATACTGCAGTAGGGGTATTTGCAAAAATTACTGGTGAGAATATAGACTTGGTAACCGAGCTCTTTTCTGTAGATGGCAATATTAGATATTTTATTAGAGAGACAGTAAAAAAAGATAAAATAGAAACTGCTAGCAGAACAATTGGAGAAAAGCTTAAATTACAATCAAAAGGTTCTTATAAAAATTAGTATGCATATTTTATTAACAAGACCATTAGATGATAGCAAAGAATTAATATTAAAATTTAGTTCAATGAATCATAAAGTTTCACATTTACCTTTGTTGCAAATTAAAAAGAAAGAAATACCTGAAACAGATTTTAAGCAATTTAAAGCAATTATTTTTACTAGTGCTAATGCTATAAAAAATTTAGATATTTCAAAAATTGATAAAAATATTTTTTGTTTTTGCGTTGGTCTTGCAACCGAAAGAAAAGCAAAAGAATTAGGATTTCAGAATATTTTCTGTGCAGAGGGAAATGTAAATAATCTTAAAGAGTTAATTCTCCAAAATTTTGACCCTAAGATTGGATCAATGCTATATTTAAGTGGAGAAATAGTTTCATTCAATCTTGATAAAGATTTGATCTCTGAAAACTATGTAGTCAAAAGAATTATAAATTATACAACTACCGCAACTGAAAATTTACACAATGATTTTTTAAGGGATATTAAATTATCCGTACCGGAAATTGTTTTTATATATTCCGAAAATAGTGCAAAGGCTTTTTATAGTTTAATAAAAAAATATAATTTAGATAATATTTGGATGGACACTAATCTTATGTGTATGGGGGAAAAAGCATCATCGGCATTAAATGACATTAAATGGAAAAAAATTTTTCTATTTAACTCTGGTGAAGAAGAGTTTTTGCTATATAAAATTTAAAAATGGAAGTTTTAAATAAACTAAATGAGCTATTTTTATCTGTATGGAAACAGGGAATTCTTGGAGTAGATTTTTTTCAGATTTTAATAGGTCTTGGAATATTTGTATTATTTTTAATATTTAGAGGTCTAATTAGCAAACTTGTAATAAAAAAATTAGAATTAATTTCGAAAAGAACAACAAACAAGCTAGATGATACTTTTGTTAAATCGATGGAAGGTCCAGCAAGATTTCTTCCAATTGTACTTGGTGTCTTTTTTGCAAGTTACTATATGTCATTCGATAATGAAACCAGAGGCTTTATAGATAATATTAATAGAACTCTAATTACAATTTTAATTTTTTGGATAATACATCAAATAATCGAACCTATATCATATGTTCTAAGCGGACTAGATAAAGTATTAACGAAAGAATTAATTGGTTGGATTATAAAGTCTCTAAAAATTTTAATTTTTATATTAGGTGCAGCAGCCGTTCTTGAATTATGGGGTATTAAGATTGGGCCAATTATTGCTGGATTGGGGTTATTTGGTGTAGCCGTTGCCTTAGGTGCTCAAGATTTATTTAAAAATTTAATATCTGGAATTTTAGTTTTAGTTGAAAAAAGATTTAGAATTGGAGATTGGATTAAAGTTGATGGAGTGATAGAGGGAGTTGTAGAAAACATTGGATTTAGATCAACTGTTATAAGAAAATTTGATAAGTCATTAGCAATTATTCCTAACTTCCAATTTGCTGAAAATGCCGTAATCAATAATACTAGAAAGACAAACTGGGCAATAAGTTGGGTAATAACTCTTCAATATGACACAACAATTGATCAATTAAAAATAATAAGAGATGAAATTGAAGATCATATTAACAAGGGTGAAGAATATGACCAATCTGTTGGGGTTGCTGTAAGAGTAGATAAATTTTCTGATAGCTCAATTGATATGTACGTAAGGTGTTTTACAAAAACGAATAGTTGGACAAATTATTTAAAAGTTAAAGAAAATTTGGCTCTTGAAATAAAAAAAATTGTCGAGGGCAAAGGAGCGGCTTTTGCATTTCCAAGCCAGTCCATCTATGTTGAAAAAAAATGATTGCTATTTTCTATTTGGCGCTTCAAATTTTAAAACTATATTCATATGTTGTAATTGCTAATGTCGTTATCAGTTGGTTGGTCGCTTTTAATGTATTAAATACAAGCAATCGGTTTGTATATTTAATATTAGATTTCACTTATAAAATGACAGAACCGATTTTAATGAGAATAAGAAGATTTTTACCCAACCTTGGTGCTTTTGATATTTCTCCTATCGTACTTCTTTTGTTGATATGGTTCATAGAAATGTGTATGAAACTCTACATTGCACCACTAATATTTTAATAAATGATTTTAATTGATGGAAAAAAAGCTGCTGCTGATTTAAGAGAAGAGCTCAAGAAAGAAGTTTTATCTTTAAAAGATAAGTATAATAAAGTACCAGGTTTAACAGTCATATTGATTGGTGATTTAGCACCTAGTCAAATTTATGTTAGAAATAAAGAGAAATCTGCCAATGAAGTGGGCCTTAAATCAGAGGTGATTAGATACCCTGACAGTGTTGAAGAAAGTGAAGTTTTAAAAAAAATCGATGAACTTAATAATGACGATTCCGTTTCAGGAATTTTAGTTCAGCTCCCACTTCCTAAACATATTGATAAACAAAAAGTTATAGAGGCAATTATGCCAGAGAAGGATGTAGATGGATTTCATCCCATGAATGTTGGTAATCTGTCGTCAGGTTATGAAAGTTCTATTCCGTGCACTCCTTTAGGTTGTTATTTATTAATAAAAAAAATTGAACCAAACCTTAATGGAAAAAAGGCTGTAATTGTTGGAAGATCAAATTTAAATGGTAAGCCAATGACACAGTTGTTGTTGAAAGAAAATTGTACAGTCACAATTACTCATTCAAAAACAAATGATCTTAAAGGAGAATGTTTAAAAGGAGACATTATAGTCGCTGCTGTTGGGATCCCTGAGTTTATAAAAGGTGATTGGGTAAAAAAAGATGCAATTGTGATTGACGTTGGTATTAATAAAACTGAAAACGGCCTAGTTGGCGATGTGGCATTTGATGAAGTATCAAAAGTTGCAAAAGCTTTAACTCCAGTTCCAGGTGGAGTCGGACCTATGACTATTGCATGTTTACTTAAAAATACAATTGAGTGTTTTAAGAGAGCAAATAAATAAAATTTATTACTGATTTCTAATTAAAGGATAAACTTTAGGACTTAAGTATTTAAGATTAGTTAGCATAATTAAAATCAAGGTCACAGTTCCTATAGAGGCACCAAGGTAAATTAAAACTTTAAAATCAAATTGCCAAACTAATTCAAAAATATTCTCCATAATAAATTTTGATCCAATTACTGCAAAAAAAATTGCAATTAATATTACCGACATAAAAATTATTATAAATTCTATCAAAGACGAAAATATAATTTCTTTTTTTGAAAAACCTAAAATTTTAAATACAAGATTTTGGTACTCTTTTACTTTTCCTTGGACCATTATAGCACTTGAAATAACAATCAATCCAATGACAATTGTTACACCAGAAATTAAGGTTACAGCTATGAAAACTTTATTTAAAACTGATGTTACTTTGTTTAAGTAATCAGCAATTTTTATCATAGATAAACTCGGTAATACTTCTAACATTTTGGTTTCATCAAAATTATCTGGATTTTTAAACTTAGCAGTTGCTAAATATTCATGAGGAATTTTTTTTGCAAATTGTGGATTAAATAGCATGGCAAAATTAATACTTAGATCACGATAATCAACTTCTCTAAAATTAACTATTTCTCCATCAATTTCTCGACCATAAATGTTTAAAGTAAAAATATCTCCCAACTCAATATTAAAATCTTTAGCCACTTTTGCATCAAGTGATATCTGAAGTTGGTTAGGTTTAGATAAATCCCACCATTCTCCTTTTAAAATTGGGTTATCTTTAGGAA
Organism: uncultured Pelagibacteraceae bacterium; assembly: GCA_902564385.1. GTDB lineage: Bacteria > Pseudomonadota > Alphaproteobacteria > Pelagibacterales > Pelagibacteraceae > Pelagibacter. The sequence continues at coordinate 48,700 of CACFAT010000007.1, forward strand.
TATTTTCAACCCAAGAAGATCTTCTTTCACTTCCAATTACCCAATAACTATCATTATCTGGTTTAATATAGCTATTTGGATTCACACCATTAATTTTTACTATTCCGGAAGAAACCATAGGTACTATTTCAATGTCCGCATCAGGGTCCATTTTGTAAACACCTTGTTCAAATTTTTTCTTTTCACCCTTTTGAATTCCAACAAAAAAATAATCAGGTGCAATATCTGGAATAGATCTTGCAATTTCTCTCTTAAAATTTGTTCCAACCAAAGCTAAAGTTAATAATAAAGTTACACCTAAGCCTAAAGACATGATTGTGATAGGAGTGATACTTTTTGTTTGAGTTATATTTTTAATCGATACTTTTAAAGAGATATTTGAAATAAAATTAAACTTTTTTAGTAAATAAATTATAATCTTTGAAAGTAAAAAAAAT
>CACFAT010000008.1 GCA_902564385.1 uncultured Pelagibacteraceae bacterium
TTCATTGTTATTGAGAGAACATTTGTTATTTTTTAATTTTCTCTCTATAAAATACTTACCAATTATTTCACAATTTCCAATTTCATTAAAATAAAAAGTATCTATATTTTTTATTCCATCTATTGTTGGTAAAAAATGTACGGCATGACTATCCCCAGTTAAATAAACTGCTCGAGATTTCTTACTTGATGAAGAACAAGTTAATGTTTCATTAGTATTTATACAATCTGTGTCTAAATAATTTTTATGTTTATAATCTAGTCGTGATAAAAAGTTAGATAATTTTGACTCTGGATAATTAAATTTTTTAAATAAAGCCAACTGGGATTTAAGATTAAAATTTTGGAATACAAAAAATATAAAAATAAAGACTGATATATAAATAGGTGAGTATTTTGTTATATTTCTAAAAAATATTTCTATTATTTTTGATCTTCTTAATGGAGTTTCATACATGTGGTATGAGATTGCAGATGTTATAAATGTAATGAAAAAGAAAATCATATACATGCTAAATCCAGAGAAATATATTTCACAGAAATAAAGAATTGGTAAGTGCCATAAATATAAAGAATAAGAGAGTCTTCCCAAATAAGGTAATTTACTTTTTTTAACCAAAATATTAATTTTCCTTTTCTCTATACCTTTTGAATAAATTATTATTAGAGATGTTATAATTGTTGAAATTAAATTTAAATTTTGAATATTTTTTCCATTATTAAAATTTAATATACATAAAATAAATATAATTAATAAAAATATTACTAAATAATTTTTAAATTTTAATTTAATCTTTGGGATAAAAAAAATAAGGCAGCCTAATGCAAGTTCCCAAAATCTTGCCAAAGGGAAATAGAAGTCACTAATAATACTGGATCCGAAATAATATGCTGTGCTGGATAATAATACTAATAAAAAAATAGATAAAAAAATATTTTCAAAATTAGATTTATGAACTTTAAACAATGTAAGTAAAAAAATTGGATAGATAAAATAAAACTGTTCTTCAATACCCAGTGACCAAGTGTGCAAGAGTGGATTAACACTTTCGCTCAAGAAATAATTTACCTCATTATTCATGAAATAAAAATTTGATATTCCAAAAAGTGCCGAAATTGAGCTTCCCAAATAAAAATTTGTGTTACCACTTAATGGTGAAAGAAAAGTATAAAATATTAGAAATGAAATGATAACCAAAAAAAGTACAGGATATAATCTTTTAAATCTTTTAATATAAAAGCTTAATATCTTTTTTTTTTTTAATATTTGTTGTTGATAAATTGAATTAGTTATCACATAGCCTGAAATAACAAAAAAAACATCAACACCTAAATAACCGAAAAAAAATAATTCTGAGTTTAAATGAAATAAAATTACTAAAATAACAGAAATTGCTCTCAAAGCATCTATATGGTCTAAGTAATTAAATGTTAAATATTTATCACTCACCTTTATTTTCAAAATAATTAATTTTAATTTTTTTTGCTATATCAATATATATTTTTGAAATGGTATGATCTGGTTTATTCTCCACTATCGGTTCACCTTGGTCGCCACATTTTCCAACCTCTGGGTTGATAGGAATTTCGGCCAGTAAATCTTTGTTAAATTCTTTAGCTGTTAATTTTACTGTCCCTTCACCAAATATAGGATATTTTTTTTGATCATCACCGATAAAATAACTCATATTATCTATTAAACCAATAATGTTCACTTTTAGTTTTTCAAACATTTTAATTCCACGCCTCACATCTTGAAGTGCTATTTCTTGAGGGGTAGAAACAATTATAACTCCATCGATGAGTATTTCTTGTGCAAATGTTAATTGTGTATCTCCAGTTCCTGGTGGCATATCTATAATTATAAAATCCAGCTCACTCCATAAAACTTTTTGTGTAAACGTCTTAATCGCAGATGTTACCATTGGACCTCTCCAAATCATTGGTGTTTGTTCATCTGTCAAAAACCCTATTGACATACATTGTATCCCATATTTTAAAATTGGAATAAGATTTTGACCATCAGTCTCTGGTTTTTGATTTATATCGAAAAGCTTAGGCAATGATGGACCATAAATATCTGCGTCTAATATACCAACTTTTAAATTTAATTTTTTTAATGCAAGAGCGAGATTCGTTGCAAAAGTCGACTTCCCAACTCCACCTTTTGCGCTTGAAATTGCAATGGTATATTTTGTTCCTTTTATAGGGTTTCTTCTAAAGGATTTTGGCTCAGTTTTTGCCTTCATTGTGTCACTTAAACCTACTTTTTTACTATCCATATTTTACCATTACCTTGTTTTTAGCAATAAAGACACTATATAGAGTGACTTAATATGAATGATTTTAGAAATCAAAGTCCTTGGGGAACCCCACCTGGTGGTGGAGGTGGTAATGGTGGTTTTCGAAAAGGTCCAACACCACCAAATATCGATGAAGTAATAAGTAAGATCCAAAAAATTATAAATAGATTTTTAGGTGGTGGCAAAGGTGGAGCAAAACCAATAATCGTTGGATTGATAATTCTTGTTATTGTCTGGACATTAAGCGGCCTTTATAGAGTTTTACCTGATGAGCAAGGTGTTGTTTTAAGATTTGGAAAATTTGTAAAAACTACACAACCTGGATTAAATTATCATCTTCCTTTTCCAATTGAAAATGTATTAACCCCTAAAGTAACGAAAGTTAATCGAATGGATATTGGATTTAGGTCAGAAAGAGACAGTGGATTTTCTTCAGGTGGAGTTGCGGATGTTCCAGAAGAAAGTCTGATGTTAACAGGTGATGAAAACATAGTTAATATAGATTTTTCAGTATTTTGGGTAATTAAAGATGCGGGTAATTTTTTATTTAAAATTCAAGATCCGGAAGGAACTGTAAAAGCTGCCGCAGAAACTGCAATGAGAGAGGTTATTGCACGATCTGATATTCAACCAATTCTGACAGAAGGTAGATCTCTTATAGAGGCTGACACTCAAGAAATAATTCAAGAAATTTTAGATGAATACACAAGTGGAATTCAAATTACACAAGTTCAAACTCAAAAAGCCGATCCACCAGATCAAGTTATCGACGCATTTAGAGATGTCCAAGCAGCTAGAGCGGATATGGAAAGATCTAAAAACGAAGCAGAAGCTTATGCCAATGATGTAATACCACGAGCACGAGGAGAAGCAGCGAAAATTCTACAGGCGGCAGAAGCTTATAAAAAAGAAGTTGTTGCTAAGGCAGAAGGAGAAGCAAGTAGGTTTTTATCAATTTATAATGAGTATGCAAAAGCTAAAAAAGTAACTCAAGAAAGAATGTATCTTGAGACAATGGAAGAAGTACTAGCTGATATTAATAAAATAATAATAGACAAAAATTCAGGTGAAGGTGTAGTACCATATCTACCATTACAAGAATTAAAAACAGGAACTAATTAAAATGAAAGCTGGAAAATTTTTACTACCAATAATCATTCTTATTGCAGCAACAATATACTTTTCGGTTTTTATTGTAAAAGAAGTTAATCAAGCTATTGTTCTTCAATTTGGTGATCCTAAAAGAATTATATCAAAACCTGGCATTAATTTTAAGATTCCATTCATACAAAATGTAGTATTCTTAGATAAAAGAATCTTAAATCTTGATACACCACCAGAAGAAGTAATTGCATCGGATCAAAAAAGACTTATTGTAGATGCATTTGCAAGGTTTCAAATAATTGACCCTCTTAAATTTTATATATCTGTTGGAAATGAAAGAGTTGCAAGATCAAGACTGGCTACAATTATAAATTCAAGAATAAGAAATGTTCTTGGTCAACAAGAACTGCAAACACTTTTATCAGAAGATAGAACAAAACAAATGTCTCTAATTCAAGAAGGTGTTAATAATGAAGCAGAAAATTTTGGTATTAGTATTGTCGATGTAAGAATTAAAAGAGCAGATCTTCCTCAAGCGAACAGTGATGCAATTTTTAGAAGAATGCAAACTGAAAGGGAAAGAGAGGCAAAAGAATTTAGAGCGAAAGGTGCAGAGATGGCGGTAACAATTACCTCAACAGCTGATAAAGAAGTAACCGTTATACTTGCTGATGCACAAAAAAAATCTGAGATTATGAAGGGTGAAGGTGATGGTCTTAAGAATAAAATTTTCGCTGATGCATTTGGACAAGATCCTGAATTTTTTGCATTCTATAGAGCTATGCAAGCATACCAAAAAGCTTTAATTGGTGGTGAAACTTCAATGATACTTTCACCAGATAGTGAATTTTTTAAATTTTTCGGAAATATCGATCAAAAAGTAGAGTAAATTTAATGAGAGAATTGATCATCGCATTTGGTCTATTCCTTTTTATTGAAGGTATTCTTTACGCCATATTTCCATCAAAAATGAAAAATATGATAATTAAATTAAAAGAAGCCACTGATAATCAACTCAGAACTGGTGGATTAGTATTTGCAATGATTGGATTTTTTATTATTTGGTACTTAAAAAGATGAGATTCATAAAGATATTATTACTAATATTATTTTCAATTAATATTCAAAATACTACTAACGCTGCAAATATGCCTGCATCTTTTGCAGATCTAGCTGAAAAACTAATGCCATCAGTAGTAAATATCTCGACTACAACAACTGTAACAACAAAATCTAATCCATTCCCATTTGAATTTCCTCCAGGATCTCCTTTTGAAGATATGTTCAAAGATTATGGAACTCCTCAAAAAAGACAGACTAGTGCACTTGGATCTGGCTTCATAATAGATGAAAATGGAATTGTTATTACTAATAACCACGTGATACAAGGTGCAGAAGATGTTTTTGTGAGAGTGAATGGTGAAAAAAATATTAAGGCAAAAGTAATTGGAGCTGATCCCGGCATGGATTTGGCTGTTCTTCAAATAGAGTCAGATCAGAAATTTACCCCAGTTAAATTTGGAGACTCTGATACAGCAAGAATTGGTGATTGGGTTATTGCAATTGGGAATCCATTTGGCTTGGGTGGAACTGTAACTGCAGGAATAATCTCTGCAAGAAACAGAAGTATAGGTCTTTCTAGATATGAAGACTACATTCAAACAGATGCATCTATAAATCAAGGTAATTCAGGAGGTCCATTGTTTAACATGGATGGAGATGTAGTTGGAATTAATACTGCAATATTAGGTCAATCCGGTTCAATAGGAATTGGTTTTGCAATTCCTTCTAATAGTGCACAAAAAGTAATTAATCAATTAATTGAATTTGGAGAAACTAAAAGAGGGTGGTTAGGTGTAAGAATCCAAACTGTAACAAAAGATATTGCAGATGTAGAAAAATTAGACGAACCAAGAGGAGCACTTGTTGCAAGTGTAGCTGAAAATAGCCCTTCAGATAAGGGAGGAATTAAAGCTGGAGATATAATTTTAGAATTTGATGGTAAAAAAATTAATGAAATGAGTGAACTTCCGAGAATTGTTGCAGAAACTGAAGTTGGAAAAAAAGTAAAACTCAAAGTATGGAGAAATAAACGTGAATTAACAAAAGAAATTATACTTGGAAGACTAGAAACATCTGAAGACTTTAAATCCCAAGGTTTAGTAACAGAAAAACCTAAAGAAGATGCTATAGATGGTTTGAAAATAAAAGTGAGATTGCTAAATAAAGACGATATTAATGAGAGAAATTTGCCAAAAAATACAACAGGATTAGTTATAACAGAAATCGATAAAGATAGCCCAGTTAATTATCTTCAAGTAAATAATATTATTGTTGAAGCACAAAAGAAAAAGATCAACACCATTGGAGATTTAGATAACATTGTAAAACTAGCTCTAAAAAGTAATGATAAAAGTTTACTTATAGCAATTTACAATAACAATAACCAAAGAAGATATATTGGTGTTAAACTAAATTAATGGACCTAAAGTCCAAAATAATTCTTATTTCAGGACCAACAGCATCTGGAAAATCAAAATTTGCTATACAGCTTGCAAAAAAAATAAATGGAGAAGTTATAAATGCAGATAGTATGCAAATATTTAAAGAATTAAAAATTCTTACAGCAAGACCATTACAAAATGATTTAAAAAAAATAAAACATCATCTGTATGGATTTAAAAGTGTAAAAGAAAATTATTCTACAGGAAATTGGCTTAAAGATGCCAAGTTAAAAATCACCAATATCAAGAAAAAAAATAAAATTCCAATTCTTGTTGGTGGCACTGGTTTGTATTTTAAAGCACTTATCGATGGTATAGTTAAATTCCCCGATATCCCATTAATTTTTCGTAACAGAATAAGGAAGAAGCATTCAAAAATAGGTCAAAAGAAATTTTATTTAGAGTTAATTAAGCTAGATCCGCTTTGCAAACAAAAAATTAATAAAAATGATACACAAAGATCAATAAGAGCTTATGAGGTAAAAAAATTTACAAATAAATCTTTGTTTGATTGGTATAGCGAAACATATTCTGATTTTACTAAAGACAGTTTTATTAAGTTACTTATCGATTATCCCAGAGATAAGTTAATCGAGAGAATTTCTTTAAGAACAAATGAAATGTTGAGAGATGGAGCAATAAAAGAGGCCAAGAGGTTTTACAAATTAAGAATTAAGAAAGATTTATCATCTAATAAAGTTATTGGGCTAAGTGAGATTAAAGATCATCTAGATAAAAGAATAAATATTAATGAACTGAAAGAAAAAATATCAATAAAAACAAGGCAATATGCTAAGAGACAGTCCACTTGGGCTAGAGGACAAATGTCTGATTGGCAAAATATAAAATTTGATAGACTTAAATCATTTTTAAAAAAATTTCCTAAATCTGCATAGATTGCTTGACCTATTAGCACAACTTCAGCTAGATTGTCTGAATGTCAAAATTATACTCTGGAGCTGAAATTGTATTTAAGTGTATGGAAGATCAGAATGTTGATCATATTTTTGGTTATCCAGGCGGTGCAGTACTACCAATTTACGACGAATTACAAAATTTTAAATCAATTAAACACGTTTTAGTTAGACATGAACAAGGCGCAGGTCATGCTGCAGAAGGATATGCAAGATCATCAGGTAAACCTGGTGTTATTTTAGTAACTTCAGGACCAGGTGCAACAAATGTTGTTACAGCTTTGACTGATGCGTATATGGATTCTATTCCATTAGTTTGTATCTCTGGACAAGTTCCAACTCATTTAATTGGTACAGATGCATTTCAAGAATGTGATACAACTGGAATAACCAGACCTTGCACTAAACATAATTGGTTAGTCAAAGATATAAATGATTTAGCTAGCACAATACATAAAGCTTTTGAAGTAGCAACTACTGGTAGGCCAGGACCAGTTTTAGTTGATATACCAAAAGATATTCAGTTTCAGAAAACAAAATATAACAGACCAAAAAAAGAAAAAAAACTTAACGGTAAATCTCACAATCATTTTAATCAAAATAGTATTGATGAATTAATTGAATTAATGAGTAAATCGTCAAAACCTATTTTTTATACTGGTGGTGGAGTAATTAATTCTGGACCTAAGGCTAGTGAACTTTTAAGAGAACTTGTTTATGCAACAGGTTTTCCTATCACATCAACTTTACAGGGATTGGGATCTTTTCCAGGCGATGATAATCAATTTTTAGGAATGTTAGGTATGCATGGAACTTATGAAGCAAATAATGCAATGCATGATTGTGATTTGATGATCAACATTGGTGCACGTTTTGATGATAGGATAACAGGGAAAATAGATGAATTTTCTCCAAAATCAAAAAAGGTTCATATTGATATTGACCCATCATCTATTAATAAAAATGTTAAAGTTGATTTAGCTATTGTTGGAGATGTGAAAACTGTGCTTTCATCTACTTTAAAAAGTTTAAAACAAAAAAAATCAAAATTTTTAAAATCAAATAAACAAAAAACTTCTAAATGGTGGGAAAAAATTCAAAAATGGAGATCAGTTAGATCTTTAGATTACATTGGAAGTGAAGAGACTATAAAACCCCAATATGCAATTGAAAGATTATATGAGTTAACTAAAGATAAAGACTCCTATATTACAACTGAGGTTGGACAGCATCAGATGTGGGCCGCACAACACTATAAATTTAATAAACCAAATCGTTGGATGACATCTGGTGGCTTAGGTACTATGGGATATGGTTTACCAGCAGCAGTGGGTGTACAAGTTGCTCATCCAAAAAAATTAGTTATTGATATTGCGGGAGAGGCTTCAGTGTTAATGACAATTCAAGAAATGTCCACAGCTGTACAATATAACCTTCCAATTAAAATATTTATATTGAATAATCAATACATGGGCATGGTAAGACAATGGCAAGAACTTCTACATGATAAAAACTATTCCGAGAGTTATACTGCTGCTCTACCAGATTTTGTTAAATTAGCAGAAGCGTATAACTGTGTTGGTATAAGAGCAAAAACACCAGAAGAGTTAGACGATAAAATCATTCAAATGTTGAATACAGACAGACCTGTAATATTTGATTGTATGGTAGATAAAGTAGAAAATTGTTTTCCAATGATACCATCAGGAAAGCCTCATAATCAGATGATTTTAGGACCCAAAGATCAAGAAAATAAGAAGATTACTGGTAAAGGTAAGTCCTTAGTTTAATGCCAAATTCAAAATCAGCGTATAGTTTTTCAAATAAAAAAGAGAAATTTGATACACATATAATAGTCGTTTGGGTAGACAACGAAGCTGGTGTTTTGGCTAGAGTTGTTGGTTTGTTTTCGGGTAGAGGTTATAATATTGAATCTTTAGCAGTTGCCCAAGTTGATGAGAAGTTAAAGATATCAAGGATAACTATTGTAACTACAGGAACACCACAAGTTGTTAATCAAATTAAACTCCAATTGAGAAAACTTGTGCCTGTTCATAAAGTTGCAGATTTTAAAAGAGAAGATAAAGCAGTCATTTTTAAGGAGATGGCGTTGTTCAAAATTGTTGGTCCAAATAATAAATTAGAAGGTGCATTGAAAGCTTGTAAAAAGTATAATCCAGTATTATTAGACAAAACAAAAAAATCGAATGTTATTCAAATAACAGCTTTAAGACGAGAAATAGATAAAATGTCAAAGGATTTAAAAAAATTTGGATTGGTGAGTGTTTCAAGAACAGGAGCCGTAGCTATGACAAGAGGTGCAGATATATTTAAATAATTAATTAGGAGAAAAAAAATGAAAATGTTTTATGAAAAAGACACTGATGCAAATTTAATAAAAGATAAAAAAATTGCTATATTCGGATATGGTAGCCAAGGACACGCTCATGCTTTAAATCTAAAAGATAGTGGAGTAAAAGATGTTGTTGTAGCTCTTCGAGAAGGGTCTTCAAGTATTGAAAAAGCAGAATCTAAAGGTTTAAAAGTTATGAACCTTTCGGATGCTGCTGAATGGGCTGATGTTGTGATGATTTTAACTCCAGACGAATTACAAGCAACTATTTATAAAAATCATATTGAGCAACGCGTAAAAGAAGGTACATCAATCGCTTTTGCTCATGGATTAAATGTTCATTATGATTTGATAAAAGCTAGAAAAGATTTAGATGTATTTATGGTAGCACCAAAAGGACCAGGTCACTTAGTTAGAAGTGAATATCAAAAAGGTGGTGGAGTTCCTTGCTTATTTGCTGTTCACCAGAATGGATCAGGCAAAGCTAGAGATCTAGCTATGTCCTATGCTTCAGCGATTGGTGGTGGGAGATCAGGTATAATTGAGACAACATTTAAAGATGAAGTTGAAACAGATTTATTTGGTGAACAAACAGTTTTATGTGGAGGTCTTGTTGAATTAATTAAAAACGGATATGAAACTTTAGTTGAAGCAGGATACGAACCAGAAATGGCTTATTTTGAAACAGTTCATGAAGTTAAACTTATTGTAGATTTAATTTATGAAGGTGGAATAGCCAATATGAATTATTCTATATCTAATACAGCTGAATATGGAGAATACGAGTCAGGCCCAAGGATTATAAATAAAGAAGAGACAAAAAAGAGAATGAAAGAAGTTTTAGCTGACATTCAGTCTGGTAAATTTACCAAACAATGGATGGATGAATGTAAAAATGGTCAGAAAAATTTCCTAGCTACAAGAGCAAAACTAGCAGAGCATCCAGTTGAAAAAGTTGGTGCTACTTTAAGAGAAATGATGCCTTGGATTGCTAAGAAGAAGCTTGTTGATAGTGATAAGAAATAATTTGATGTTAAAATTGGCTTAATTATCCCAAATTATTTTGCAATCTGAGCGAGAGCATGTATTATGCTCGAGCTAAAAAATACAATGTCAGATAAAGAAAAATTATACATATTTGATACGACTATGCGTGATGGTGAACAATCGCCAGGCGCATCTATGAGTGTCGAAGAGAAAATTCAGATATCTAGAGTATTTGATGAAATGGGAATAGATATTGTTGAAGCAGGTTTTCCAATAGCATCTCCAGGAGATTTTGAGGCAGTTTCTGAAATAAGTAAAATAATGAAAAACTCAATTCCATGTGGTCTTTCAAGAGCATTAAAAAAAGATATTGATGCATGTCATGAGTCTTTAAAACATGCTCCGAGATTTAGAATTCATACTTTCATTTCAACAAGCCCCCTGCACATGAAACACAAACTTGAAATGACAAATGATCAAGTTTTAGATGCAATTAAAGAAAGTGTTACTTATGCTAGAAATTTTACTGATGATGTAGAATGGTCCTGTGAGGATGGAACAAGAACTGACATGGATTTCATGTGTAAAACAGTTGAGCTTGCAATTAATTGTGGAGCTAAAACTATAAATATTCCAGATACAGTTGGGTATTCTATCCCAGAGGAATTTGCAAAAACAATCAAACACTTAAAAAATAATGTTCCAAACATAGATAAAGCAATCTTGTCTGCGCATTGTCACAATGATCTTGGTTTAGCTGTAGCAAACGCATTAGCTGGAGTATCAGAAGGTGTTAGACAAATAGAGTGCACAATTAATGGAATAGGCGAAAGAGCAGGTAATGCTGCATTAGAAGAAGTAGTTATGGCAATTAAAACAAGGAATGATTTAATGCCATACAATACTGGAATTAAAACGGAATTGATAAGCAAAGCATCTAAAATTGTTTCAAATGCAACTGGCTTTCCAGTTCAATTTAATAAAGCTATTGTTGGAAAAAACGCTTTTGCTCATGAATCAGGAATTCATCAAGATGGAATGTTAAAAAATAGAGAGACTTATGAAATTATGACACCCGAAAGTGTTGGAGTTAAGAAAACTTCACTTGTTATGGGCAAACATTCAGGACGACATGCTTTTAAAGATAAATTATCTGACTTAGGTTACTCAGATATCACAGATGATATTATCCAAGCTGCTTTTGGAAAATTTAAAGTTTTAGCTGATAAAAAAAAACATATATATGATGAGGATATAGTTGCGTTAGTTGATGATAGTTTAATTGTAGATAATAAAATAAATGCAATTAATTTAAAATCTTTAAAAGTATTTGCCGGCACAGGGGAACCCCAAAAAGCTGAAATGACATTAGATGTCTATGGCGATATAAAAAATACAACTGAAACAGGAGATGGACCGGTTGATGCAATATTTAAATGTATAAAAAAATTATTTCCTCACGATGTAAAATTATCTCTTTATCAAGTTCATGCAGTAACAGAAGGCACAGATGCTCAAGCAACTGTCAGCGTAAAAATTGAAGAAAATGATAGGACTACAGTAGGACAATCAGCTGATACTGACACTTTAGTTGCATCAGCAAACGCATATTTAAATGCTTTGAATAAAATGCTTATAAAACGAGAGAAAAAAGCACCATCTCAAAATATTAAACATCAAAAAGTGAAAGGAATATAATTAAATGTCAATGTTCGCAAATTTAAGAAAGTTTTGGAGCCAGGATATGGCAATTGATCTTGGAACAGCTAATACTCTAGTTGTCTTAAAAAGCAAAGGTGTCGTTCTAAATGAGCCATCTGTTGTAGCTGTTGTAGATAATAAAGGAAAAAAATCAGTTTTAGCGGTAGGCGATGAAGCTAAAACAATGTTAGGAAGAACACCAGGTAATATTCAGGCAATTAGACCTTTACGGGATGGTGTGATTGCAGACTTTATTGTTACAGAAGAAATGATTAAACATTTTATTAAAAAAGTTCATAAAAAAACTTTAGCAAATCCTAGAATTTTAATTTGTGTACCAACGGGTTCGACACCAGTTGAAAGAAAAGCTATTCAAGATAGTGCGTTAGCGGCCGGTGCTAGAAGAGTTCAACTAATTGAGGAGCCAATCGCAGCTGCAATCGGAGCTGGCCTACCAATTCAAGAAGCGACAGGATCAATGGTCGTAGATATTGGTGGTGGAACAACAGAAATTGCTGTTATGTCATTAGGAGGTGTTGTTTATTCAGAGTCACTTAGAGTTGCGGGAGATGCTATGGATAACGCATTGAAGGAATATATGAGAGAAGAATATAATTTAATGATTGGAGATAGTACTGCTGAAAAAATCAAGAAAGACATTGGTACTGCAATACCTACAAATAATAATACTTATGCAGTTAAGGGCAGAGATTTGAGATCAGGAACACCTAAAGAGGTAAATATCTCGGAACAAGATACTTCAGAAGCTTTAAATCCGATACTTAAAGATATCGTATCTGGAATAAAAAAAGCACTAGAAAATACACCGCCAGAGTTATCAGCTGATTTAGTTGATATGGGTTTAACAATGACAGGAGGAGGATCACTTTTAAAAAATATAGATAAAAGATTCTCTAAAGAAACTGGATTACCAGTAAATATCGCTGATGACCCATTGTCATGTGTTGCAATAGGAACAGGAAAGGCGTTAGACGATCAAGAAATATTTTCTACTGTGTTATCTGAGTATTAAATATTATGTCAACAGAAACGAGTAGAGATGATTTTATTATTGCTATTCGTTCAGCATTTCTAAAAAAAGGAAATAGACAAAAGTTTTCTTTATTTACTCTATTAATCATATCTATTTTAGTTTTATCATTAGAGTATTTCAAAGCTGGCCCAGTTAATCAACTTAGATCTGTTACAAAAGATATAATATTTAGAGGTTCATATGTTGTGTCGAGTCCATTTAAATATGTAAAAGATAAATATTATCTCTTTCAAGATCATATGAGCATGTATGATGAATTCTCAGTTTTAAGAGATAAGGATCTCGACGTTGACTCGCTGAGAAAAGAAGTTGATTTTTATAAAGCAGAAAATGCACTTTTAAAAAAATTAATAGACGAAAGAGATCTTTTTTCAAAAGAGTATATGTTAACCAAGATTTTATTGGATAAACAAAGCCCTTATTTAAAATCTTTGATAATTAACAAAGGTCAAAAAAATGGAGTTAAATTAGGGTCAGCTGTAAAAGATCGGCTATATTACATTGGAAAGGTAGTAAATGTTAACTTTTTAAGCTCAAGAGTATTGCTGGCTAATGATCTTAATAGTAAAATCCCAATCATTATTGAGCCAAGTGGTATCAATGCAATACTTTCAGGAAATGGAAATGATGAATTCGCAGAACTAGAATATCTACCAAAAGATAATGAGATAAAAGAGGATGAGATTGTATACACCTCAGGTTCAGATGGTACAATTCCAGCATCAATTCCTGTTGGGAAAATAATAATTAAAGACAACAAAAAGTTTGTAAAGTTTTACAGTAACTTAAATCAATTAAATTATGTGCAGGTAAATAAGTAAAATGGCTAGAGGAGATTTAAAATTTTACCAATTTTTATTAAATGGTTTTCCAATTATCTTATTATTTTTCTTTGCTCTAACAGGCTACTCATTTTCATTTAATATATTTAAAATCAATATATCTTTTAATTTTATTCATTTAATTGTTTTTTATTGGGTTTTGAGAAAGCCCGAGATGCTAGGTTATGGGTTTATATTTTTTGCGGGAGTAATTAATGATGTTGTTCAAAACTTACCAATTGGTGTTTCATCAATAAATTATCTTTTACTCTGTGTTATTGCATCTTTTTTTAGGACAAGAACTTTAGTTCCTAATTTAATTTATGATTGGGTATTATTTTTTATCGCAATATTAATTGTTAGCTCAATTCATTTTATAGTATTAGCAATTTTCTTTGATGGAAATATTAGTTATGGAACTTTAATGTCAACAGCCTTTTTTTCATTTTTAATTTATCCAGCAGTGGCAAAAATATTTAATCAAATTTACTTACTAGGTTTAAATCAAGAAAATGTTGAATAGAGGACGAAATATAGAAAAGGGCAGAGTTATTACAAGAAGGATGTTTATACTTGCGGCAGCAAAAATATTACTTTTTGCAGGCATATCCTCAAGATTATATAACTTACAAATTTCTGATAGAGAAAAATATGAAATTTTATCTGATAAAAATAGGATCCGTGAATGGAAAACTCCTCCACAGCGAGGGATAATTGTAGATAACTTTAATAAAGTTTTAGCGAGTAACGATAGAGTGTTTCAACTACACTTAATATTAGATGAAATAAATGATTTTGATGTAACAATATTTAAAATCAAAAATATAATTGGATTAGATAAGTCTCAGGTTCAAAAATTATATAAAAAAAAAGAAAGATTAAAACCTTGGGATACACTGGTAGTTTCAGATAATTTAACTTGGGAACAATTCTCAAAAATTAATTTATATTTACACGAATTGGAAGGTGCAAAACCCGTACTATCAACATCTAGATTTTATCCTTATGCGAACGATTTAGTGCATATAGTTGGTTATGTTGGTGATGTTAGTCCAAAAGATCTTGAAAAACCTGAGATAAAAGAAAATTTTGTTCCAGGTCTAAAAGTAGGAAAATATGGAATAGAAAATTCACAAGAGAAAATGTTAATAGGTAACTATGGTATAAAAAGATATGAAGTTAATGCATCTGGAAAAAGAATAAGCCAAATAGATTACATCAAAGAAAGACAGGGTAATAAAGTAAACCTAACAATTGATATAGAAATTCAAAAATATGCCCAAGAGTTGTTAAAAGGAAAAGCGGGTTCAATATGTGCAATGGATATATTTACTGGAGAAGTTGTTGCAATGGCATCATCACCAACATATGATCCAAACAAATTTACACACGGAATCAATCAGAAAGACTGGCAAGAAATTAGAAATAATCCTTTAAAACCTTTAATAAATAAGTCAATTGCTGGACTTTATTCCCCTGGTTCAACTTTTAAGCCATTAGTTGCTTTAGCAGCTTTAGAATACGGCATATTAAATCCAAATAAAACAATAAGATGTAAAGGTCATAAGCATCCATACGAACTTTACGGGGTAAAATATCATTGTTGGAAAAAAGAAGGTCACGGTTACATGAAGCTCAGAAATGCAATCAAACAATCTTGTGATATTTACTTCTATGAAATGGCAAGATTACTAGGTGTTGATAAATTATCTATAATTGCAAAAAGATATGGGCTAGGGACCAATGTACTTGGAGATCTTTATAACGACGAAAAAAATGGATTGGTTCCAGATACTAAATGGAAGAGACGTGCATTGGAGCAAAGTTGGTATTTAGGAGAAACTGTTATCAATGGTATTGGACAAGGTTACATTCAAACCACACCACTACAACTTTGTCTCATGACTGCACAAATTGCAAATGGAGGATATAAAATAAAGCCTCACATCATAAAAGACGAGGCTATAAATTATAAGGACGTAATAAATAAAATTAAATTAGATCAATCTAATTTTCCATTGCATGAAAGAAACTACTTAGATGATATAAATATTGAAAATTATCAAAGAATGTATCACAAAAAGTCTAATATTAACTTTGTATTAGATGCAATGTTTGGTTCTACCAACGAGCAATATGGAACTTCATATAAATCTCGTTATGATGATCCAAAGTACCAATTTGCAGGAAAAACTGGAACATCACAGGTCAGAAGAATTACTGATCTTGATCGAGAATTAGACTTAGATACCGAACAAATTGAATATAAAAAAAGAGATCATGCTTTATACGTTGCTTTTGCGCCATACAAGGATCCACGATATGCTATTAGCGTTATTATTGAACATGGAGGTTCTGGTAGTAAAGCAGCTGCTCCACTTGCAAGTAAATTAATTAAAAGAATTATAGATAGACATAAATTAAGAGAACAATTTAATAATGGAAATACTAGTTTAGCATAATGCTGAGGGAAAGAATACAAGCAAGTAATTATAGTTTTTTAGATAAATTAAGATCTATTGATTATTTATTAATCTTGCTAATTTTAGCTATAGGATTAATCAGTGTCTTTGCGATTTACTCTACAGAGGGAGGAAAATTTTCTTTTTATACTAAAAATCACATAATAAGATTATCTTTATTTTTTAGTTTATTTTTAGTTTTATCTTTTGTCAGAGTTTCTACCTGGTATAAAAATGCTTACTTATTTTATATTGTTGGATTAGTTTTATTAATAACAGTTTTATTTTTTGGAATTTCAGCATCTGGTGCAACTAGATGGATAAACTTATACTTTTTAAACTTACAGCCCTCAGAACTAATGAAGATTGCTGTAATAATATGTTTTGCAAGATATTATCATAGAATTCAAGCTTCAGATATTCAAAGCATCAAGTTTTTAATTCAACCAATCATTCTTTTGATAATTCCTTGTTATCTTGTAATACAACAACCTGACCTAGGAACCTCTATTTTAATTGCAGGAAGTGGTATTGCAATAATTTGGTTGGCGGGTCTTAATATTAAATACTTTATTTACTCGGGATTGTTGTTATTAGTTTCACTACCTTTTGCTATATCTATTTTAAAACCTTATCAAAAATCAAGAATTCTAACTTTCTTCAATCCAGATAGAGACCCTTTAGGAGCTGGATATCAAATAATTCAATCAAAAATAGCCATTGGATCTGGCGGTTTTTTTGGAAAAGGATATCTTAAAGGAACTCAAAGTTATTTAGAATTTTTACCTGAAAAACACACAGATTTTATATTCACACTATTTTCGGAAGAATTTGGATTCCTTGGATCAATTATACTTTTATTTTTATACATATTGTTAATTTATAGAATAATAAATGTTGGGCTAGTCTCTAGAAGCTTTTTTGCAAAATTATACTGTTTTGGATTTGCAACAGCAATTTTTTTATATGTATTTGTCAATATCGCAATGGTTTTAGGGATGCTACCTATTGTTGGTGCTCCATTACCTATAATGTCTTATGGTGGATCATCTTTGTTATCTATTATGCTGGGATTAAGTATTGTTATGAGTTGTAAAATATATAATCAAGAGCAAATTTCTGTTTATTAGCTATTTTCCATCTATTGCAACAATAGTTAAATCATCTTTTTGTATATGACCAGCACCAAGAATATCATCAATCATTGTTTTAAGTCTATCATTGATCGCAGTTGATTGATATTTTTTAATATAATTTTCAAAACCTTCTGATCCTAACATTTCTCCATTTGGATTTTTTATCTCTGTAATTCCATCTGTAAAAATGTACATTGAGCTATTTTCAAAAGGTATGGTGTGCTCAGGATATTTCGTTTTAGGCATTATGCCTAACGGAGGCCCAGCTTCTGAGAAATTACTAAAAGTTCCATCAGCAGACAAAATCAAAGGTGGTTCATGACCTGCACTAGATAATAATAGTTCTTTTTTATTTGAATCGTATATTCCAATTAACATTGTTACAAACATACCTCTTGATATAGTTTCACATATCTCATTATTTAATTGGAATAACAAATCTGAAGCTGAAAAATTTGTCTTACTTAAACATCTATATAAACTAGAAGCTTTTGACATTAAGAGTGATGACTTAATTCCTTTTCCAGAGACATCAGCAACCCCAAATCCATATTTTCCATCTCCTAAATCTGAAAAATTATAAAAGTCACCTGAGACAACTTTAGCAGGAATATTGATACCTGAAATAGGAAAATCTTTCTCTTTATTTTTCGACAATAAAGATCTTTGAATTTCTCCAACGATTTCTACTTCTTTTTGTATTTTATTTTTTTCAACCATTTCTTTTGCCATTTTTGCATTTCTAATTGCTAGTGCAGCTGGAGCAGAAAGTGTTTCTAAAAGTTTTCTGTCATCTTCTATAAATAACTTATCTTCAGTTTTTTTATTTAAGCAGTGAATAACCCCAATACATTCATTTGCTGCAATTAATGGTGAACACAAAACTGAGTATGTTGTAAAATTTGTTTTATTATCTAAATCAAAATAAAATTCTGCAATTTCACGTACATCTTTTCTAACATTTCCTACACGAATACATTTTCTTTGCTGCACAGCTTTACCCATAACACCATCTTTTAGATCTAATTCGTATTCATCCAAATAATCTTGATGAAGTGATGCAATACATTCAAACTTTTTCTTTTGCTCATTTATTAAAAAAATGTTTGCAGCTTCTGCATTTAGTCTTGCAATTATCACCCGCAATGCATTCATCAGGGTATCGTTTAGATCAAGAGATAAAGCAAAGTCTTGATTCATTTTTGTGACAAGTTCTAAGTCGACATTAACTTGCTCAGCTTCTTTTTTAGGTTCGATCGGTTTTTTTGATTTAAATAGAAACATTTATTTAACTAGTAATTTAAACAATTTTTGATAAATTTTTCAACAATGGAGATTATAATTAATACACCTAATTTATACATCCATCTTCAGGATGCGGTCTTAATGGTTCAGTATGTAATAGATGGATTAATTCATATTACATCAAACATTAAATTATAATCATATTCTGTGGATTTCATATTTGTACTTGTTCTAGGAGCACTTTGGGGAAGTTTTGCAAATGTTTGCATTTATCGTTTACCTTTAGAAAAAGGAGTTGTGTCTGGAAGATCATTTTGTCCAAACTGCAAAAAGTTAATTACTTGGAAAGATAATATTCCAATATTTTCTTTTTTATTTTTAAAAGGTAAGTGTAGATATTGTAACAAAAAAATTTCTTCTCAATATGTATTGGTAGAGACAATAAGTATTTTGTTTTTTTTAATTATTTACTTTTTTTATGGCGTTAGTATTACAACATTACTTTTAATAATTTTAAGTTTAAGTTTTTTAATAATTTTTTTTATTGATTTCAAACATTTCATCATCCCAAATGTACTAACGTATTCAATGATGTTTCTAGGTTTTATTAAATCTTTTATACCAAGTTTAAATCCCATGTTTCCTAATTATATAAATTCTTTAATTGGTGGAATATTTGGATATGGAATAATTTGGTCTATAATTTTTTTTTATAAACAAGTAAGAAAAAAAGAAGGCATGGGATTAGGAGATGCAAAACTTTTATCTGCAATCGGATTTTGGTTTGGATGGTTTTCCATACCTTTTGTCATTTTCCTATCGTCATTAATTGCATTATTATCGGTTGCACCAAGTTTGATAAATAAATCAAAAAAATTTTCTTCACAAATTCCATTTGGGCCTTATATTATTCTTGGAACATTGATATATTTGATATTTGAAAGTAATATTAGATCAATAATTTTTTATTAATCATTAAAATTTATGTTTGAAAAAATAATAAGTAATACTTCTGCAATAGTTGTTGGCAATTCTGAAAAAATTAAATTGACTTTAGCAGCAATCGTATCAGAGGGAAGTATACTAATCGAAGATTACCCTGGATCAGGCAAGACAACTTTTGCGAAAGCAATTACACAAAGTTTAGGTTTAAATTTCAAAAGAGTTCAGTTCACCTCAGATTTACTACCAAGTGATATACTTGGATTTAATATTTTTTTAGATGGTAAATTAAATTTCCAAAAAGGTCCAATTTTTACAAACATTGTTTTGGCCGATGAATTAAATAGAGGTAGTCCAAAGTCTCAGAGCGCATTTCTTGAGGCGATGGAAGAAAAAAATGTTTCAATTGATGGAGTAAGCTACAGTCTTCCCGAACCTTTTTTTGTTATCGCAACACAAAATCCTATGGATTCATCTGGCACAAGTTCTTTACCAGATTCTCAGCTTGATAGATTTATGATTTCATTTTCTTTATCTGATCTAAATGAAAACGATAAAATTTTGATGTTAAAAAATACAAGTAAATTAAATGGTGCTTCATCAAAAGCTGTTGATTGGGAGACAATCAAACAAAAAAAAGATCAGTTAACTATAAAAGATGAAATTTATAAATATGTTGTTGAAATAGAGCAGGTAATTCAAACGCTTGATCAAAAAATTTATATTTCTGCAAGATGTTTAAAGCAAATCTTAGATTTAGCCAAGGGTTGGGCAATTATTCATGAAAAAGATTATGTAACTCATCAAGATATTAAGGAAACTCTGCCCTACATATTAAGACATAGAATTAAATTTCTTAACCAGGAAGATAAGATGGCCTTCATTAACGAGGAAATACTTCAAAAAATTAAAATAACCAATGGTTAATCAGCTAGTACAGAGATTAACGAACTTAGACTTTAAGCAATTAATTAATCTAAATAAAAAACTTAAAATTTACATATATCCCAATCCTCAAGGTTTATTATTGGGACTGTTCGTATTTTTTTGTTTTTTAATATCTGTATTTTATGAAAATAACTCAGGACTTCTTATTTCAATTGTTATTTTCTTTATTTTCTTTATTTCAATTTTTGTATCACATCAAAATATTAATAATTTAAGAATAAATTTTCTTACAGAATATTTAGTTGAAGCAAATAAAATAGAATTTATAAATTTTAAGATAATTAATGACACAAAAGAGAAAAAATTAAATATCGATTTAGAGATCAATAAATCAGTATTACAAAATTTTAATTTACCAGATAATATTAAAGAATTTAATATAAAATATAATAATGACAAAAGGGGTGTCTATTCTTTAAATAAAATAATTTTAAAATCAATATATCCATTTGGAATAATAAGGACAAAAATAAATTATCAACCTTTTAGTAAAGTATATGTATTTCCACAAAAATTAATTCCTAATCAAGAATTATTACAAGAATTTAAAATTCACCAAAATAATAATTCTGATGAATTTGATGGTATAGATGAATACAAGAAAGGAGATAGTTACTCAAAAATCGCTTGGAAAAAATCAACTATTGAAAATAAAAAATTTGTAAAAGAATTTAAGTCTTTTAAAAGCTCAAAAAAATCGATCCTAGATTTAAATAAATACAACCATATAGAATTTGAGAAATTATTAAGCTATTCAGTATTTATTTTAGATTATTATTTCACAAAAAGCCTAAATTTAACCTTTAAACACAGATATAATATTTTCCATTTAAACGAAAATAAAAACTCTCTAAATAAAATTTTAAAGTATATTTCAAATGTTAAAAATTAAATCGCAAAATATTAGTCTTCTTACTTATGTTATATTATTCTTTTGCTTAATTTCATTATCTACAGATTTACTATTAACTAATAAAATATTTTGGGGCACTTTATTTATTTTAAGTTTTGTTTTTTCGAAAATACACTTTAAGTTTAAGTCTGTAGTGGTTGGAATATTTGCTTTGGGAGCTCTGTATATTCAATTAATCCTCAATCAATATGTTTTGTCTGAAGAATTTTTTCTAAACTGTCTTGGAGTTTTGCTGATTATAAAGTTCTCAGAACTTAATAATAAAAATAACCTTTTGTCATTTAATTTAATCTCTATGATTATTGCAGTAGCAAGTTTAATTAAAGGGCAAGATATATTGAGTACATTAAATTCTTTTTTAATCCTGATACTTTTAGTTGTTAACATGTATCTTATTCAACAAAAGGAAATCCTCGATTTCAGTTTAAAAAATATTTTAAAATATTTAGGATTTGGTTTTAGTATATTTCCAATTATTATTATTTTTTATCTAGTATTTCCAAGGGCAGAAGTAAATTTCAGATTATTTGATACATCTGCAAGTTCAGTAGGTATTCCAGATAGCATAGATCTTGGATCATTTAGTCAGTTTTCGAACTCAGACGAAGAAGTTTTTACTTTAATAAATAACAATTTTAAGAAGGAGGATCTTTATTTTAGGGTCAAAATCTTTGATTATATGGAAAAAGATCAATCTTGGAGACCTTCCTCAAGTTACTATCTTTTTAGTGAATTTAAAAATTCTTTGAGAATAAATGGTAATGAAGATTTAAATAAAAATTATCAGATTATTTTAGAACCATATAAAAAAAAATGGATACCAAGTTTAAAAAACTCAAAATTAATCACTAATGATATTCAAATTACAAAAGATTATTTTAACCAGTCTTTTGTAAGTAGGGAACTAATTGACAGAAAAAAGAAATTAATTTTTAAAATGAATAAATCTGAATATTCCTTAGACGATTCACTTAAAAGTTATTATACTTTGTTACCAGAAAACATATCACCAAAAATAAAAGATTGGGTAGATAAAAATAATGTAAGCACTAAAGAAGAATTTATCGAAAAAATTTATAAAAGATTTTCTGATGGATCGTATTTTTATAACCTTAGTCCTCAGATAAGCTCAAATAATAAATATGAAAACTTTTTCTTTAATTCTAAAGAGGGATACTGTGAATATTATGCAGGAACATTTGTATTACTTACAAGGTTAGCTCAAATTCCAAGTAGGATAGTAACAGGTTACTATGGTGGAGATTTAAATGAGATAGGGAATTTTTTCCAATTTAAACAAAAAGATACTCATGCTTGGGCAGAAGTTTGGTTTGATGAAAGGGGATGGGTTAGAATTGATCCAACTAGCGCAATACCTAATTCTAAT
Source organism: uncultured Pelagibacteraceae bacterium (assembly GCA_902564385.1). Classification (GTDB taxonomy): domain Bacteria; phylum Pseudomonadota; class Alphaproteobacteria; order Pelagibacterales; family Pelagibacteraceae; genus Pelagibacter. The sequence goes on from CACFAT010000008.1 coordinate 22,774, forward strand.
ATTAGAAATTCATTAAATAATTATTTCGTAAATAATGATAAATTTACAAGTTCGATATTTTCTAACAATTTTTTTAAAACAATTAATTTTTATTTTAACTATGTTGATTTTGTATGGACTCAACATTTACTATCATATGACGATAACGAAAGAAAAAATTTTATAAAAGAATTATTAAGTTTAAATTTTTCAAAACTCATTATTTGGATATTCGTGCCAATATTATTATTTGTAAGTATAAAATTATTATATAATTTCAATTCAATTAAATTGATGAGGCTAAAATTGAATTTAATTCTTTTAGGAAAAAAAAGAAAACTTCAAATAAAAAATTCGGATACTATTCAGGAGATTTATTTTAAACTGATGGAAAAAGATAAATCAAAATATAAAAATTTCTTTAAATTTTATGAAAAGCAGATTTACTCAAATAACCAAATAAGTTTTATAAAAGTTTTAAAGTTAGTTTTTTAGCAAAAGATTTCTCTCTGTTTTAAGTTTATTGTTTTCCTTGATTAATTGAATAATCATTTCTTTCATTATTCTATTCTCCTCAACTGCTCTACCGGTTATCTGAGCTAGTCTTTCATTTTCTTTAGCTAATTGTAATTGATCAAATAATTTTTCTAGTTCAGGATCAATTGGTAGTCCCTCTATTTTTTTTCTAATATTATTTTGAATAACTTTCGTTAATGAAATACTTACTTGGCTATCTTTAAGTCCATTTTGTTCATTAAACTCTAGATTAAAGTTTAGGCCGAAATTATCAGTATTTTTGCTGATATTTAAACCAGCTTTTACTGCTAAATCATCATTCATAAAATGGGCCATGTCTTTTCTTTCACCGTCTGCAACAATGTCAATTTTTTCACTCAAAGTTTGATTTAAAGATAGGCCTGTATATGGCTTAAGAACGAAGCCATTTTCAAAAGATTTTGAATACTCAACATTAAATCCACCTGACAATACTTGATCCACCGCATCATCAACAGAAAGATCCCCATCTGTAAAAGATGTTAGATAACTTGGAAGTCTTCTTAGACCATATTTACCATCCACTTCAATATTTAAACTTTGACTATCATCAATTTCTATTTCTTTAGATGCTCTATAATTTACAGCAGCAAACTGACCTAGATTTTCTTTTGAAATAGTTTGTTGTGTTTCAGTTTCAAGATCTAAATATTTATTTTGAGTTAACCCAAAAATTGAAACTACAGAAAATTTAAATTTCTCATAATCAATATCTTTTTTTAAACCAATAGCTAAATTTTCACTATCTATTGCTTCTCCATTATTAAATTTTGCTTGCTGACTAGAATAACTTAAGAACGGTGTAAAGTTATCATTTTCAATTTTAAAGTCTCCCGTTACACCACTTGTTTCACTTTTATAAATATTATCTCTTTTTTTAACAGAATAATATCCACTAGATTTTTTTTCTTCAGAAACTGAATTAAAAATATCATTTAAATTAGATAAAAATATTTCAGATCTATATTTTTTATTATGGCTATCAATATCTAAATCTTCACCATAAACATATAAAAAACCATCTGTTTCAGAGTTGTCTGCATCTGGATCACTATTGCTGTCTAATATTTCATAGGTATCATTTCCACAAAGATTATTTGTGACAACCATATTTGTTTTTCTAAGAATTTCTATTTTTTGATCTTTTGAAATACTACAATCTAATGTCATTGTCGTAGTTGAATCTTTTAAATCAATCGAACCTTCATACGTACCTTCATCTTTAGTAACAATATTTATACCTGTACTAGAAGAGTTAAGTATAAATATAGAATTACCAGATCCAGTAATTGTACCATAATTATTTATCGTAATATTAAACATTGGGGTGGCATTCCTTCCAATACCAATTCCATCTGCAAATGAACCTGATGTTGCACTAATCGTGCCATAATTGTTTAAAGTATTATTTACTCTGTTGGTTCCATCATTTTCATACAATATTCCATATCCTGTATTAGAGCTTGCAGAAATGGTTCCATGATTTGTTATCGTAGAATTATCTACATTTGAAGATTGCATTCCCATACCGACCCCAGATATAGTGCCCGTATTAGTAACAACGGTGCCGTCCGATTGATTTATTGATAAACCTGAATTTGCAGCTGTAGCAGTTATTGTTCCAGAATTTGTTATACTTATATTATCTCCGTGTGAAATTACTACTGCGTTATTTCCAGATGTCATTGTCCCGGTATTAATGAAAGTAGTATCCGGGCATGTTTTGCAGTAAAATGCACTTTTATCTGCCGCAGTTATTGTTCCATGATTAGTAAAATTAATATCTTCAGATTGTTCAGTATTAACTGCGTGTCTGTCGGCACTTTCAATTGTACCTCCCTGATAATTAATAAATTCAAAATCAACTAAATGAAAACCTTTAATCGGACTATCGCCTTCATCTGTTGTTTTAATAATTCCACCGTCATAATTATAAATTTTTAGACCTTTACTCCTGTGATTACCTGAGGCTCCTGAACCTAACCAAATTGTTTCATGAGTAGAGGTAATGGTACCATGATTGTGTAGTGTGAGACCAATACCATTAGATTGACCAGATAAATCTGAATGGCAATTAGTACCATTAAAATGACAGTTACCAACGTTTTTTCCATAAATTGCAGTATTCCCGTCAGCACTTATCGTTGCTCCTGTATTATTAGTAATTAAAACATTTTCTGCATAATTTAATATTATACCATACTTATTATCTGAGTTGATTGTTCCGTTATTTGTAATTGTAGTATTCAAAGATGACTCAGCATTTATTGCGATTTGTTTGTTAGTTCCATCCTCTGTTTGAATTGTTCCATCATTAGTAATTTGAACTCCACTTATATCTTCGAGATCAACTGCCTTATTATCGTTGTAAGTAATTGAACCAGCAGAAGTTACATTCAAAATATCATCATCGGCACAAGCTAGTTGGTTCGTTGATGCACTAGCTATTGTTGTTAAACAAGGACCAGCATAACTTATGGAACTAAATAAAAAGAATAAGATTATACTAAGTAAAATCTTTTTCATAAATGTCTATTGATTAATAGTTCTGTCTCCAAGAACTTCTATAACTAGATGTTCCACCTGCAGCAGCTTCAATGCTAACTAAGTCTTTTATACTTCCAGCAGATTGACCAGCAATGTTTGCAAACAGCTTACCTGCAAAAACTACAATTTTGGATAAAACACCTTGTCCAACATATTTACAAGTATCTCCTCTTCTCAAATTTTTAAGTTGAGATGAGAAATTTGTTCCACATTCATCATCAACTCCACAAATAAATGCATCACCTAGACTACATTTATTAACCGATGATGTTGGTTGATAAATTGGAAAATATACCAATCCACTTGATACTGTTGGTTCAGCAGTAACTTTCTGAGATTTATCTAATTTTATATACCAACCGGTATCAGTTGAGGTTGGACATTTAGCACCTGTTTTGTCTTTTGTGGTATTTTTACATTTTGTTAAATCAGCAGCTTTTTTAGGAACCGCTACATCTCTATAATCTGGATAATGAGGATCTCTAATACCAATCATTAAGTTGTCTGTACCATTACTTGTATTTCCTATTCTCTCATAATCTCCAGTTCCAGCATATAACCATAATGAATTAGTAGTTTGTCCAATTGTTGCGTCCATAGAATGATACATATATCTACCATTAGTTTGGTTTGAACCTGCCTTAAATAATGTTGTGCTATCATACATCTTTAAAGCTTTACCTGTTCCATCATTTCTATTATTCGTTAAATTAAACTTAGTAATTTTTCCTTCAAGATCACTCATGTAGACAAGCGCACCTCTAAAATCAATTCCTCTTGCGGTATCTGCTGTAATTACAACTGGTGAACCTGGTGTTGAATTAACGATATCGTTCGTCAGCATATCCTCAATATCTATTCTTTTTTCAAGTTTACCTGGGAACGTTGTATCCTCAAGATTAACAATTGTTAAATTAGAACCAACTCCTGAGTTTTGAACACCGTATCCTCCACCCATAATTGCAACATAAATATCATCTTCTAAATTATTATCTCCTGGACCTTTATTTGGCATTCTTATAATTCTAGGAGACGACCAAGTTCCACCTAATTCACTATAATCATATTCAGGTTGGGTTAACACTCCAGTTTGTGCGGAGCCAGGCTTAATATGTAAAGCCATATTCGAACTACTTAAGTTACAAGCTGTATTTGGATTACTTGCACATGGATCTGATCCATAAAATTTTAATGTTTTATTTATCAAAGTGATCTCGGTTGCTGCCTTTGTTTGAGCTTGCCCACCACTACCAGGCGGCGCAGGAATTGTGATTGTAGAGGATTTCACTGTAAAGTTAGTAAATGGTTTGTCGTCAATTAATATTGAAACATCAGATTTACTCAAATTAGGAACATCTAAAGTCCAAACATTGCTTTGCTGGCATGCGGTTGATTCATCACTTTTACATGTAAAATCAGTAGAATTATTCGTTCTCACAGTATTAGACTCAAAGAAGCTTGCTAAGTCATAAATTTTTTTGATGTAATCATAACTTGAGATAGTCCCGTTATGATCCATTACATGGACTTGAGTTTGAATTCCATCATTAAGTACTGAATATAGATGCATTGGTGCATCTCGATCTGTAATATCTAACACAGAAAATCCTGCGCCACCTCTACCATATGGAACCATTAGTATTGTGTGCCACTCTTTTTTATTATCATAAGGACCTTTATAAAACATATCATGCGCGGTAACAGATCCATCGACACCATAAATAGCATTAGAACCACCAACACCACTTCTATTTAAATTTACATTAACCATATTTGGCATTGATGATGCAATGAATGGTGGAACAAATGCCCAAATTTCGTTACCAGTTTTTCCATCAAATGCATGAAGCATACCGTCATTTGCGCCAACATAAACTGTTTCTTTTCTTGAAGAATGTTTTTGTGCAAATGAAGAATAATTTTTCAAAGATCTCCAATAAGACTCTTGATTTCTTCCAGCAAAAGCCGTTTCAGCTGATGGTTTCGAAACTACCACTAATTCTGAATGGTAAATATCTCCAAGAGGGTTAGGTCTTGTTTCAGTTAAATTACAATCACCATCATAATCAAAATAATCTTGTCCTCTAACAAACTGTATTAGGCCTTTAATGTCATCTTCATTATCATTTTGAACTGAAGCAACATTTTTACATCTTTGAGTATTAGTAGGGTTATCACTTTTACTATGATAATTTGGCACTTCATTATTTGTATGAGTAAATAACTTATCAATATCTTTATAGTTTGATGTTACCCAATTATTTAAATTACTATAACCAGAATTCGCAGATGTATTTGGAAGGTGGGTCCAAATTTTTCTGTCATCTGTTCTTCTTTTTTCAAGTAATTCGGCTGCATCCCAATTCTTTTTACCAACATTACCATTTGAGTCTATCGCAGTACTTTTTAGTGTTCCTTTCCACTCTTTATTTTGCTCATAATCGAATTGAGCTTGATATAAAGACCCACCTTGTTCAATTGTTGCTGTAATTGCAGGTGCAGAGAAAGATAACTTCTGAGCAATAATTTGTGATATGGCAGCTTTTAATTGCGTTTTTAGAGATTGAGTGGTTCTTGCTACGATAACGCTATTAGTTCCACCTGTTTGTGCCATCCTATTAAAGTTTCTTACACCACCATTTGATAGTCCCGTTCCATAAGCTACAGTAAAAGTCTTTATCTTATGTGAATTTAATAATTTTGAAACTCTCCTCGCAGCACCGTTGTGATTATACCAATCTCCATCACCTATAACTAAAACATAGCTATTCTGACAAGTTAAGTTTTTATCTATTGGAGATAAAGTACTGTGCAAATAATATTCTTCAGCTTGTTTTGCCCAGTTATCAGCATTAGTTCCACCACCAGGCTGAACTGATTTTATGATCGAATTGATTTTTGCCGCCCCTTGTTTATGTGCTCTTACTTTTATACAAGCTCTACTAGTACAAGGTGTGGCTCTTCCATTAGTTATATCCCCAGTCCAAGTTCTAAAACCAGACCCACTATTATCCCACGACCAGTAACCAAATCCAAAATTCACTCCTGCTGTTAAGGAACTATCAGTAACGATTGATTGAATAGCTTCATGGGCACCCGTCATTCTTGTTCCAGCAGAGCCTCCAAATTCTTTATCAAAATTTAAATCCAGGTCAAATGCTTGAACACTTTGTTTATGATAATTGGAACTTAGCACTCTGTTGTTAACTTTATCTACGGTTAAACCCCATGCATAATACATTCTAACATTTCCAGACTTTGATGCAGTTCTTCCATACCTTCCAACGTTTTTAATTGAGTCAGTGCCATTTCTTGATGCGTTTAATGTAACTTTAGAAACTCTATGATTTGACCAATCATTACCATATAATATAAATTCATTTGATGGATGATGATCCATTCCATATGAGTAGTACCACCAACCAACATTTATTCTGCTAGACCAATTTGTATTTATGCAACCGTTACTTCCAATCGTGAATCTATAAAGGTAACGATAATATTGCACATAAAAATTTTCTCGTTTATAATCTGGGGTCTGTCCATAATAACGACCGTAAGAACTTAAATTACCTGAAAATGGACAACTTACTTGTGAAGGAGTTGCTCCAGATATATTGTACGTCAACATACCCCCATTTCCTGCAGCATACAAAAAATTTTGAGCAATCGAGACTTGTCTTGCATATCGTAAACTTGCGCTCCAATCACAGTTGCCGTTTGAAAGATCAATCCTAAAAACTCTATGTTGATAAAAAGAGGCAACATATAATTTATTATTATGCACCTTCATATTCATTGGATAATAAGATCTGCAATTACCTGATCCTCTATAAATTCCATTACGTCCAAAGCTGGTATCATTTTTCTTTGTTGAATAAGTCATTTTTTTTATTCCACGTATCCAATATTGACCTACATAAATATCGCCACTACTATCGGTTGCTACACTGTAAGGATAAGAAAACCCGTCTCCACTCGTCATTCTAACACTCATACTTCCAGACTTATCTAAAAGGATTAATACATTAGCTGGAACATCTGATATTCCAGAACCAGGCGGTAAATTTTTTGCAAAACTATTATTAGAAAAAAAAGATAAAATTAAAATGACTTTCAAAATTAAAAGTTTCAGTTTCATAATTATTGCTCTTGCTCCATTTTCTCTAACTCAACTTCAAGATCATAGTAAAATTTACCTAATTTTTCATCGTATTCTACAGTTGTAATCATTAATTCTTCTTCAAAAAGTTCTTCTTCACCAAGCATTCTTTTATATACAATGACATCATTATTACTTTTTTCCCAAATTTTGAAACTATCAAAAATTTGTGGATTTTGTCCTGTATCAAAATCACCGTAAACTTTTTTAACATATCTCATTAATGTTAATTTATTATTCTCAGTGTTTTTACCATCGTTCATAACAATCATTCTAATGGCAGCTAATTTTGCAGCATCTTCTGTTTCGCCTAGAAATACATATTCTACTGCAATATCATCATTTAAATTATCATTTGGACATAACTCTGGCGACGGAACAGGCATATAAAATTGGCCTTTAAAACCTGGTAACGGTTGACCAAATTTATCAAAAATTTTTTTACCACTATCTCCAATATCAATTAAAAAATCACAAGCAGCTTGGACAGGAGAACTAAAAATTGAAAAAATTATAATAAATTTGATTAAATTTTTCATAGATTAAGAAATATTATTATAACTCTTTATATTTGTCGTCATTTTATTTAGGTAATACAATCACACTTTCTAAAGCAACTACCATTCTTTCATTGCCTTTCTTTAAACCACAGCCATAAATTCGATAAGCCATTCCATCATTTCCTTTATCAGTTGAGCCTTTTTTGATACTAGAACCAGTACCTCTAAAAGGTGCAGCACCAATTCTTATGACAAAAAATTCATAAAAATAATTGTAAAGTTTTTCAGCTTCTTTTCTCTCATCATTAGTTGCAGAATTAAAACTATCACGGACTAATTTTCCAAAATTCCAACTTTGTGCAGCTACAACATCATAGAAATTTCCACTTAACCTAACTTTGTCTAAATCCTTAAAGCTATTAGCACAGAAATTTTCTGTATTATAATAAAGAGAGCTATTGCTAGAATTATAATTGATCCTATAATTAGCCATATTACCGTTCCATTGAGTGTTATTAGCTGGTAAATTTCTTTTTGATGTATCCCTAACATGATTTGAAGTACTCCAAGGTCCTAAAAATTGATTGAGCACATATTTTTCACCTTCTATCAAAGCTGTTTCAGCAATATAGAAAGTTTGCTGATACTCATCACTCTTATTATTACTTTGATGGTCACCTGCTGATATTACAATTAACGCTCCTCCCATCAATGACATTGCAAGCATTAAGACTAAAGATAATACCAGCGCAAAACCTTGTTCATTTTTTTTCATTATTCCATTCCCAAATTTCTTGCATGAGCAGTTACAATAATTGTATCTCTTAAATATTTGTCAGTTTTCTTTTTATTTCTAGTTGAGTCTTTTAATGCAAACACATCTCTAATTTTTGAATTTCTAAAAAAATTTTTTGTTGATCTAACAGTTAATGCGATATCAACAGTTTTAATTTTATAAATTAAATCTTTGTTTACATTTGTTGCAGAAGGTGGTGGATTGATTAACATTCCCTTTTCGTCAACAGGATTAAAAATCATATCATCAACGTAGTCTACAACCAGTTGATCATCATATGTTTTATCATTGTTATCTGTTGTAGGATCATCCCATCTACCTGATGTATTATTCCATTTAACTTTTTTTTTATAAACAGCAAAAGCATCAATTGGAGGATATCCACCTCCACCTAATTGAGGTTGTGTTTTGTCAGGAATAGTAGATTTTTTGCATTTGTAAGTTATTTTATATCTCTCATATATGTATGCAGGTGTCCTACCTTGTTTATAATTTACATCTCCATAAACAATATCGATTTTATCGCATTCTGAAAAATTCACATATTTAGTAATTAAAATTGGAATATGCTCGTTTGATGTTTTGATATTATCATTGAAATACATAAATCCAGCGTTTCTAATATCTCTCATAATCATTCCAACAACATCTCTTCCAGCTGTTGAAATTTTTGCTCGATCAGTAACTTGAGAGTAAGTATTATTAACAACAGTATATGAAGTGAACATAGCACCCATCATCACAACAGAAATTAAAATTCCAATTAGAATTTCTATTAAAGTTACACCTGCAATATTGCTTAATTTTTTTTTCATTAATTAAATTGAAAATATAAATATTTTTTCTTTTTGCCGTCGTTAAGATTGACTTCCATTTTTCCTAGATACCATTTTTCGTAAACACCATTACCTTTGTAATTTGTAGTGTTGTTATATTTGCAGTTATTTGCTGCAGCGTTGTTATTGCAGATTTCGTAAATTTTGAGAATTTTATTATCCTTATTTCCTTTACATTTTAGTCTTTCCTTAGAAAATCTTTTGTCCCATTTTTGAAACTTGTTTTGGACTGCATTATTAAAATTAGTGGAAGATGTGCCTCTATTAGAACAGTTTGCCATACTCCAAGAATTATTTATTAAATAATCTTTAAATTTTACATCTGTAGTAGGAGAGCTTGAGTCTCTTTCAGAAATTAAGTCTTCTGCTACCATAGATACCAAATAATTTGCCTTTGTTCTCTCTCCGGAAACATCAATTGATTGTACTGAGTAATTAACCATCTGAAAAACCGCAACAAATCCAATTCCTATAATTGCTGTTGAAACTAAAGCCTCAAGCAGGGTCATTCCTTTTTCAAATAATTTAGTTTTGCCTAGTCCAATCACTTCCGCTCCATTTAAATTTACTTATATTACCAAATCTAGTCCATTCAACCAAGTATGCAGGTTTTTCCAATCCACCTACTTGATCCAAAGGACATTTGCCACCATTACTTGCGTTTGATGTTGTACAAAGTATCAAATATTGGTTTGTTGATCTATTTTCGACTGTAACATTTAAATTATTTTTTAAGGTTCCATGTGCTTTAAAATAACTTCCATCCTTAGAAAAACAAACAGCACCGTCTTTGCTAATATGTGTTGATATTTTTTTTGTTGTTTCATCAACTTGGTTATTGTCCCAGTAACTACCACTAGAAGTATTACATTCAATAGTTTGTGCATTATTTAATTTAATTGATAACGAAGTTGCATCCATTCCTTTTGAAACAAATTTTGTTGATGAGGTTCCGTTGGGTGTTACTCTAAATTGAACAAAGGGATAATTTCCTCTTTGAGATAATGTATTTACAGATGAAAGCATAGTTGCTGCCTTTTCCATTGCAGCTCTTAACTCTCTATCTTGTCGCCAATTTGAAAAATTTGGATAAGCAACAGCGGAAATTATTGCTACTATTGTAATAACAACTAGTAACTCTAAAATTGTAAATCCTTTAATGTTCTGATCTTGCTGCACCTGGATCTATTTTCCCTGATTTCGCTAATTCTTCAAGAGATTTTTCCATGGTAATCATTCCATCTCTAACTGCTGTTTGCATTATACTTGGAATTTGGTGAATTTTTGCTTCTCTAATCAAGTTTTGTATAGGTGCGGTACATTTCATTATTTCAAATGCACCAACTCTTCCTGTGCCGTCTCTAGTCTTTAACAATCTTTGGGTCACAACCATTTTAAGAGAAGTTGAAATTTGAGCTCGAATTTGTTCCTGTTGTTCAGGAGGAAACACATCTATTATTCTGTTAATTGTACTCGGTGCACCACTCGTGTGCAAAGTTCCAAATACTAAGTGACCAGTTTCTGCTGCTGTTAATGCAAGACTTATTGTTTCAAGATCTCTCATCTCACCAACAAGGATTACATCAGGGTCTTCTCTTAAAGCTGCTTTTAATGCCGCTGCAAAAGTTTCTGTTTGTTTTCCTACCTCTCTATGAGAGACAATACTTTTATTGTCTTTATGAATAAATTCTACAGGGTCCTCAACTGTGATTATATTTGCAGTTCTTGTTTTATTAATTTCATTTACTATTGCTGCAAGTGTTGTTGATTTACCAGATCCAGTTGGACCTGTTACTAAAACTAAACCTTTATGAAAATCAACAATATCATAGAGAGCTTGTGGTAAGTTGAATTGTTCCATATCTGGAATTTTACTTTCAACTCTTCTGCAAACACATGCAGGTCCATTAATCGTTTTATAAAAATTCGCTCTAAATCTTAATCCGCTTAGGGTAACGGATGTATCAAGTTCGTGTGTTTTTTCAAATTTATTTAATTCATGTTCATTACAATTCATTGAAAGCAGATCTTTTAGATCTTGAGCTGTAACCATGACTTCCTGGACTTTTATTATTTCTCCAGTTTGTCTATATGCAAGTGGAGATCCTGCTCTGATATGAAAATCAGAGATTTTTTTATTGTCTTTAGCTAGTTGTTCTAACTTTTCAAACATAAAACCCTTTGTACTATAAAATTGACTTGTTTTACCAATTAATTTTTGTAAAAAACCCAATTTGAATATCAGGTGTTTTTATTCTAGTAAAAGTTGAGTATAAAGTTAAAATTCGTTTATAAAATTTATGAAAAATCCTTTTGCAAATTTATTTAAAAAGAAAAAAAAAGATGATGCAAATGCACCTCCAGTACCTCAAGGAGGGGAAAGCAAAAAGAAAGAAGGATTTTTTAGTAAGCTTCTTAAAAATAGATTAGGTAAACAATCAATTAAAGGTGAGGAAATTTTAGGAGTTGAACTTACTCCTACAGAGATAAGATTATCGCAAGTTTCGAGCAACAAAGCCAATCAATGGGTTTTAGATAAATTTTATGTTCATAAATTTGAGGGTATTCCAGAAAATGGAACAGTACTTGAAAATCCTGACAAAGTTGCTGATGAATTAAAATTAGCTTTACAAAAATCCAAAATTAATACGACTAACGCTGCAATCGCAATTCCAGTAACTAGCGCAATTATAAGAGTTGTAACTGCACCTTTAATGACTGATGAAGAATTAAAAAAAGCAATAGATACAGACTCACTTTGGGAAAACTTAGTTCAATTAACTGATAATTTAAATGACTACTCTATATTCCATCAAGTAATAAATAGAGACAAAACAGGAAACACAATGGATATCCTTTTTGTAGCATCAAAATTATCAGACATTAATAGCTACACAGACATTATTAAAAAAGGTGGATTAAATGCTGTTATTATAGATGTTAAATGTTTCGCCTTAAAATCTGCTGTTGATCAAATTAATCAAATTGCAGGTTCAATTGAAGACTCTAACTTAACTGCTGTTCTAGAATTTGGTTTAGATGAAAACTATGTAATGATACTTTACGAAAACAATCCAATAATAACTGATATTTTTATTAGATCTCAAGACAGAAAAACTCTTCAAGAAAGTAGTAATCAAGAGGAAATGGATGCACTTGTTAGAAGATATATGACGCAAGTCAAACAAGCAGTTCAAGATTTTGAACAAAAATATGAGAAAAGAATTAGAAATTTAAAAGTTACTTCAAATCTACAAAATGTTGAAGATTATCTTGGAAGCTTTAGAAAAAATATGGTCAACACTGGTTACAATTTATTTGATCCATTTGATGGAATAAAAATTCCTGCACAATTAGAAAACGATATAAAAATGGATAACCGTTCGTATTTTTCAACAGTGATGGGACTAGCATTTAGAAAACTAGACGTTTTTGGTTACTACAAGTTTGTGACTGCTGTGAAAAATATTAACCTTTTGCCTAACAGAGAAAATATGATTGCTCAGAAAAAAGCAAAAGCTTTTTCAAATTTTGCATTCAAAGGTGTAGTTGGAATAGTTTCACTTATCTATGTCGTTTTATTTGGTTTATCATTTTGGCAAATTACAGATCTTAATAAAAAAATAGAAGGTTATGACGAAATTTTACAAACTCATGAGCTTAAAACTTTAGAGAAAAATAAATATGCAAAAGAAATTGGTTTTATGCTTAAGTCTCTTCAATTAAGTAAATCAATTAAGTCTAATAAAACAGTAAGTTTTAGAGTATTAGCGCAGATCGCTTCTGCAGTTCCTAAAAGAGTTAAATTTAGCAAAATAGAATATAATGGTTCAGATTTAGTTGTTATTGAAGGAACAGCATTTAGTGATCAAGACATTTTAAAATTAATTAGTAATTTGAACAATAAAAAATTGATCTCACAAGCTTCATTGGCAAGCATGACACTACCTCAAGGCGAGCAGCAGGGATCACAAACTATGAAGGGCTTTAAAGTAGCCTGTGTATTGGAGCAAGTATAATGGATTTAAAAAACATGACTATGGATGATCTAAAGCAGAAGCTAGCTGCTGTAGATAAAAAAACTTTAATCAAATTTGGATCTGGTTTTGGAGCAATAATTTTATTTTTAATAATTTACTATGTAATTTTAAATCCAATGGTCAAAGAGAGAAAAGCTAAATATAATGACAAAATAGCAAAGCAAAATGAAATTTCACAATTTGATAATGAAATAATTACTTTCAAATCAAGAATTAAGGAAATGAAACCAGACTTTGATAAAACTTCAACATTATTTCATTCAAAAGCAGAAGTTGAAGATCTTTATGAAAGTTTAAGTAAGTATGCAGCTGTAAATGGATTGGTAATATCAAAAATTGAAAAGAAAAAACCAAAGCCTGTATTTAAACAAGGAGTTACCCAACAAGCTGAAAATAATATTACAAGGGATATGGTTTCTTATTATCAAATACCTGTAGATTATGAAATCAAAGGGAATTTTTTAGGTTACATAAAGTTTAAAAGAGCGGTTTCTAGGCAAAATAAAATGTTAAATTTTGACAAAGAGACTATAAGTATAGTACAAAACGATTCAACTGGAGCGATAATGGCCCAAGGCGAATTAACAATAGTAGGATTACCAGATGAATTTTTCTAAAATATTATTCATCATAATATTTTCTTTAATGGCAAACTTGGCTTTTGCGGATAGTCATGATCAAAAACAAGAAGTTCTAGATGCAGCAAAGGAAATTGTTAAAGAGATGGAGGAAGATGAGGAAGTTCCATTAAATGATCCATTTGCAGGAAATGAGGGAACTTCATCTTCAGCAAGCATACCGCAAGACGAACAAGATAATGAAATGAGCTTATATAATTTTAAATTAGCAGGTCTTATTTCTGGAAAAGATTATAGTTACATTTCTTTAGTTAATTCTGGCGGAGAAGTTTTAACAATGACTTTAGGTCAATATCTTGGAGAAATACAATTAGTTGACCTGAGATTAACAGAAGCAATATTTAAAAAAGATGATGGTAAATTCATGATAATTGATTTTAATAATCAGGTCCGGGAGTCAGATGACTATTAAAAAAATATTAACATATTTTGGATTATTATTTCTATTAATTGCATTAAATGCTTGTCAAAACTTGAAAAAATATGACAAGCCATTCAAACACAATACACCTCTTATAAAAAACAAAGATATTGTAAGTAGTGGACAATCGGAAATCGCTAAAACTTTAGAAATGGGCCCTAAACCTATTGAAGGTGATGCAAAAAAACTTGGAAAAAGAAAAAAAATATCATCTGAAGCACAAAGAAATTATTTAATAATACCCGATGAATATCCACTATTAAAACAACGGGTAACTCTTAAATTTAAAAACCTAGATTATAAAGAAACCATGAAATTGATGGGTAAAATAGGGGAGATAAATGTTTTAGTTGGAGATGAGGTTGCGGGAGCAATATCGGCAGAATTAATTGATGTTCCTTGGGACAAAGCTTTTCAAGCTCTTTTAGATATGAAAAATTATGCATCAGATGTTGATGTTGCTAGTAACTTAATAAGAGTTCATTCTCCTGAAACACTAACAGCACAAGAGACTTATAAGTCTGAAAGAGCACAAGCTGTTAAAAAGAAAGTAGAATTAGAAGATAGTGTTGAGCCAATATATTCTGAGATTTTCAGACTTTATTATATAACTCCTGCTCAAGCTAAACAAACTATTGATGAGTTATTTACTTCAACTGCAGGTGATAGTTCATATACACCAATACAAATTACTGAAGAAGCAACAACACGATCTATAATTGTAAGAGGAAAAGAAAAAGATTTAGATGTAGTTGATAAAGTTATTAAAGAAATAGATATAAGAACAAAACAAGTTTTAATAGAAGCTTTTATAGTTGAAGCAAATTCTGATTTTGAAAAAGCACTTGGAACAAGACTGGGCGGTTATTATCAAAGAGCTGGTAAAGTTGCTGGTGGACTATCAGGTGGAAGCGCTGGAAGTGCTTTAGGTACAGAACCAGGCGGAGCAGCTAATCTTGGTGATGCAACAGACAGTTTAGCAAATTTTGCAATTACAAATCCAACAAGTGGAATTGGAATTTTAAGACGAACTGGTTCAGGGGTTTTAAAAGCAGAAATTACAGCATTAGAAAGAATGGGGATGGGTAAAACTATTTCTAATCCAAAAGTATTCACTCTAGATAATCAAGTAGCAACCGTTACTCAAGGTGAGGAAATACCTTATGAAGCTCCGGGAGAAGGCGGAGGATCTCAAGTATCTTTTAAAGAAGCAGCTCTTAAATTAGAGGTTACTCCAAGTATTATTGGAGATGGAAATGTTTTGTTAAGTATTCAAGTTAATAATGATACACCAAACAGATCTGTAGCAGGTGACACACCAGCCGTTAATAAAATGGAAATTGTAACAAAATTGTTGGTGGCAGATGGCGATATAGTAGTAATTGGTGGAATTAAAAAGAACGTTTTATCAAAATCTAAAGATCAACTTCCAGCTATAGGTAATATGCCTGTAATAGGTAATCTCTTTAAAGGGACTGAAAATTCTGATAACCTAGATGAATTGTTAGTGTTTATAGCACCAAGAATTTTATAATGATAAATATTAGTAGAGAGTCTGAGATTAATTTAATTAATATTCTTATTGATCAGGATATTATTTCAGGGAAAGATTTAGTTGAGATTAAAAAAATATCTGGCGAAGGAGAAAAATCTCAGTTGGATGCAGTATTTGAGTTAAATCTAACTGATGAAGAAAAGATTTTAGACCTTTTAGTAAAAGACCAATCATTAGATGTAGTAGATTTATCGACAGTTGCTGTAACTGATGAATTGAAAGCTGTTCTTCCATCTAATTACATTAATATGAACTTTATAGCTCCTTTCAAAATTGAGGGAAAAGTATTGCACATTGCAATATCTGATATTTCAAAATTAAGTTTAATGAGAAATTTACGAACAATTACAAAAATGGATATAGAACTACATGCAGCAAAAGTATCTGATATTTCAAACTTCGTAGATAAATTGCTCGCAGATGGTGAAAGAACTATCTCTGATATTAGACAAACTAATGCCGAAAAGACTAAAACATTTGATTACGATGTAGACGAACAAGCAGAAGTTTTAGAAAAACCACCTGAAGAAGATATTGAAGCTATAGAAAACGAGTCTGAAGTAATTAAGTTTAGTACAGCAGTTGTAGCAGAAGCTATTAAATCAGGTGTTTCAGATATTCATATTGAACCTTATCGATTTACATCAAGAGTTAGATATAGATTGGATGGAATTTTACAAGAACAAGAACACTTTAAAAAATTTCTTCATTCAAATTATGGAGCTGTGGTTACAAGATTTAAGATTATGGGAAAATTAGATATTGCTGAAAGAAGATTACCTCAAGATGGAGCAATTCCATTTAAAATTGATGGAAAAGTAGTTGATCTTCGTCTTTCAATTTTGCCAACCGCAACTAATGAAAGAATAGTTATGAGGGTTTTAAATAAAGATGCAGGAGACATCAGTTTAGAACAACTTAATTTTGAAGAAAACGATTTAAAAAATTTAAGAAAAGCAATTCATGGCACACAAGGTTTGGTTCTTGTAACTGGTCCTACCGGATCAGGAAAAACAACAACACTTTATAGTATTCTAAAAGAGGTATCTAAACCTCACCTTAATATTTTAACAGCAGAGGATCCCGTTGAATATGAATTGGATGGTGTTGGACAAGTTCAAATTAAAGACGATATTGGTTTTAATTTTTCAACTGCCCTAAGATCTTTTTTAAGACAAGATCCAGAAATAATTCTAGTTGGTGAGATGAGAGATAAAGAAACAGTTGATATCGGATTAAAGGCTGCTTTAACGGGTCACTTAGTATTTAGTACACTTCACACTAATGATGCACCAAGCACCATTACAAGATTACAAAACATGGGAACACCGGATTATTTGATTAGTGCAGCTGTTTCACTTGTTTTGGCACAAAGATTAGCAAGAAAAACTTGTTCAGAATGCAGAGTTCCAGATGAAGATATAACTCCAAAAGCTCTTGCTGATCTAGGATTTACAGTAGAACAAGCTTCAAGAGCAAAAGTTCAAAAAGGCAGTGGTTGTCATAAATGTAAGGATACTGGTTACAAAGGTAGAATGGGTATTTATGAAATTTTAAATGTTACAAAACCAATAAAAGAAGCAATTTTAAGAAAAGCAACCACACCTGAGCTTAAAGAAATTGCTTCAAATGAAGGTTTTAGAACAATGCAGGATATGGGAAGAGAGTTAATTCTTACAGGTGATCTGAATTTTAGAGAGTATGATAGAGTTCTCTCTATGGAGTAGTAAATGTCAGCCGAAACTTTTTCTTACAAAGGAATATCAGCAGGTAAATATATTGAAGGTGAAATAGAGGCTATAAATCAAGAAGAAGCTTCTTTTAAACTTAAAGAGCAAAAAATAATCATTACCAACTTAACCAAACTTAAAAAGAAAAAAGCTGAAAAAGAAAAAGGCAAAAAAAGCGGCTTTTCTTTTGGTAAGAAAAAAGTCACTCCTGCGGATGTTATGCTTTTCTCCAAGCAATTTGCAACAATGGTAAAGGCAGGTTTGCCAATTTTAAATGTTTTAACGATGCTTAGAGACCAAATAGAACATCCAACTATGAAAGAAATAATAGAGGATGTAAGAAAAAGTCTTGAAGGTGGTGTAACTCTTTCTAAATGTTTTGAGAAATACCCTAAAATATTTGATAATATTTATATAAACTTAATTAAAGCTGGAGAGGCCAGCGGTAAACTTGATGATTTCCTCTTAAAATTAGTAGACTCATTAGAAAAAAGAGAAAAAGTTAAAAAGAAAATTAAAAGTGCATTAACTTATCCGGTGGTGATGTTTACGGTTGCGATAACTGTAATGGTGTTCATGTTAATTAAAGTTGTTCCAGTATTTGCTGAAATGTATGAGGGAATGGGTGTTGCATTACCTACCCCAACAGCTGTTATTATGAATGCAAGTAATTTTATGAGAGGTGCTGGTGGACTAACACTAGGAATAGTATCAATAATAGGTTTTGTGATATTTAAATATACAACAACTAAAATTCCTACAATTAGATACAAATGGCACCAACGAGTTTTAAAGATGCCAGTTTTTGGTGATATGATTTTAAAATCATTGATTGCTAGAATAGCATTAATAATGGGTAATCTTAGTGCAGCAGGAGTAAACCTTTTAGAGAGTATAGAAATCGCAAAACAAGTAAGTAATAATGACGTTGTAACTCAAGCTTTAGAAAATGTAAAAAAAGGAGTTTTTTCAGGAGATACTCTTACAAAATTATTTTTAAAAGAACCAGTTTTTCCTCCAACATTTAGTCAATTAATTTCAGTTGGTGAGCAAACAGGAAATTTAGATGAAATGTTCACTTCTGTATCTTCTTACTATGAAGAGGAATTTGATACAGCGGTAGATAACATGTCTAGTTTAATTGAACCAATCATGATTGTATTTATGGGAACAATGATTGGTGGATTGATGATCGCCATGTATTCACCAATCTTTAATGTTGGTGCAATTATTGGCGGTTAAGAGTTTAAATTTTTAGTTAACACTAAATGATTTATCCAAGGCTTCTCACCTTCTTTAAAAACAACAGCGTCCATTATTTGTTGAATAAAAAAAGTTCCTAATCCGCCAGGCTTGATATCATCTATTTTTCTGTGTCTTACATTTTTTTCTTCAACCGGTCTTCCTTTATCAAAAAAACCAATTTCAAGTTGACCGTTTTCAAGTGAAATTTTAATTTCCATTTTATCATCAGTATCTTCACCTTGATAAGCGTGTTTAACAATATTTTGTGCCGCTTCTGCTATAGCTAGTACTAATTCATCTTTTAAATCTTGATTAATATTTACTTTTTCAAATACTTCTCTTGAGAATGATCTAACTTCTTTTAAACTTGATGAACTAACAACAAAATCTCTTTGTTCAGTTATCGATTTTATAGCAACATTCATTTATCAGTCCAAATTTAAAATTTGTTCAAGTTTTGCCATCATAATTACTTTCAAAACTGACTTACTAATTTCTTTCAACACAACTTTTGTTCCAAGTTCAGTTGCTTTTTGGTGACTTTCAATCAAAACTGATATTCCAGATGAATCCATGTACTGAACTTCTTTAAGATTTAAATGAACTTCTTTTTTAGCCTCAATCAAAGGCATAATAATTTCTTTTGCCTTTTCAGTGACATCCATATCTATTTCACCATCTAGATGAACAGTTGAT
>CACFAT010000009.1 GCA_902564385.1 uncultured Pelagibacteraceae bacterium
TAGTTTCATATTCTTTTATTGTTGGACTACTTTTTATATTAATACCTACTCCAATAATTAGAAATTTAATTTCATTATAATAAATTATTTCTTGAAGAATTCCGCATACCTTTTTATTCATTATTTTTAAATCATTTGGTAGTTTAATATTGATTTTACATGGAACAATATTTTTTAAAATATTTTTTATTATTTTAAGATTTGTAAATGTAATTTTTTTTAAATTTAAACTTTCGTTAATAGGAAAAAAAATTGAAATAAAAAGATTTCCTCTTCTAGAAACCCATTTTTTTCCCCTTTGTCCTTTTCCATTAGTCTGGATATCGCTAGTAACTATACCTTGTTTTATTTTTTGTTTGATTAATCTTATTGCTGTATCATTAGTGCTTTTGACACCCTTATAAGAATATATTTTGAGTTTCATTAATTAATGTTTATTTGTGAAATTATATCTACTATTCCACTTGGATATATAAAGTAAGCAAGAATGAAAAAAGTTGATGCTACTAGTGTAAATTTTAAACCCAAATTATGTTTCGACTCAAATTTTTCTTTTTCTGGATCGAAATATATAATTTTGATTATTCTTAGATAATAAAAAGCAGCGATCACTGTTGCTAGCAGTCCAACTATTGCTAAAAAATACATTTTTTCATTTATTACAGCCACAAAAATATAGAATTTTGCAAAAAAACCAGCTAGAGGTGGTATTCCTGCTAAAGAGAATAGCACAACAAGCAATGATAATGACAATAACGGATGATTTTTTGAAAGACCCGATAAATCATCTATGTTCTCATAATATTCATCGTTTCGCTTAAGCATAAACAAACAACTAAAAAAAGCTAAATTCATGACAAGATAAATTGTTATATATGTAATAGAGCTCTGCACACCTTGTGTTGTACCTGTAGATAAACCTGCAAGAGCGTATCCCATATGACTAATTGAACTGTAGGCTATTAGTCTTTTTAAATTTTTTTGACCAATTGCTGCTACTGCTCCGAATACCATTGATGCAATAGACAAAAATATAATTATCATTTGCCACTGATCACCTAATTCATAAAAAGGAATGTATAAAAATCTAATAAATACGGTTAATGCAGCAATTTTTGGAAGTAATGCGAAAAAGACTGTTACAGATGTTGGTGAACCTTGATAAACATCAGGTGCCCACATATGGAAAGGAACAGCAGAAATTTTAAAAGCTAATCCAACTAAAATAAATACTATTCCAAAAGTTAATCCGTATTCTATTTCTTTTGTATTAACCATAATTTGACTAAAATTAGTCGTTTCTGAAAAACCATAAATAAGTGAACACCCATATAATAAAAGTCCAGATGAAAGAGCACTTAAAACAAAATATTTTAATCCAGATTCTGTTGATAGTAAATTATCTCTATTAAATGATGCTAACACATATAATGCTAATGATTGCAATTCTAATCCCATGTAAAAAACAATAAGATCATTTGAACTAATCATCACCATCATGCCTAAGATTGAGCATAAAATAAGAATTGGATATTCAATTTTGCTAATTTTACTAATCTGAATGTATTTTGATGATGACAGCATTACAAAAATCCCAGACAAAATTAAAAGAATTTTCATAAATCTAGCTAAACTATCTATATTGTAACTATTATTGAATAATGATGATTGAGTTTGCGCATCTAAATTAATTATTAATGCTAAAGCAGCAACTAAACTTACTGTTGTTAAATTATAAACTAGTTGAGAACTATTTTTCTTAAATACCCCAAATATTAATAAAAACATAACCATTATTGATATAAATAACTCTGGAATTATAAGTTGTAGATTTTCCATTAATCGCCTAATGCTAATTTATTAATCTTGTCTAAATCATTCATATCTATCATGTTTGCAACTGATACCTCTATAGAGTTAATCAAAGGTTCTGGATAAAAACCGAAAAATATAATCGGTAATACTAAAAGCCATAATGTAACAATTTCAAATCTTTTTAAATCAACCATTTTTTTTACATCTTCATTAATTAATTTTCCAAAGATTATTCTCTTATATAACCAAAGCATATATGCCGCCCCCAAGATCACTCCTAAACTTGCAATCGTTGCTACAAGTATATTCTTTTTAAATGCACCCATTAAAACTAAAAATTCACCAATAAAACCACTTGTTCCAGGTAATCCAAGAGCTCCTAAAGTAAAAACCATAAAAACTATTGCGTACTTTGGCATTATAGAAACTAAGCCTCCATATCTATTTATAAGTCTTGTATGAAGTCTATCGTAAACAACTCCAACACATAAAAATAGTGCTGCAGATACCAAACCATGACTTATCATTTGGAAAATACTTCCTTCTATTCCTTGCTGTGTCATTGTGAAAATACCTAGTGTTACAAATCCCATATGAGCTACGGACGAATAAGCTATTAGTTTTTTCATATCTTCCTGCATTAAGGCTACTAGTGATGTATAAATAATCGCTATCAAACTAAGTGTGTAAACTAAAGGAACAAAATATAATGAAGCATCTGGAAACAAACCTAGAGAAAACCTTATAAATCCATATCCAGCCATTTTTAAAAGTATTGCAGCTAGTAAAACTGAACCAGCAGTTGGTGCCTCTACATGAGCATCTGGTAACCATGTATGCACTGGCCACATTGGTGTTTTAACAGCAAAGGAACTAAAAAATGCTAGCCATAATAAATTTTGGTACTTAGCGTCGATACCCAATTCATATAACTTAATGACATCAGTTGTACCAGTTATCCAATATATTGATATAATAGCAACCAGCATTAAAACTGAACCTAGCAAAGTATATAAAAAGAATTTAAATGCTGAATAAACTCTTCTTTCTCCACCCCATATACCAATAATTAAAAACATTGGAATAAGACCAGCCTCAAAAAATAAATAAAATACAACTAAGTCCAACGAGCAAAAGACACCTATCATAAATGTTTCAAGTATCAAGATTGCTATTAAAAAATCTTTTAATCTATTTTTGATAGTTGCATTTACAGTTATTACACAAATTGGAGTAATGAATGTTGTAAGTAAAATAAATAAAATTGATATCCCATCTACTCCAACTTTGTAATTAACAAATCCTGAAATCCATTCTCTTTCTTCAACAAACTGAAAGTCAACTATAGATTTATCAAAAACAATCCATAAATATAAAGATAAGAAAAAATTAGCTAAAGTTATAAAAAGGGCAACATATTTACTACTTTGATATTGAGAATTAGACGATCTAACAAAAAAAATAAATAAGGCTCCTATTGTTGGAAGTAAAATTAGTGATGATAGAATTGGGAAATTCATATTATTTTACTATTAATAAAGTTAATAAAATTGAAAAACCTAGAAGCATTATAAAGGCATACTGATAAATATAACCTGATTGAAACTTTACTGCTTTAAAAGAAAAAAGTTTTACTAAATTTGAAATTCCATCTGGTCCAAATTTATCGATTATTAATCCATCAATTTTTTTCCAAAGAAATATTCCAAAACTTTTTGAAGGTTTAATAAAAATTTGATCATACAATTCGTCAAAATACCATTTTTTTTGGAGAAAAATGTAAACTGGCATGTTAATGGAAACTATTTCATTTACAATTTTAGTATTTTTAACAAATAGATAATATGACAATGGAATTGTTAAAACTACTAATGTAGGAGTTAAAAACAAAAACCAAGTTGGAGGATGTTCTTTTCCTAATGGTTCTAGAAATTTTATAGACTCTCCCCAAAAGTTGTACATTGTATCATGACCTATAAATAATTCTTTAAATAAAAATCCTGAAAAAACAGCACCGACTGCTAATAACACCAAAGGTAACATCATACTTAATGGAGACTCGTGCATTGTATCAATACTAAGATCTTTATTTTTGTAATTTCCATGAAAAGTTTTAAATATTAATCTCCATGAGTATATAGAGGTCATTACAGCAGTTAATACACCTATACCAGCAGCATAAATTCCAAATTTTGTTTCACTTATATAAGCAAATTCAATTATTGCATCTTTAGAATAAAAACCTGATAAGAAAGGAAATCCTGTCAAAGCTAAAGTACCAACAACCATTAATGCATAAGTGTAGGGTAATTTTTTAAATACTCCCCCCATCTTAGTAATATCTTGTTCATCTTTAAATGAATGAATTACTGATCCAGAGCCTAGGAAAAGTAAAGCTTTAAAAAAAGCATGTGTAAATAAATGAAACATTGCAACATTATATGCGCCTACACCTGCTGCAAAAAACATGTATCCCAATTGACTACATGTTGAATAAGCGATAATTTTTTTTATATCTGTTTGCACTAATGCAACTGTAGCTGCAAAAAAAGCTGTGGTCATTCCAACTAATGTGATTACAGACAAAGCTAATTCTGAGTACTCATAAATTGGAGAACATCTAACTACTAAAAAAACTCCTGCAGTTACCATTGTGGCTGCATGAATTAATGCGGATACTGGTGTTGGACCTTCCATAGCATCTGGTAACCATGTATGAAGCAAAAATTGAGCTGACTTTCCCATTGCTCCAATAAAAAGTAATAAACAAATTAAATCTATTGTATAAAATTCAAAAGATAGAAAATTTATTTTTTGATCTATAATTTCAGGTATTTTAAGAAAAACTTCGTCGTAATTTACTGTGCCAAAAATATAAAATATTAAAAAAATACCTAATGCAAAACCAAAGTCCCCAACTCTATTTACTATAAAAGCCTTAATAGCAGCAGCATTAGCGGTTTCCTTTTTATACCAAAAACCAATTAAAAAGTACGAGCAAAGACCAACTCCTTCCCATCCGAAAAATAATTGCAAAAAATTATCTGATGTTACTAAGGTTAACATAGCGAATGTAAATAATGATAGATAGGACATGAATCTTGGTTTATGTGGGTCATGAGACATGTAACCAACAGAATAGATATGAACTAAGGATGAAACTAGAGTAACTACAACTAACATTACTGCAGAAAGAGCATCAACTTTAATTGACCAATTTACATTTAAAGATCCTGAATTTATCCAAGTTGCTATAATTGCATTATGCTCATATCCTGATGAAACAACTTTAAAAAATATGAACAAAGATAATAATGCCGAAATAGAAACCAAAATACACGTGATTAATTGCGATAACCTATCACCAATAGTTTTGCCAAAGAAACCCGATATGATTGAACCTATCAAAGGTAAAAATAATATTAAGTATTCCATTTACCCTTTCAATCTGTCGATTTCTTCAACTCTTATTGTTCCAGAATTTCTGTAATAAACCACAATAATTGCAAGTCCTATTGCGGCCTCAGCTGCAGCCACTGTTAATATGAATAATGTGAAAACCTGGCCACTCAAATCGTTAATAAAAATAGAAAAAGATACTAAATTTATATTTACTGCTAAAAGTATTAATTCAATACTCATCAATATAACAATAATATTTTTTCTATTTAGAAAAATACCCACAATTCCAATTGTGAATATAATAGCAGCGAGAGTTAAGTAATGTCCAAGACCAATACTAAACATCTATTTTAACTCCTTTATTATTTTCAACATCAACTAATTCAATACCATCTTTTCTATCTCTAGATATTTGTTTGAAATAACTTTGTCTTTTTACTCCAGATCTTTGTCTGAAGGTCAATACAATCGCACCAATCATTGCTACCAATAAAACCATTCCAGATAATTGAAACAAATGAATATAATCAGTATATATAACGCTTCCCAAAGATTGAGTATTTGTTAAGTCAGTATTTATTTCAATCGCAATTGAATCTAACAAATCTGGTTTATATTTCCATCCTCCTATAACAATAATTAATTCAAAAAATATAATTATGCTTACTAAAAGACCAACTGGAATATGGGAACTTCTTCCACTAGAATTAAACCACTCATTTTTTTGTTGAGCAACATTTAACATCATAACAACAAATAAAAATAATACTGCCACTGCTCCAACGTACACAATAAGCATTATCATTCCCAGAAATTCGGCACCAATCATGATGAATAGGCAAGAAATACTAATAAAATCCAATATTAAAAAGAAAACTGAATTAACTGTGTTTTTCGAAACAGTTACCATAATTGCAGAGACAATTGCAATCAGTGAAAATATATAAAAGACTATTGCGTGAGCAATCATTGATTATCTGTGAGAGCTATCAGCATTAATATTTGCTGCTAAAATATTCTCCCATCTATCTCCATTCTCTAACAACTTTTCTTTGTTATAATAAAGTTCTTCTCTTGTTTCTGTAGCAAATTCAAAATTTGGACCTTGCACAATCGCGTCAACTGGACAGGATTGTTCGCACAAACCACAATAAATACATTTTAACATGTCAATATCATAACGAGTAGTTTTTCTACTTCCATCTTCTCTCTCGCTAGACTCTATTGTTATAGCCTGAGCAGGACAAACAGCTTCACATAGTTTACAAGCAATGCATCTCTCCTCACCATTTGGATATCTTCTTAGCGCATGTTCTCCCCTTGCTCTCGGACTAATTGAACCTTTTTCAAATGGATAATTAATAGTTTTTTTTGGTTTAAATATTTCTTTTATTGCCATGATTAATCCTGTTAAAAAATCAATCATAAAAATTGTTTTGAAAAATCTTACTAAGCTCATTCTAATTTCCCGGTAATAAATCAAAATACATTAAAAAACTTGCAGTTAATACAACATATATTAATGAAAATGGTAGAAAAATTTTCCATCCAAGTTTCATTAATTGATCATACCTGTATCTAGGTACTATTGCTTTTATTAAAGCAAATAAGATAAATAAAAAGAGTATTTTTAAGATTAACCATATTGGAGCTGGAATGACATTAAATGGAAATAGATCTATGGGAGATAACCAGCCACCAAGAAACAAAATGGATCCCATTGCACACATAAGTAAAATGTTAGCATACTCCCCTAACCAAAACATTGCATACATCATTCCAGAGTATTCTGTCTGGTAACCTGCAACTAACTCTGCTTCAGCTTCGGGCAAATCAAAAGGTGGTCTGTTAGTTTCTGCTAATGCAGAAATAAAAAATATTATAAACATTGGGAATAGAGGTATTACAAACCATAAATCTTTTTGAGCCAAAACGATGTCACTTAGATTTAATGAACCTACACAAAGTAATACATTTATAATTATTACACCTATGGAAACTTCATAAGAAACCATTTGAGCAGCTGATCTAATTGCTCCTAGAAAAGGATACTTTGAATTAGATGCCCATCCACCCATAATTATTCCATAAACACCTAAAGATGAAACTGCAAAAAGATATAAAATACCGACATTTATATCTGCTAGTACAAATGTTTCACTAAAAGGAATTACTGCCCAAGCAATTAAAGCCAAAGTCATTGTAACTATTGGTGCTAATATAAATATAACTTTATTTGAGCTTGCTGGAATGATTATTTCTTTAAAAATATATTTTAATGCGTCAGCTAATGTTTGAAATAATCCAAATGGACCAACAACGTTAGGACCTCTTCTTTTTTGAACAAATGCCCACACTCTTCTATCTAACCAAACAATCATTGCAACAGATACTAAAACCGGGATCAATAGAAACAGAATTCTATAAATTTGTTCAAAAAATATAAATAATTCTGCCATTAATTATCGGTTCCAGTTTTTGGTAAACTCATTCTAATATTTTTACACTCTGACATTGTTTTAGATGCTCTTGCTATTACATTTGAGTGATAATAATCAATCTCTTCAGTAATAATGTTTTCTGATTTAAAATTATATTTAGGTACTTCAAAATCAGCTTCATTTTTATTATTAAGATTTAAATAATTTATTAATGTGTCAATAAGTTGATTTTTATCCTTATATAAATTTTTTCTCTTAATGAATGATGACAATTCATTTATTATTTGCCAATCCTCTTTGGCTTCACCTGGTGGATATGATGCCTTGTAGGCTTTTTGTAATTTTCCTTCTAAATTTGTAAAATAACCATCTTGTTCTGTGTAAGTAGCACCAGGCAAAATTACATCAGCAATACTTGCACCTTTATCGCCATGACTACCAATATATACTATAAATTCATTTTTTTTCACAAAATTTAAATTATCTTGGCCAAATAAAATTAAAACTTCAAAGTTATTATTTTCTAATTTATCCAATATTTCGTAGTTAGAATTTTTTGACAATACATTTAAGTCATATGAGCCTACTGTGGATGAATTTTTTGATAATATATTTAATGCATTCCAATCATCAGAAATTTTATCATTTTCTAATAGATAATTTTTGAACTCCTCAAAAATATAAGGTGCCGACTTAAGTTTAAGAACTGATTGTCCAAAAATTACACACGGATATTTAGATTTTTTAATTTTTTCAGAAATTTCATGTTTATTTTCAATAATTTCTTTTATAGTGTCGGTGTTATTCGCTATAACTTGGTAAGGATATGTTAAATCACCAACATCATCTAAAGATATAATTTCGGTCTTATTTTTTATATAATTTTTTCTAATTCGTGAGTTTAATATTGTTGCTTCAAATCTTGGATTTGTACCTATTAGAATTATTAAATCGCTTTTCTCTATTCCTTCAATAGAACTGTTAAATAAATAATTACTTCTTACATTTGTATTAATATATAATTTTTCATATCTAGATTCCAAATTTTCAGACTTAATCGTTTTTTCAAAAAAATCTTTTGCTGCATAAGTAGTTTCCATATTTGTCATATCACCTATAAACCCAGCAATTTTCTCAGACTTTGTTTTTGAAATTTTTTCAGCTACAGCTTTAAAAGCTTCATCCCAACTTGATGGCTTTAATTTATTATTAATCTTTACATAAGGTGTATCTAATCTTTGATTTTTTAAGCCATCACATGCATATCTTGTTTTATCTGATATCCATTCTTCATTTATTTCTTCATTAATTCTTGGCAGAACTCTCTTGACTTCCCATCCGTATGTATCAACTCTTATATTTGATCCAACAGCATCCATCACATCAATTGTCTCGGTTTTTTTAAGTTCCCATGGTCTAGCTTCGAAGACATAAGGCTTTGATGTAAGTGCACCGACAGGACATAAATCAATAACATTAGCTGAGAGTTCAGACTCCATTGCCTTTTCTAAATAAGTAGTAATTTGCATATTTTCACCTCTACCAATTGCTCCAAGCTCGGGAACTCCAGCAACTTCGGTTGCAAATCTAATACATCTTGTACAATGAATGCATCTTGTCATTTGTGTTTTAATTAATGGACCCATATATTTTTCAGGTACATATCTTTTATTTTCTTTAAATCTTGATTTATCAATTCCGTAATACATAGATTGATCTTGTAAATCACATTCCCCACCTTGATCACATACTGGACAATCTAGTGGATGGTTTGCTAGTAAAAATTCCATTACACCTTTTCTTGCTTTTTTCACTTTTTCAGTATTAGTTTTAAGCACCATTCCCTCTGCAGCAGGCATTGCGCAAGATGCTATTGGCTTAGGAGATTTTTCCATTTCAACTAAACACATTCTACAATTTCCAGCTATTGACAATTTTTCGTGATAACAGAACCTTGGTATCTCTGCTCCAGCTTGTTCGCATGCTTGTAAAACAGTTGTGCCTTCTTCTACCTCTAAATCAATGTCATTTACTTTAAGTTTAAGCATTTTCTTTTTCTAATAAATGTTGGTCAACTAAATACGGTATATCTTTTTGCTTTTTCACAATTGGATCAAACTTGTTTCTTTCAATTATTTCGTCTTTAAAATTTCTGATCAATCCTTGAACAGGCCATGAAGATCCTTCTCCAAAAGCACAAATTGTATGCCCTTCAATTTGTTTTGTCACATCTAATAACATATCTACTTCATCTCTAGTTGCTTCACCTTTGGCCATTCTCTCTAACATTCTCCACATCCAACCAGAACCTTCTCTGCATGGTGTACATTGACCACAACTCTCGTGTTTATAAAATCTAGCTATTCTAGCCATACACTTAATAATGTCTTGATCTTTATTTATAACCACAATACCAGCTGTTCCTAAACCAGTTTTATTCTCGACACATGCATCAAAGTCCATTTTAATTGTTTCACATGTTTCTTTTGGAAGTAATGGCATTGATGAACCACCGGGTATAACTGCTTTTAGATTATCCCATCCACCTATTACTCCACCCGCATGCTTTTCAATTAATTCTTTTAATGGAATTCCCATTTCTTCTTCTACGTTGCAGGGATTGTTTACATTTCCTGAAATACAATATATTTTAGAACCAGTATTTTTTGGTCTACCGAGTGATGAAAACCATTTTCCACCTCTTCTAAGTATAGTTGGTACCACTGAAATTGTTTCAACATTGTTTATTATTGTCGGGCATCCATAAAGACCTATTAAAGCTGGAAATGGAGGTTTCAATCTTGGTTGACCTTTTTTTCCTTCAATACTCTCAAGCAAAGCAGTTTCCTCGCCACAGATATAAGCTCCAGCACCATAATGAATATATATGTCTAATTCCCAATCGGTCCCCGCAGAATTTTTTCCTAAGAGACCAGCATTATAAGCCTCATCTATAGCTGTTTGAAGTTTTTGTCCTTCATTAAAATATTCTCCTCTTATATAAATATAGCACTTGTGTGCATTAACTGCGTAAGATGCAATTAAGCAGCCTTCTATTAATTTATGAGGTTCAAATCTTAGAATATCTCTATCTTTACATGTGCCAGGTTCAGACTCATCGGCATTGATTACTAAATAATGTGGTCTTGATCCAACTTCTTTTGGAGCAAAAGACCATTTTAATCCTGTAGGAAATCCAGCACCACCTCTTCCTCTAAGTTCTGAAACTTTAATTTCATTAATTATCCACTCTCTTCCTTTGCCGCAAATTTCTTTTGTGTTTTTCCAGTCACCCCTCTTTTTTGCAGATGTTAAATCAGCACCAAAATCATTGTATAAATTTTGAAAAATTCTATCTTTATCTTCAAGCATTTTTATTACCTATTAATGTTTTTCTAGTATTTTCTGGTTCAGAACTTAATCTACCTCTATAAGATCCTGGTTGGGGAACTTCATCGTTATTTATTTTATCAATTATTTGCTCAAGTTTTGTTGAATCTAAATCCTCATAATAATCCTCATTTAATTGAAGCATTGGAGCATTCACACAAGCACCTAAACATTCTACTTCTAACCAAGAAGTTTTTCCATCCTCAGACAAACGATTTTCTTCCTCAGAAATTTTTCGTTTACAAACATCTACTAAGTTATATGCGCCCCTTAACATACATGGGGTTGTAGTACATACTTGAAAAAAATACTTACCAACTGGAGTTAAATTATACATGCTATAAAATGTAGCCACTTCATATACTTTTATGTATGGCATATCTAAATACTTTGCTATGTATTTCATTGCACTTAAAGGTATCCAATTATCATTTTGTTTTTGCGCTAAGTACAATAAAGACATAACTGCACTTTGTTGTTTTCCAAGAGGATAATTTTTAATAATACTATCAGCGGTCTCTTTGTTTTTTTTGCTAAACTCAAAATTTTCAGGTTGTTCTTTTGATATTTTTTTAACAGCCATTATCTATCTACCTCTCCAAAAACAATGTCCATTGAACCTAAAACTGCAGGAACATCAGCTAACATATGACCTTTAATTAAATAATCCATCGCTTGCAAATGAGAAAATCCTGGAGCTCTAATTTTGCATTTGTAAGGTTTGCTTGAACCATCAGAAATTAAATAAACACCAAATTCTCCTTTAGGTGCCTCTACCGATGTATATATTTCATCTTTATCAACCCTATAACCTTCTGTATATAACTTGAAATGATGGATCAATGCTTCCATAGATTGCTTTATTTCTTTTTTTGGTGGTGGGCTGATTTTTCCATCATCAGTTTTAATTGGTCCTACAGGTAAATTTGCCAAGCATTGATTTATTATATTTACACTTTCTTTCATTTCTTCAATTCTGCATAGGTATCTATCGTAACAATCACCATTTTTCCCTACTGGAATTTTAAATTCCAATTGTTCATAACAATCATAAGGCTGGGATTTTCTTAAATCCCAGGGAACGCCAGATCCTCTCAACATAACACCAGAAAAAGAATAATCGAGAGCATCTTGTTTTGATACTACTCCTATATCAACATTCCTTTGCTTAAATATTCGGTTATCAGTTAAAAGTAATTCTAAATCATTTATTATTTTTGGAAATCTTTCACAAAATTTTCCGATCTCTTTATCTAATCCTTTAGGTAGATCTTGATGTACTCCTCCAGCTCTAAAATAATTAGCATGTAATCTTGAACCAGAAACTTTTTCATAAAAACCCATTAATATTTCTCTCTCTTCAAATCCCCATAAGGTTGGAGTTAATGCACCAACATCCATTGCTTGTGTTGTGACATTTAAAATATGACTAAGTATTCTTCCAATTTCACAAAACATTACTCTTATATATTGAGCTCTTATCGGAACTTCTATTTTTAAAATTTTTTCAATTGCTAAGGCAAAAGCGTGTTCTTGGTTCATTGGTGCAACATAATCTAGTCGATCAAAATAAGGAACGGCTTGGATATAAGTTTTATTTTCAATTAATTTTTCTGTGCCCCTATGCAATAAACCAATGTGAGGATCTGCTTTTTCAACAATTTCGCCATCTAACTGCAATATTAATCGCAAAACTCCATGAGCTGCTGGATGTTGAGGGCCAAAATTTAAATTCAAAGTTTTAGTTTCTTTTGCCATTATTCTTTAGTTTGTTCTTTTATATACTTGGTTCCTTGCCAAGGACTTTCATAATCAAAGTTTCTATAATTTTGCTCTAATTTTACTGGTTCATAAATAACTTTTTTGGTTTCATGACTGTATCTAACTTCATTATGACCTGTTAAAGGAAAATCTTTCCTTAAAGGATGTCCTTCAAAACCATAATCTGTAAGTATTCTTCTCAGGTCAGGATGATCTTTAAAATCAATTCCATACATGTCAAATACTTCCCTTTCCATCCAATTTGCGGCAGGAAATATAGATGTTATTGAACCAACAATTTCTTTTTCTTTTACATCTATCTCTATGATAATTCTTTGATTAAATTCATGACTTAATAATAGATAAACTAATTTAAATCTAATTTCGTTTTCAGGAAAATCTACAGCTGTGATATCTATCAGTTGTCTAAATTTTGTTCTTGAATTTGTTTTTAAGAACAAAATAACTTCTGTTAAGTCCGCTTCATCAATTTTTAAGTAAATTTGATTATGTTTGATTAAAGAACTTTTTATTTTAGTATTTAGTTCTGAGTTCAAAATTTTTTCTAAATCCTGGATATTTTGCATTTTTTATCTTTCCAGAGAACCTTTGTTCCTGATTTTCTTTTGAAGTTGCATTATCCCATATAAAAGTGCTTCAGCAGAAGGAGGGCACCCTGGAACATATACATCTACAGGTACAATACGATCACATCCTCTTACTACAGAATAAGAGTAATGATAATATCCCCCACCATTTGCACAACTTC
Organism: uncultured Pelagibacteraceae bacterium; assembly: GCA_902564385.1. GTDB lineage: Bacteria > Pseudomonadota > Alphaproteobacteria > Pelagibacterales > Pelagibacteraceae > Pelagibacter. The sequence continues at coordinate 13,579 of CACFAT010000009.1, forward strand.
CCATGGAAATTACATATCTTGGTTCTGGCATTTGGTCATAAACTTTTCTTAGTGCTGGAGCCATTTTATTTGTAAGAGTTCCAGCAACAATCATAACATCTGATTGTCTAGGTGAAGCTCTTGGGGCAGCACCAAATCTTTCTAAATCATATCTTGGCATTGAAGTTTGCATCATTTCGACTGCGCAACATGCAAGACCAAAAGTCATCCAATGTAATGATCCAGTTCTAGCCCAGTTAACTAAATTATCCAGTGATGTTGTTATAAAACCATTATCACTAAAATCTTGTGCTAATTGTTTAAATTCATCTGGAATATTTTTTTTTCTTTCTTCTAAATTCATTTTATTCCCAGTCTAATGCTCCTTTTTTCCATTCATAAATAAACCCAATAGTAAGAATAAATAAAAAGATCATCATTGATGTAAATCCGAATATTCCAATTTTGCCTAGAGATATTGCCCAAGGGAATAGAAAAGCGATTTCTAAATCAAAAATAATAAATAATATTGCAACAAGATAAAATCTAACATCAAATTCCATTCTAGAGTCATTAAATGGTTCAAAACCACACTCATATGCTGATAATTTTTCTGGATCAGGGTTTTTTGGAGATGCTAAATAATTGACCGCCACAAATGCTACACTTAATACAAGTGCAACTAGTAAAAATATAATTATTGGCAAATAATCTTTTAAAAATTCCGCAAGCATGATGAGTCTATATAGCACCTTTTAGATCAACTAAAAGAGCAGATAGGTCACATTTTAAGGCTCTATTTTATTCATTTATTTGATGGCGGGAGTGAAGGGACTCGAACCCTCGACCTATCGCGTGACAGGCGATCGCTCTAACCAACTGAGCTACACCCCCGTATTTTGGTGGGCAGTAAAGGACTCGAACCTTTGACCCCCTCGGTGTAAACGAGATGCTCTACCAACTGAGCTAACCGCCCAAAACATGGTACTATTACATCAACGTTTTAATAATGTAAATTGTTTATTACTGAATACTGGCTTGAGATTTATCGTCTTTTTTAGTCTCAGTTAACTTATCTACTTCTGTCCATTCGGTTGGTTTTAATTCTTTAGTAAGGGCAATTTTTATAACTTCATCTGCTGTCTCTACAGGAATAATTTTAATATCATCTTTAACTTTTTTTGGAACATCTACTAAATCTTTTTCATTTTCTTTTGGTATTAAAACTTTTTTAACACCAGCTCTATGTGCAGCTAATAACTTTTCTTTTAGTCCACCAATAGGTAACACTTGACCTGTGATTGTTACCTCTCCAGTCATTGCAATTTCTCTTTTTACAGGAACTTTTGTAATTGAAGATACTATTGATGTAACCATAGCTATTCCTGCAGAAGGTCCATCTTTAGGTGTTGCACCTTCTGGAACATGTATATGAAAATCTTTTTTCTCGAATAATGGTGGCGTTACACCAAATTCTAAACATTTTGATCTGACATAAGATTTTGCTGCTTTTACAGACTCTTGCATTACATCACCTAATTTACCAGTTATTTGCATTCTGCCTTTGCCCGGCATGTTAACTGTTTCAACTTTTAATATCTCTCCACCAAACTCTGTCCATGCTAAACCTATGACTATTCCAACTTTATCTTTTGTTTCTAATTCACCAAATTTAAATTTCTTAATTCCAAGAAAGTCAGGTATATTTTTTTCATTAACCTCAACACTCCTTTCTTCATTATTTACAACTTTTTTAACAACTTTTCTTGTTACTTTTGATATTTCTCTTTCTAAATTTCTAACACCACTTTCTCTTGTATAACTTCTTATAATTTCTTTAATTGTATCATCAGCTAACTTCATTTCACCTTCTTTAACACCGTTATCTTTAATTTGTTTAGGAAGTAAATATTTGTTAGCAATATTAATCTTCTCATCTTCTGTATAACCTGGAATTCTTATGACTTCCATTCTATCCAAAAGTGGGGGAAGAATATTTAATGTGTTTGCTGTTGTTACAAACATAACATCTGATAAATCATAATCAACTTCAAGGTAATGATCATTAAATGTCGTATTCTGTTCAGGATCTAAAGCCTCTAATAAAGCCGATGAAGGATCGCCTCTATAATCGTTTCCAACTTTATCTATTTCGTCCAATAAAAATAAAGGATTTTTAGTACCAGCTTTTTTCATCATTTGAATAATTTTTCCAGGAAGCGAACCAATATAAGTTCTCCTATGACCTCTAACTTCTGCTTCATCTCTTACTCCACCCAAAGACATTCTTACAAATTGTCTGTTAGTTGCCTTTGCTATTGACTTACCTAATGAAGTTTTTCCTACACCTGGTGGACCTACTAAACATAGAATAGGGCCTTTTATTTTATCCATTCTTTTTTGCACTGCTAAGAATTCTATTATTCTTTCTTTAACTTTTTCTAATCCAAAGTGATCTTCCTCTAAAATTTTTAAAGCTTTGTTCAAATCTATGTCCACTTTGTCCTTTTTAAACCATGGCAAATCTATCATCCAATCTAGATAGTTTCTTACAACAGTTGCCTCGGCAGACATTGGACTCATATTTTTTAATTTTTTTAATTCTGACATGCATTTTTTCTCTACTTCTTTTGGCATCTTTGCCTTCAAAATTGATTTTTTTAAGCTTGTGGTCTCATCCTTGCCATCTTCAATTTCTCCTAATTCTTTTTGAATAGCTTTTAACTGTTCATTTAAATAATACTCTCTTTGAGTTTTCTCCATTTGAGTTTTGACTCTTCCTCTAATTCTCTTCTCTACACCTATGATACTTGCCTCATTTTCCATTATTTTAATGACGCTATTTAATCTCTTCTTAACATCTAAAGTTTCAAAAATTTGTTGTTTCTCTGAAATGCTAGCATTTATATGTGAAATAATGTTATCGGCAATTTTTGATGGATCTTTTAATTGCTTAATATTATTAATTGTCTCTGAAGATATTTTTTTGTTAACACTAGTTAATTTTTCTAATCTTTTTATAGCAGTTAAACTTAATGGAAGCAGATCATCTTCTTTTGATATAATATCCTTTTGATACTCAAATGAACATTTGATAAATTTTTCATCATCTTTAAAATCGACAATTTTAACTCTCTTGGTACCTTCAACTAATACTTTAACAGTTCCATCAGGAAGTTTTAGTAATTGCAAAATATTACTTTCGCATCCATATGTGAATACATCATTTTTCTTAGGGTCATCAACTTCAGAATTTTTTTGTGTAACAAGAACAATTTTTTTGTCACCTTTCATTACTTCGTTCAATGCAGTAATTGATTTGTCTCTTCCAACAAATAACGGGATTACCATACTTGGAAAAACTACAATGTCTCTTAATGGTAATAATGGCAATGTCACTTTTATATCCATTTGTGAAATATGGATATTATATTTTATAATGCAATAGGTAATTATGGTTTATTAACGTGCAATTATGCGGCTGAAGTCTTGTCAGTTTTAGTTTTGTTCTTCGAATGAACAATAACAGGCGCTGATACACCTTTCGCCGCACCAGAATCAATTATAACTTCTTCTATGTTATCTTGACTTGGTAGATCAAACATTGTTCTCAATAATATATTTTCTAGAATCGATCTAAGTCCTCTTGCTCCAGTTTTTTTAGATATAGCCTTGTTAGCAATATCTTTTACTGATTGATCTTTAAAAGTAAGTTTTACTCCCTCTAATTTAAATAGCTCTTGATATTGTTTAATAAGAGAATTTTTTGGCTCAAGTAAAATTTTAACTAAAGATTTCTCATCAAGATCATCGAGAGTTGCGGTTATAGGTAATCTTCCTATAAATTCTGGTATCAATCCATATTTTAATAAGTCTTCTGGCTCAAGATTCTTCATCCACTCGCCTACTTTTTTATCTTCTAAACTTTTAACTTCAGCACCAAAACCAATAGATGAACCTTTGTCTCTTTGTGAAATTATTTTATCTAATCCAGCAAACGCACCACCGCATATAAATAAAATATTAGTTGTATCTACTTGTAAGAATTCTTGTTGTGGATGCTTTCTTCCACCTTGTGGGGGTACACTAGCAACTGTTCCTTCCATTATTTTTAATAAAGCTTGTTGAACGCCTTCACCTGATACATCTCTAGTAATTGATGGGTTTTCTGATTTTCTACTAATTTTGTCTACTTCATCAATGTAAACTATTCCTCTTTGTGCTTTTTCAACATTGTAATCTGCTGCTTGTAATAATTTTAATATAATATTTTCAACATCTTCACCAACATATCCAGCTTCTGTTAATGTAGTTGCATCTGCCATTGTAAATGGCACATCTAAAATTCTTGCTAAAGTTTGTGCTAATAATGTTTTTCCACATCCTGTTGGTCCAACTAACAGAATATTTGATTTTGAAAGTTCTACATTTTTGGTTGTTTTATTTTCGTAATTTAATCTTTTGTAATGATTATGAACAGCAACTGATAAAACTTTTTTTGCATGATCTTGTCCAATTACATAATCATCTAGAACTGCACAGATCTCTTTTGGTGATGGTAATCCATCTTGATGTTTTACAAAAGTATCTTTGCTCTCTTCTTTGATAATGTCCATGCATAATTCAACACACTCATCACAAATAAAAACAGTTGGGCCAGCAATTAATTTTCTGACTTCATGTTGACTCTTTCCGCAGAAAGAACAGTAAAGAATATTTTTATTATTGTTGCTCATAGTTTTTTATAACGAATCAATTTGAATACTTTATTACAAAGATTACTTCTTAATCAAGTATAGGTTGTGAATAAACTATATATTGTTGTTTAGTCTCTTTTTTCTACTACTTTATCGATCAAACCAAAATCTTTGGCGTTATCTGGAGTCATAAAATTGTCTCTCTCCAAAGCATCTTTGATTTGATCAACTGACTTTCCTGTATGTTTAGAATAAATTTCGTTTAATCTTTTTTTCAAGGACATAACCTCATTGGCATGAATTTCTATATCAGTTGCTTGACCTTGAAAACCTGCAGAAGGTTGGTGAACCATTATTCTTGAATTAGGCAAAGATAATCTTTTTCCCTTAGATCCTGCAGCCAATAAAAAAGATCCCATGCTTGCAGCTTGACCAATACATAATGTGCTGACTTCAGGTTTAATATATTGCATCGTGTCATAAATTCCTAAACCTGCTGTTACTAATCCACCTGGACTATTTATGTATAATGAAATTTCTTTTTTAGGATCTTCAGACTCTAAAAATAATAATTGAGCAGTAACCAAAGATGCAACTGCATCATTAATTGGTCCAACTACAAAAACAATTCTCTCTTTTAATAATCTTGAATAAATATCATAAGCTCTTTCACCACGGCTTGATTGCTCAACAACCATTGGGATTAAAGTACTTAAATGTTCTGGAATTTTTGTTGTCATAAGTGATTCGATTTACTTATACAACTTGTGATTACTTTTTGCTAACTTTTTTTGTTGATTTAGTTTTTTTAGCTACTTTTTTTGGAGCTTTAGTTGGTTTAGCTGTTTTCTTTTCTTTTTTATCTTCCGACTTAACTTCTTTTTTCTCTTTTACTTTATCATCGGCACCTTCAGATAATTTTGCTAATTTCTCTTGCTCTTTTAAATTTTTTTCATTCTCTTCTTTTAATATTTTTTCAGCTTCTTCTTTACTAATTTCCTTTTTATTTACTTTCGCAATTTTTTTAAGTTCACCAATTATCTTTTCCTCATAGATAGAACCTCTTAAACTCTCAATAGCTCCAGGGTTTTTCTCATAATACTCTTTAACCATTTTTTCTTGTCCAGGCATCATTCTAAATTGTTTTTGTATTTCTGCATTTAGCTCTTCTTGAGATACTTTGATTTTATTTTTTTCACCAAATGCATTTAGAATTAAACCAGTTTTAATTCTTTTTTTTGCTTGTTCCTCAAAGTATTTCATATTTTTTTTCTTCTCTTCTTCCTTCATGCTTTGAGCTAATATATTTATTTCTTGTTCGATAAGATTAGCTGGTAACTGATCTAGTTTTTGTTTTTCTATCTGTTCAAGAATTTGCTTTTTTGAAATCATTTCTAATGAATTTTTAAATTCATCGTTGATTTGTTTAGATATTAATTCTTTTAAATTATTTAAGTCTTTTGCTCCTAAATTTTTTGCAAAGTTGTCATCAATTTTTGTTTCCTCTGGTTTTTTTACTGCTGTAATTTTACATTCAAATACTGCAGATTTGTTAGCAACATCTTTTTCTGGAAAGTTTTCTGGTAGCTTAACTTCTACTTTTTTATCCTGTTTGTTTTTGACTCCTTCTAATTGCTTATCAAATCCTTTAATAAATAAATCTTTTCCAAGTTCTAGTTGAGTATTCTTTCCTTCATTTCCTTTAAAATCTTTACCGTCAACTGTAGCTTTATAGTCAAAAACAACTAAATCACCCACTTTAGCTGCGTAACTCTCTTCAGCATCTTTAAAGTTTTTTTGAGTTTTTGCTATTTGATCAATTCTTTTGTCTGTTTCTTTTGGATCAATTTTAACAACGTACTCGTCTACTTTTAAATCTTTTAATGATCCAACCTCCACATTTGGTAATTCTGTTACTGAAATTGTGTACTCGAGATCTTTTCCTTCACCAAATGATTTTAAATCAATCTTAGGCTGACCAGCTGGTTTAATTTTATTGTCTTCGAGAGCTTTAGTAGTAGTATCTTTCAATACTTTATCTATCACTTCTCCATAGACTGCTTTTCCAAATTGTCTTTTTAAAATTTCTGTAGGAACTTTACCTGGTCTAAATCCTTTTAAAACGACATCTTTTTTAATCTCTTCGTATTTTTCTTCGAGATATCCAGATATAGTTTTTTTATCGATAAAAACCTTTATATCTTTTTCTAAACCTTTTTTATTTTCTACTGTTACTTTCATAATATATGGTAGGCGAGAAAGGACTCGAACCTTCACAGTTTGCACTATTGGTTCCTAAGACCAACGCGTCTACCAATTCCGCCACTCGCCCAAATTATTGGTGCTTTATATATGATTGTTTATAATTGTCCAATTAGAATAATAGTGTAAAACATTAGCTTAATTCATATGAGCAAAACAAATATTGCAATTGTTATTTATCTCGTCGGTCTTGCATTGGGTGCAATCTTTTTAGATATATGGAGTGCTGAAACTAGTCCAAAAGCTTTATTAGGAATTGGATGGACAACTTTATTTGCGATTGCTTTATTCTTCGCTGAAAAAGAAAAAGAAGAAAAAAAAGATTAATTTTTTTTTATTAATTCACTTATAAAAAGTTCACCATCACCATCATCAACTACTTTTTTGTAAAAAGATTTTGATAAATCTGATAATTTTTCAGCATTATCCATACCTTTTAGTAAATCTGTTATATATGTTAAATCTTTAAGTGTATTAGTCGCTGTAAATTTAAAACCTGTGTAATCATCCTCTAAAACTTTATCAAAAATTCTCTTTAAAGCATTAGAGTTTCCTGAGCCTAATTGAGCAACTTTATAGAGTTTATCTAAATCAATATTCAACTTTTTTGCAGCTTTTATTAATTCAATTACATAAGTAGCTGTTCCTAAAGATAGAAAATTATTTAATAATTTTGTTTTTGCACCATTTCCAATTCCTCCAAAATGATAATAATTTTTACAAAAACATTTTAAAAGTTCCTCTGATCTTTTTAAATTTTCCTCAGATCCACCGACAATTCCACCTAATATTCCCTCTTCAGCTTGAACAGGACCTCCCATTACAGGGCACTCTAAATAAGGGATATTATTTGCATTTAATATTTGCTCCATTTCAACAGATCCATTTTGATTATGGGTAGTAATATCAATTATGATTGTTTTATCAGTTAACAATGAAACTATTTTTTTTCCAATTTCATGAGCGATAGGAGAATTTGTTACACACAAAAACAAAGCATCTAATCCGCTTTTACAAAGTTCATCGTAGGATTTAACTTCTTTCGCACCCTCTTTAACTATTCTATCAATTGGCTTTCTGTTTTTGTTAGCAATTACAAATAATTCATGATTATTTTTAAGGATGTTATTTGCGATACCAAATCCCATCCATCCAACACCTATAAAACCGACTTTCATTTATTCTATACAATCAAATATAACTTTATATTTTTCTTTTGATTTATATGTTGCTGATCTGCCAAATTTATTACAATGTTTTTCAGCGTATGGTAGTGCTTCATTCTCCTCGCCATATAATGTCAAGGTAACATAATTTTTGTTTCCACTAATACTTTGTTTAACACAATCATAAACACCAACGTATCCTGAGTGACCAACTATATATGCTCTCTTACCGTATTTTCCACAATGCTTATCAGCTACTTTTAAACCATCTGTTGCTTTCCATATATTATCAATTTTTACCCCGTAAGAGTCACCAACTACGTTAGATCCAAAAAGACCTACCGTATAAATTTTTTCCTTTTTTTCGCAACCAGTTAAAAGAATACAAACAAATAAAACTGTAATTAAGATTTTCACAATTTGATTTTATCATTACATGGTTTCAATACTACCTATAAAAT
>CACFAT010000010.1 GCA_902564385.1 uncultured Pelagibacteraceae bacterium
TTGCTATAGTTATTATATTTTTTCTTATTTTCAATTTATATTTGCACCCAACTTGTTAATTATATGAAAAAATGTCGGGAAAGATGTATTAATTGAATCTGAATCACTAATCCTCCATTTACCACCAAAAGTTAAAGCTGCAACACACGACATCATCAAAACTCTATGATCTTTTCTAAAATTTTTAATTGAATAATTTCCATCTAAAATCAAATTTGGTTTGCCATAAATTTTAATATCGTCATTTTTTCTTTTAACTTTAATACCAATTTTCCTAAGAAAATTTATTGCAATATTTAATCTTGGGCTCTCTTTCTTATTTAGTTCACCTAGATTTTTAAAAACTGAAATACCTTTAGCCTTTGCGGCCACAAGAAATATTACTAAAAATTCATCTATAGCAGAGCTATTAAGGTTTCTTGGACAATTAATTCCAATAAGATTTTTTTTACTTTTTACTAAAATATCAGCAACCTGTTCACCTTTATATTTTCTTTTGTTCAAATATTTTATTTTTGCATTCATTTTATTTAAAATTTTTATTATACCTGTCCTTGAACTATTAATATTTATATTTTTAATCTTCAATTTTGAATTATTTCCTAGTAAAGTTAATACAATAAAGAAAGCACAGGAGCTTATATCACCTGGAACAATATAGTTAAAAGACTTAAAATTTATTAATCCTCTTAATTCGATATAATCATGATTTAAATAGCTTTTTACATTAATAGGTATTCCTATTTCTTTAAACAAAAGTTCAGTGTGATTTCTTGATTTTTTAGCATTTATTTTAGTGATCCCAGGAGTTTTAAGTGCAGCCAGCATTACTGCACTTTTGCATTGTGCACTCCCAATTTTTTCTTCGTAATTTATAGGTCTCAGAAAGTCCGATCCTCTAATATTTACTGGTAATTTTTTTTTTTTAGAAATTATATTTGCACCAAAACATGTTAATGGTTCGGTGACTCTTGAAAAATCTCGTCTAGACAGACTATTATCTCCCACTATTGTGACTTCTTTTTTTGCGTCAATTAATAGACCCATTATCAATCTTGCCAATGTCCCAGAATTACCAGCATTTATCTGAATCTTTTTTTTTGTGTTATATCCGGCTAAACCATATCCACTTATCTCATAATATTTTTTAAATTTTTTGTATTTAATTCCCAGTTTTTTTATAGATTTTAGTGCATTTATTACATCTTGAGACTCTAATAGATTATATATTTTTGATTTTCCAATTGCCTGAGAAGCTAATAATACACATCGAATTGAAATACTTTTATCACCGCTAACCTCAATCACTTTATCAAACTTTTTAATTCGCTCCTCAATTTGAATTTGTTTTTTCATCGATGAATTAATTTATATTGAATTCATCTCCGAAATAATGATTTTTTGCAGCTTTGTCGCTTATAACTTCATTAGGGCTTCCAGAGGCGATTATTTTTCCACTTGATAAGATTATTGCTCTATCAACGCAGTTTAAAAGATCCCTTGCTTGATGATCGCAAATGACAATAGATATTTCTTCAGTTGATTGTAGATTAAGTATGATTTCTTGTAACATTTTGATTGTTAAAATATCTAAAGCCGCAAATGGTTCATCAAGCAGTAAAATTTTAGGATCATTAATTAAAGCCATAGCAATAACTAACTTCTTTTTTTGACCACCTGAAAGATGTTTGGCTTTAATTTTAAGAAGTGACTCAAACTCAAATTGGCTTATCAACTTATTAATTTTTTGATTTCTTAACTCTTTTTCATTTATATGAATTTCAGCAACTAATTTTAAATTATCTTCAAGTGTGAGATCATGAATTAGACCACCATACTGTGGAACTAAACCAAGTTTGAATTTAGTAAATCTTTCATTAATTGGAAGCTTAGTACAATTAATTCCGTCTATAATTATCTCACCATAATTTGGGTCTTTTAATCCCGTTATAAGATTAAATATTGTTGATTTTCCAACACCATTAGGACCTAACATGCCAAGTATTTCTTGTTTATTAATCTTTAAATCCAAATTATTTAGGATTTGTCTTTTATTGTAAAAAACTGATAAATTTTTTAATTCAACTATTGCTTCCTCTCCTTTATAGCTTTTTATTCTAAATTTTTTTATTAATGCCATTAATTTGTTAATATTTTTATCTTATTTTCAGAGTTAATACTTATATCTTTTGTCAAGATATTCATTGTAATATTTTGAGCCTTCATAATTGAACCTTCATCCTTAACGATAACATTGTCATACGCGACTGCAATATTTTCGCTTATATCTAAACTAAAATTATCACAAGTTATAACTTTATTATCATACTTAATTTCGACATTGTCAAAAAATCTGGAATTCTGATTTGAATAATTATACTTTGCATAATCTGAAGTTATGTAAATGTTTGATTTATTTTTTGGAGTTATAGTTCCATCTACGTCTACTAAATCCAGTATTTCTGTATTTTTCATATTAGTTTTGCCATATTTGGCTAATACTTTAAAAGTGCTTCCATCTTTACTTTTTGTAATATATTCAATTTCTTTAGTTAAATTTTTTATATTTTCTGAATTTTTATAAGCTATATTTCCGTCGGTTTTAATTTTCTTATCTATCGAGTTATCAGGTTTATTTAAATTTATTTCTTCATTTCTTTTTGAACTTTTGTTATTTTTTATTTCATCTAACATTTCTTGGTTATCTGAAAAATTTTGGTTTTGAGGTATACTTTCAATTGTTTTACTTGAATTTAAGAAATTATTTAATGCTGGCCCTTGATAAAAATAGAGAAAATAAACCAAAGATAGTATCAAAATTATTAAAAGAAAAAGAACAATTTGCAACAAAGATTTAACTGACATCAATTAATGTTTGATTTTAAAATATCATGCATATGTATAACACCAATTGTCCTCTTGATTTTTTTATTTTTATGGACACAAAGTGATGTAATTTTTTTTGAATTCATAGTCGCTAATGCTGAGGCAGCAAGAGTATCACGCTCAATAGTTAAAGGGTTTTTTGTCATGACTTTGTTTATTTTTAAGTTATCAAAGTTTTTATATTTTTGTGCAATTCTTTTTAAGTCGCCATCGGTTAAAATTCCAACAGTTTCCTTTTTTTGATTTTCTACAATTAAAACTCCTAATTTTTTATCATTTATAACTTTAAGAGCTTTTTTCATAAGAATCTTATCTTTTACCAAAGGAATGTTTTTTCCAGTCAGCATTAAATCTCCTACAGTTTTTAGCTTAATAGATAAACTGCCACCAGGATGAATTTTTTTAAAATCAAATTTAGTAAAATTTTTATATTTCATACAAGCTATAGCGATTGCATCGCCGAGAGCTAATTGAACTGTTGTAGAAGAAGTTGGGACAATATTTTCTGGTCCAGCTTCTTTAATATAAGGCATTAAAAACTTATTATCTGAGTTTTTGTACAATAAAGAGTCCTTTTTTGATGTTATCCCAATTAGTTTAATATTTTTATTTCTTGTCACATATTGGATTATATTTTTTAATTCCTCACTTTGACCGCTATTACTAATCAAAATAACTACATCGTTAGAATTTATTTGACCCATATCTCCGTGACTAGCGTTAGTTGGATCAAGATAAAAAGATGGAGTTCCTGTTGATGAAAAAGTTGCTGCCCATTTCCTCGCAATAATTCCACTTTTTCCAACACCTGAAATTATTATTTTTCCATTTTTACAACTTATTATGTTTTTGATAATTTTAATGAGTGAATTATCTAAATATTTTTTCAGATTCTTTAAAGCATTTATTTCAAATTGAATAACTTCTTTAGCAATTTTTCTAATTTTATAACTTTGCATTATTAATGAGACCAAATATCATTATTAAATGACGCCAAATCTAAATTTACTCTCGCATGAATAAATTTAATTGCATCTTTATATAATTTATCCCTTTTTTCTCGTACTAAGATCTCCATTAATTTTTCATAAACTTGATGAAGATAAATAACATCCTTTGCACAATATTGTAGCTGTTTATCGGATAAATCACCTCCAAAATCTGATGATTGTAGATTTTTGCTAATATCCAATCCAATGAATTCCTTGATTAGATCTTTTAACCCATGCTTGTCACTGTAACTTCTGGCTAGTTTGCTCATTATTTTTGTACAATTAATGTTCTCTACATTTATCCCTAAATATTTTTTTATAAATAGCAAATCTGCTCTTGCGTAATGAAATATTTTATTTATCGAATCATCTTGTAAAACTTTTTTTAAATTTGGTGAATTATAATTTTCTCTATTTAATTTAACTATATGAGCATCACTATTACCGGTAGAAATTTGTACTAAGCAAAGATTATCTCTCTCTACGTTTAGACCCATAAATTCACAGTCAACAGCAATTTTGTCACTAAGCAGTAATTCATCTGGTAAATCTTCTTTGTGTAATTTAATATCTATATTCATTTGATAGAATATATATATGAAACAAAAAGAAATTCTACTTTTCGGTGCAACAGGTCAAATAGGAAGGAATCTAATTAGAAAGTTGTCAAAAAATGACTATAAAATTACTGCCGTCACTAGAAATATTCACCAAGCTGGATATATTTTAAAAACTCAAGCAAACCCAGGATACCTTGAATTAGTTGAAATAAAAAATTTTAATAGTGATAAAATAGATTACTTGATCAAGAACTGTTCTATCTGTGTTAATCTAATTGGAATTTTATTCGAAAAAAGAAGAGGTGATTTTAAGCTCATTCACTCAGATTTACCAAACTTGTTATCAAAAAAAGCAGACAAATTCAAAATCGATAAGTTTATTCATTTATCATCTTTAGGAATTGAACAGGCTTTAGACAGTGAATATGCAAGAAGTAAACTTGATGGTGAAAAAAAAATTTTAGGAAATTTTAAAAGATCTATCATTTTAAAACCATCTATTGTTTATTCTGTAGATGACAAATTTACTACAAATTTTATGAAATTACTTAACAGACTTCCAATAATGCCTTTATATTATAATGGATCTACAAAATTTAGTCCAATACATGTCAGTGATATTGTAGAAATCATATTCCAAATAATCGAAAGTCAAAATAAAAGTCTAACTATGGAATGTATAGGACCCAAGGTAATGTCTTTCAAAGAAATAATTAATGAACTATTAATTTCTATTGACAAAAAAAGACTTCTCTTACCTTTGCCTAAACCCATTGCATCTTTAACAGCAAAATTTCTTCAATTACTTCCAAAACCTTTATTAACAGAAGACCAGCTAAAACTTTTAAAATATGATAATATAAAATCAGGTTTATATAAAACTAATTTTGATCTCGGTCTTAAAGCAAATAAAACATTTAGAATTGAAGTAGATAAATATAGTTATAACTGGAAAACCGGTGGACAATATGCAAGAAAAAAAAATATTATAAATTAATATGCTTTATTATTTAGTCATAGGAATTTGTATTTTATTGTTAGTAGCAGTAATATATATTTCTGCAAAACCAATAAGCATGGGGATAGAAGCAAGAAGAAACATTCCTAAAGATATTTCGAAAGATGATTACGAAAATGAAAATGAATTTTCCGATAATGATAATTTTATTCAAAAAAATTTATCAGATGAAATTACTCGTTTAAATAATTTAAAGAATCAGGGTGTAATAACTGAGGATGAATATAAAAAAGCTAAAGAAAAATTATTAGGCTAAGCTGATTTAATTTTTTTTTCTATAAACTTTGGTACGTCTTCATCTTTATCAATAACATCCTCCTTTTTTCCTTTTGGCTGAAACACTACCATTAAATGTAAAGGACAATAAGAAAATTTCTCCACGTTTTTTCTACCACAAAAACTTGCATCTTTTTCGTCTGGATTACCTTCCATATACTTACAAGTATTTTCATTTAACTCCTCCAAACTTAAATTTTTCGCAGGTTCAAAATCTTTATCTAAAAGAAGAGATTTAAATTTACCTTTTCTGCCTTTGAATTTGATATTATTAACATCAGTTTTATGGTTTGGCCTGTAAGTTTGTATAGTTGATTTAGCTTTTATTTTTGAAGATAAATTTAATCTGTGAGCCTTACCTATGACAGCATTCCTTGAAACACCCCCTAAGATTTCAGCAATTTGACTTGCGGTATTTCCTTTTCCCCATAGCTCTTTTAATTTATTTACTTTTTCTTCTGTCCAACTCATTTTTGTACTACATTTAGTATAGTTTTTATCATATATAACATGATGTTGCATATATATTGATTAAAACAAGTTATTTTTAATAATTTTCAACAAAATATATAAATTTATAACTTGAGGTTGCAATTTAAACTTACAAAAAAGTCAAAAAAAATTATAAGTAAATATGAGCGCTTTAGCTAACAATTATAAAAGAAAAAAAATATCATTTGTTAAGGGCAAAGGCAGTTTCCTTTTTACTTCAAATGGAAAAAAATATTTAGATTTCGTCCAAGGAATCGCAGTTAATTGCCTTGGTCATTCTAACAAAAATTTAGTTAGTGCAATTAATAAACAATCCAAAAAACTTTGGCACGTTTCAAACGCTTTTGTAATACCAGAAGGTGAAAAATTAGCAAAAAAATTGGTTAAAAGAACTTTTGCAGATGCAATTATTTTTCAAAATAGTGGAGCAGAGGCTACCGAGGCAGCTATTAAAGCTGCTAGGAGGTATTATTACTCGATAGGCAAAACTCATAAAACAAGAATAATTTGTATTAAAAATTCATTTCATGGAAGAACAATTGCAGCAATTCATGCTAGTGGATCAAAAAAAATGACAAACGGGTTTGGACCAAAAGTTCCTGGATTTGATCACTTTGAATTTGGAGACCATATTAAACTAAAAAAATTAATAAATAAAAATACAGCTGCAATAATGATCGAAACAATAATGGGAGAAGGGGGGATTAAAGTAATCCCAAATTGGTGTCTAAAAGAAATTAGAAAACTTTGTAATAAAAAAGATATACTATTAATTTTAGACGAGGTTCAATGTGGAATTGGTAGATCTGGCAAATTTTTTGCTTTTGAATACTCTAATGTTAAGCCCGATATAGTTCCTATTGCAAAAGGAATTGGAGGTGGATTTCCTATTGGAGCTGTTTTAATGACCAAAAAAGTTGCTAAAGCAATGATACCAGGAACACATGGCTCTACTTTTGGTGGAAATCCGCTTGCTATGGCTGTGGGAAATACTGTCTTAGATCAGATGAACAATAGCTTATTGAAAAATGTAAATAAAATGTCAAAATATTTTATTTATGAGTTAAATGTTTTAAAAGCAAAATTTCCAAAAATAATTAAAGAGGTTAGAGGTATAGGTTTGTTAATAGGTTTACAACTAAATTATGATCAAACAAATTTTATACAGAAACTTATGGAAAATAAGTTACTAACTATAAGAGCAGCTGAAAATGTCATAAGAATTTTACCTCCATTAAATGTAACAAAAAGAGAAATTGATATGGCTTTAAAAATTATTAGCAAAGTTTGTAATGAAATAAAATGAAACACTTTATAAATTTAAAAGATATTCCAAGTAAAGATCTTAGAAAAATAATTGTTGATGCAAAACAAAGAAAAAAACAAAGAAAAAAATTAAATACTTTGGAGCCAGACAAAGGATCGCCTCTTAAAGGTAAAATGCTAGTACAAATGTTTGAAAAAGCTAGTTCAAGAACAAGAATAAGCTTTTATTTAGCTATTAAACAGCTTGGAGGCGGAACATTGACGCTTAGATCTAACGAACTTCATCTCGGACAAGGTAGTGAGACGATAGCTGATACCGCTAAAATTCTATCTACATATGGTGATGGTTTTATGTTGAGAACTGATGATGATAAAAAAATTGAAGATTTTCAAAAGCATTTAACTATCCCAATAATAAATGGTTTAAGTCCATCATCTCATCCAACCCAAGTGTTATCAGATATTTTTACTGTCGAAGAAATTAAAAAAAAACCAATATCGAAATTAAAAATTTGTTGGATTGGAGATTCCAATAATGTTTTAGACAGTTTAATTGCAGCATCTGTTAAGTTTTCTTTTAGATTAAGTATTGGATGTCCAAAAAAATTTGCACCAGGTAACAAGGTTAAAGATTGGGTGAGTAAAAATAAAAAAAAAATCTTTATTTATCACGATCCCAAAAAAGCTGCTTTGGATGCAGATGTAATTTTTTCTGACAAAGTAATATCTTTAAATGACAAAGTGAATAAAAAAAGAAAAAAACAACACTTTCAAAAATTTAGAATTAAAAAAGAGATATTTAATTATGCAAAAAAAAATTGCATTTTTTTGCATTGCTTACCAAGAGGAGATGAAGTTGAGGAGGATGTGTTTTTAGGAAAAAATTCCCATGTATGGCAACAGGCATTGAACAGAGTTCATGTGCAAAAAAGTATTCTATTGTATTGTTTTGGAAAACTAAGGTAGAGGTAGTGGATTATCTGAATTTTGGTTAAGATACAAAATAACTGATGCCCTGTCTTTCTCTTTTCTCAAACCAGCAAATGCCATTTTAGTTCCCTTAATATGACTTTGAGGTTTTTTTAAATACCCATTCATTTCTTCAAATGTCCAATTTCTGTCATATGCTGCCATTGCTTTTGAATACTTATAATCTTGTTTTGATGCAACTTTTCTTCCTATTACACCATACAATGCAGGTCCAATTTTATTCTCTCCACCTTTATTTACTAAATGACAAGCAGAACATTTTTTGAAAACTTTCTCTCCATGGGAAACATCTCCTAATGCAAGCAAAGCGGCAATATCAACTTTTTCCTCAATTTTTGCCGACACTGAACTTGAAATTTGACTGCTTTCCTGAATCTCTACTTTGTATGCTGATTTTTCAGGTTTATCTACATGGAAAGCGATATCTGAAATTTTCCCAATTCCAATAACAAGTAGTGCTATAAGAAGAACAGCTGCAATAATTTTGTTTATTTCAAATGAATCCATTATTTTTTTTTAATATGGTCGTATAACATGTTAAACAAAATTTATAAGAAATTTAATTTATAAATTTGCGTCTCAAAGACGCATAAAATATGGATATATGAGTAATTCAATTATAATAATTCCATCAAGATTAGCTGCAACAAGACTCCCTCAGAAGCCGCTTATAAAAATTAATAATAAAACTCTAATTATGCATGTATATGAAAAAGCTATAGAAAGCCAAATTGGAGAGGTTTATGTTGCAACATGTGATCACGAAATTGCCTCAGAGGTAAGAAAAAATGGAGGCAAATTTATAATGACAGATCTCAAACATACAACTGGGACTGATAGAGTATTTGAGGCTTCTCAGAAATTAAATTTAAAAGATATAGATTTTATTATGAATATTCAAGGCGATGAACCTATGATTAACCCTTTAGACATTAAAAATTTAAATAAATTATCAAAGGAAAAAAACTTAAATATTTCAACATTAGCATACAATATCGAGAAAAAAGAAGATTATGAAAACGAAAACATTGTAAAAGTTATTACTAAAAATAAGATATCTGATAACTCGGCAACAGAAGCTATAAATTTTTACAGAGTCATTAAAGAAAATAGCTCTAGTAATATTTATCAGCATTTTGGAATATATTTATACAAGTATTCAGCTTTAAAAAAATTTGTGAATTTTAAAAAAAGTGAAAATGAAATTAAAGAAAGACTGGAGCAGCTTAGAGCTATTGATAATAATATAAAAATTAATGTAATTTTGGCAAACTACTTTTCTAGTGGCATTGATACAAAAAAAGATCTAGAAAATTATATAAAATCATTTAAAAAATAATATAATGAAGATAATTTATCAGGGCATTGCAGGAAGTTATAGTGAGAGTTGTGCCAAATATTTGTATCCAAGTATAGAGACCATTCCATGTAAAACTTTTGATGAATGTTTTGAGCTGGCAAGCAAAGATAATAATATTAGGGCAATCATACCAGAGTCAAATAAAACAACAGGAAACATTGGAGTGGAATATTTAATATTTAAGTACAGACTAAACATTTATGAAGAAATCTTTTTTCCCATTAATCATAATCTAATAGGTATTAAAGGTTCTAAATTAAAGGATATTAAAAATGTTTACTCACATGCTCAAGCATTGAGCCAAGCTTCTGAATTTTTAAAAAAAAGTAATCTATTTGGTAATGTAAGAGCAGATACTGCAGGATCTGCTAAATATATTTCAGAGGCAAAAGATAAAAGCAAGGCCGCAATAGCATCAAAACTAAGTGCTGAAATATACAATCTTGAAGTTTTGAAAGAGAATATTCAAGATGATAAAGATAACTATACAAGATTCTTAATAATGGGAAAAGATATCGTGCAGCCTGAAATTGATAATGATAAATATATTACCTCATTTTTGTTTAAATTAAGAGATAAACCTGCCGCATTATATTCGGCCCTATCAGGATTTGCAATTAATGGAGTGAATATGACTAAGCTTCAAAGTTTTCCTGAGAAAAATTCATTTTCATCGTTCTTTTTTTTATGTGATATTGACGGACATTTAGATGAAACAAAAATTAAAAATTCTTTAGAGGAATTAGCTTTTCACTGTGAAGACATGCACGTACTAGGTGTTTATAAAGCCCATAATTTTAGAGAAAAAAAATAATTAACTTTATTGTAGATTAGAAAAATTTATTGTTATAATACACTTGGAGGCCTTCCAGGTGGGATTACCATGAACTCCCCCAGACTTGAAAAAGAGCAAGGGTAATGAGTTTTTTCCAGGTTGGTAGGTCTCCTATTATGACAATAAAATCTCAAGTTCTAGCATTAAAATATCGACCCCAAACATTTAAAGATTTGATTGGGCATGAGGAAATTGCAACCACAATTTATAATTCAATTAAAAATAATAGTTCAGCTAATGCTTTTTTGTTTACCGGCATAAGGGGAATTGGAAAGACTACATTTGCAAGAATTGTAGCTAAAGCACTAAACTGTGAGCACACCCTTGAAGGGAAGTGTGAAAAAAAATGCAGTCATTGCGACCCCATTGCAAATTCAAATCATATTGATGTTCTTGAAATGGATGCAGCAAGCAAAACAGGAGTAGATGATGTAAGGGAGCTAATAGAATTTTCTAGATACCCACCATCATTAGCAAAATTTAAAATTTTTATCATCGATGAAGTGCACATGTTAAGCAAACAAGCATTTAATGCATTACTTAAAACATTAGAAGAACCTCCAAAATATTTAAAATTTATTTTTGCAACAACTGAAGTAAAAAAAATTCCTATTACTGTGATATCTAGGTGCCAAAGATATGACTTATCGAGAATTAAGTCTGAGGAATTATTTAATTATTTAAAAAAATATATCATTAAAAGAAAAAAAAGATGTCGAGGATAATGCAATTAAATTAATAGTTAAACTATCAGAAGGATCTGTCAGAGATGCATTATCTCTACTTGATAGAGCAACTATTTCTATAAATGAAAATCATCTGACATTTGAAGATGCTCAAAAGATTTTTGGTTATGTTAATAAAAGTTCATACATAGATTTATTGGAAATAATTTTTTTAGGTAATGAAGAAAAAATAATAAATTATTACAGAAAACTCTATAATTCAGGTATTGAACCTGACTTATTCCTAAATGACTTTCTAGAAATACTATATTATTTGAAGAATATATCACTCATAGATAATGATGAGAATAATTTTACATTGATCGATAGTGATTACAAAAAAATCAACTCTTTGTCAAAAGATCTAGATCAAAATGCAATATTATTATTTTGGGAATTTACTATAAAAACATTAAAAGAAATAAAAATTGTTGCTAATCCAAACTTATTAATTGAGATGTTTCTTATTCAATTAGCTTATTTAAAAAAAAAAAATGTAAAACAAAATAATCACCAAAATAAAATAAAAAATACTCAAATGAAAGATGTAGATATAAAAAATACTACTAATAGAGATGTAGTTAACCAGCTTAAAAATATTAAACAAGAGGATGAAAAAATCGAAAAAAAAAATACTTTAGAGATCAATAATTTTGAAGATTTAATTGAAATGTGTATTCAAAAAAAAGAAATGAAACTAAAATATGAATTAGAAAATAATGTAAATTTAGTTTCTTTTTCAAATATGAATATCGAAATATCTTTTAATGACAAACTAAACAAGAATTTTGTAAAAGATTTATCTGAAAAATTATATGATTGGACTAAAAACCGATGGCTGATTTCTTTTTCAAAGGAAAAAGGTGCAGTGAGTGAAAAAGAGAAAAAAAGGGCTCTTAAAGAAAAAAATATTAAAGAATATGAAAGCTCAAAAGAATTTAAAAACTTATTGAAAGCACTTCCTGATATTGAATTAATAGATATTGAAAAAAAAAATGACTGATTTTAATAAAATTCTTGAAAAGGCAAAGGAGATAGAAAAAAAAATGAAAGAAAGCCAAGAGAATCTTAAAAAAATTGAGGTTAATGGTGTTTCTGGAGGAGATGTAGTTAAAATTACGCTTAATGGTGATGGGGAGATGACTAAAATTTTATTAAGCGATAAAGTACTGAAAGAAGATAAAGAGATAATTCAGGATTTAATAATTGCTGCACACAATGATGCTAAAAATAAACTAAAATCAAAAACCTCTGAAGAAATATCTAAAGCAACTGGTGGATTAGGAGTACCTGGATTTAAGTGGCCTTTATAATTAAATGCAAAATCTTCCTGAAATAGAAAATTTAATTAAATTAATATCTAAATTGCCAGGTCTTGGACCAAAGTCTGCAAAAAGAATAATTTTAAAAATGATTAATAATCGCCAAGAAATATTAAGACCTTTGGCTAACAATCTTAGTGATGTGTTTAAAAATATTGAACGTTGCAAAATTTGTGGAACATTAAAATCTAATAATAATCCTTGCAATAATTGCGAAGATAAAAATAAAAAATTTAGCAAAATATGCGTTGTTGAAAACATTTCGGATCAATGGGCAATAGAAAGCTCATCTATTTATCAAGGCTACTATCATATTTTAGGAGGCACGATCTCTGATAGCACTAACGGAAATAATAGAGAAAATTTGCTTATTAATCCTCTGATAGAAAGAATAAAAAATGATAATATTGATGAAGTAATTTTAGCAACTAGTGCTACCGTTGAAGGACAAACTACCGCTTTTTATATTCAGGACAGCTTAAAAAATGTAAATGTGAAAATATCAAAATTAGCTCAAGGTTTGCCAGTTGGTGGAGAAATCGAAACCTCAGATGATGGAACGCTTATATCTGCTTTTAAAAATAGAAAAGATTTATAAATTAGTAACTAACTTTTTTTAATTAACCTATTTAAATGTAATAAAGGTTCAGTATAGCCCGATGGTTGTGACTTGCCATGGAAAATCAATTCACATGCTGCTTTAAAAGAGATTGACTTGTCAAAATTAGGTGACATATTTTGATATTCTGAATCTCCTTGATTTTGTTTATCAACAATCTTTGCCATTTTTTTTAGAATTTCTAAAACTTGTCTATTTGAGCAAATACCATGGTGCAACCAGTTTGCTATATGTTGGGATGATATTCTTAGTGTTGCTCTATCCTCCATTAATCCAACATTGTTTATGTCTGGAACTTTAGAGCACCCTATCCCTTGATCTACCCATCTAACAACGTATCCTAAAATTGTTTGAGCTGAGTTACATAACTCATTATTTATTTCTTCTTTGCTCCAATTAGGTCTATCCGCAATTGGTATTGTTAATAAATTATCAATGTAATTAATTTTATTTTCATTTAATTTTTTGTGCTTTTCAAAAATGTTTATCTTATGGTAATGCATTGCATGCAAAGAAGCTGCAGTGGGAGATGGTACCCAAGCACAATTCGCACCGGCTTCAAGATGTGATATTTTTTGATCTATCATGTCTTTCATTTTATCTGGCATAGCCCACATACCTTTGCCTATTTGTGCAACACCTGAAAATCCACATTTTAAACCAACATCAACATTGTTATCTTCATAAGCAGCTATCCACTTTGATTTTTTCATGTCACCTTTTTTTATCATTGGACCTGCTTCCATTGATGTATGCATTTCATCTCCGGTTCTGTCTAAAAAACCTGTATTAATGAAAAAAACCCTGCTTTTTAATGTTCTAATACATTCTTTTAAGTTTACAGATGTTCTTCTCTCTTCATCCATAATACCACATTTAATTGTATTCTTTTCAAGTTTTAATACTTCTTCAACTCTTGTGAATATTTTATCTGTAAAAGCAGTCTCCTCTGGTCCATGCATTTTCGGTTTTACAATATATATAGATCCAGTTCTTGAGTTACCTTTTTTTTTTAAATCATGAATTGCTGCAGCAGTTGTAATAAATGCATCCATGATACCTTCTGGGACTTCAGAACCATCTTCTAAAATAATTGCTGAATTGGTCATTAGATGACCAACATTTCTAATTAAAAGTAAACTTCTACCATGTAATTTTTCTTTTTTATTATCTTTTGAAATATAACTTCTATCTGGATTAAGTTTTCTTTCTAAAGTTTTTCCATCCTTTTCGAAAATAGATTTTAGAGTTCCTTTCATCAAGCCTAACCAATTTCTGTAACATAATATTTTATCGTCTGAGTCTACTGCTGCAACACTATCTTCGTTATCACATATTGTAGATATTGCAGATTCTATAATTATGTCACTAATTCCCGCAGCATCTTGAACAGCACTGAATGCTTTTGGGTTAATTATTATCTCAACTTTTAAATTATTATTTTCTAAAATTATTGTTGTTGGATTATTAGGCTCTCCTCTGTATCCAATAAATTTATTTTTATCTACTAGCTCAAACTCTTTATCATCTTTTAAAATTTTTAAGTCACTTCCCTTTATTTTAAATCCATTAATATCTTTCCAATGAAGTTCATCGATAGAGAAGTGGTCATTTAGAAATTCACGTGCATATCTTATTACTTCTTGTCCTCTTAGAGGATCATACTTTTGACTTCCAGTTTCTTCTGACTCAATTAAATCTGTTCCATATAAACTATCGTAAAGACTTACCCATCTAGCATTAGCAGCATTTAATGTGTATCTAGAGTTCATTATAGGAACTACAAGTTGAGGACCTGCAATGCTTGAAATTTCACTGTCAAGTTTTTTGGTCTCTATTTTAAAATCATTCCCTTCTTCTTTTAAATATCCAATTTCTTTTAAAAAATTCTTATACTCTTGATGATTAAATTCTCCATTTCTATTTTTTTTTAACCATAAATCAATTTCAGATTGAAGAGTTTCGCGAACTTCCAATAACTTTTTATTGATTGGTGCAAGTTCATTAATACTTTTATCAAATCCATCCCAGAAATCTTTTTCGTTAATATCTAATCCTGTAAGAAGTTCATTTTTTACAAAATCAGCCAGATTCTTAGAAACAGATAAAGTATTTATTTTAATAAATGAATTACTCATAATTTTTAAAATTTAGAAACCGTTGTATATGATAATCGATAAATTATGTCATTACTTTATTTAAAAAAATGTTATTTTTCATCCGAAAAGAATATAATTTTTGTAATTTGATCATTTTATCGCCTAAAAATTATATATAATAAAGTAATGAAAAATTATTTAAATTTTGAGACTGATATAAAAAACTTAGAAACAGAATTAGATAAATTAAAAGATCCTTATAATCATGACGGTATTTCAGAAGTTGATACAAGTAAAATAACGGATTTACAAAATGAAATAGATAAAAAACTTAAAGATGTATATTCAAATCTAGATGCATGGCAGACAACATTGGTTGCAAGACATGAGGATAGACCTAAATCAAAATTTTTTATTGATAATTTATTTGATGAATTTATTTCACTTTCAGGAGATAGATTTTATGGAGAGGATAAATCTGTAATATGTGGTTTTGGTAAATTTAATTCTAAGTCAGTTTTAGTTATTGGACAGGAAAAAGGTGAAAATTTAGACTCAAGGATTGAGAGAAATTTTGGGATGATGAGACCAGAAGGTTACAGAAAAACAATAAGGTTAATGAATTTAGCTAATAAATTCAAAATACCAATAATTAATTTTGTTGATACACCAGGTGCTTACCCTGGAGTTGGAGCTGAAGAAAGAGGACAGGCTGAAGCAATTGCAAAGTCTATTGAATGTTCTATGCAACTGACTGTTCCGACTTTATCTATAATTATAGGCGAAGGAGGCTCTGGTGGTGCTATTGCATTAGCTTCTTCAAGTAAAGTATTGATGTTAGAGAATGCAATATATTCAGTAATATCTCCAGAGGGATGTGCAACTATACTCTGGCGAGATCCAACAAAGACTTTAGAAGCAGCTAAAGCAATGAAACTTTCAGCGAAAGATCTTTTAAAACTAGAAATAATTGATGAGATAATACCCGAACCTTTAGGGGGTGCACATCGAGATAAAGATCTTATTTTAGATAATGTGCGTAATGCTATTGATAGAAATCTAAGTAAGTTTCTTACATTAAATGAAGAGGAAATATTAAATCAAAGAAAGAATAAGTTTTTGGATATTGGGAGGAATAAAGGTTTCAGTACTAATGCAGCACATCAAGACAAACTTACTATTAAATATAATCTCCTTCAAAATTTGATTTCGAATATTAAATTGAATAAAAAATTATTTATTTCAATTACATCAATTCTTATAATATTAATTTTATTAATAGTGATTTTTTAAATTATAAGGCACCACAGCAGTGTTTATATTTTTTCCCAGATCCACATGGGCAAGGTTCGTTTCTTCCAATTTTACTTTTTGCAATAGATTTTAAGTTTTCTTTCACTTTGTTTTGAGAATTATCTTCCTCTTCTTTTTGTATTATTTTTAAATTTAAAAGCATTGTTACAAGATCAGTTTTTAATTTTCCCAGCAAATTTTCAAATAATAGAAAAGCTTCTTTTTTGTATTCTACTAAAGGATCTCTTTGTCCATAAGATCTTAAACCAATTACTTGTCTTAATTGCTCTAGGTATTGAATATGTGATTTCCAGTTTTGATCTATAATTTGTACTAATATTCTTTTTTCAATTTCTTTTCCCTGCTCAACGCCTAATAAATTATTTCTTTCATCTCTATTACTTATAAATTTATCCTTTATTTTTTTTTCCATTGTTTTTAGATCTGAATTTAAAATTTTATCTAATTCATCATCAGTTATTGATTTACCTAAAGTCTGTTTTAAAGCATTAGGAAATTCTTTAGAATTTGGAGATTTTTCATATAATATTTTTTGTCTTTTTAAATCTTCTAAAATTTCTTCAAGGAAAATATCTGAATAATTCTGTTTTTCTTTGTTATCTATTACATTTTTTCGTTGTTCAAAAATTACATGTCTTTGGTCATTAAGAACATTATCAAATTTAATAAGTGTTTTTCTGATATCAAAGTTTCTTGCTTCAACTTTTTGTTGCGCTCTTTCAATTGCTTTATTTATCCAAGGATGATCAATACTTTCGCCATCTTTAAGACCAAGTTTTTCTAGCATTGAATTCATGGTTTCTGAGCCAAATAATCTCATCAAATCATCTTCTAAACTTACAAAAAATATTGAACTGCCTTCATCTCCTTGTCTTCCTGATCTCCCTCTTGCTTGATTATCAACTCTTCTACTTTCCATTCTTTCGGTTCCGATTACAAATAGACCTCCCTTTTTTTTCACATCATCTTTTTCAGATTGATTTTGTCCACCCAACTTAATGTCAACACCTCTTCCTGATATACTGGTTGTAATAATTACAGAATTTATTTTGCCTGCGTTTGCA
>CACFAT010000011.1:0-12500 GCA_902564385.1 uncultured Pelagibacteraceae bacterium
GTTAAGATCATTTCTTATCATATCTTTGTTAGTAGGTATCTGCAAAACCGGCAAGTTATAAATTTCAAAAAATTCTGCAGACTCTGTTTGTGCTGTTCCTGTGCAGCCTGCCAATTTATCATACAACTTAAAAAAATTTTGATAGGTTATTGATGCTAGTGTTTGATTTTCAGCTTTAACTTCTATTTTTTCTTTAGCTTCTAAGCTTTGATGAAGTCCATCACCAAATCTTCTACCTGGCAATTGCCTACCTGTTTGTTCGTCAATTATAATTATTTCGTTATCTTTAACTATATAATCTCTTCCATTCTCAAATAAATAATTTGCCCTTAAAGCTTGGTTTACATGATGAACTAAATGTAAATTTTCTGGGTCATAAAAATTGTTATTTTTTAAAATACCAGCATCAGAAAATATTTTTTCAACATTATCTATTCCTTCATTTGTTAAAAGAATATTTTTTTCTTTTTCATCTAAGTCAAAATCTTTTTTTTTTAGGTTTTTAATTAATTTATCTACTGCAATATATTGCATAGTTTTATCTTCTGCTGCACCAGAAATAACTAAAGGGGTTCTAGCTTCATCGATTAAACAAGAATCAATCTCATCAACTATTGCAAAATTATGTTCCCTCAAGACCATTTCATCTTTTGAATATTTCATGTTATCTCTTAAATAGTCAAAACCTAACTCACTGTTAGTAGCGTAAGTTATGTCTTTTTTATAATTTTCTTTACGTTCCTCATCTGATTGATCTGAATTTATAAACCCGCATGTTAACCCCAATAAATTATAAATTTTGCCCATGTTTATACTGTCTCTTTTTGCCAAGTAATCATTTACAGTAACTATATGTACACCCTTTTTTTCCAACGCATTGAGATATGCGGCAAGCACAATAGTAAGCGTTTTACCTTCGCCCGTTTTCATTTCTGCAATTTTATTTTCGTGTAAGGCAATTCCACCAATTAACTGAACATCAAAATGTCTTTCATTATTTATTCTTTTTGAAGCTTCTCTTACCATCGCAAATGCCTCAGGCAATAAATCGTTTAATTTTTCTCCTTCTTTTAATCTGGATATAAATTCATTTGTTTTTGTAGAGAAATTTTTATCTTCGATTTTGCTGATATCGTTTTCAAGTAAATTAATCTGTTTTACAATTTTCTGAATTCTATCTAATTCTTTTTGGTTACCACTTTTTATAAATTTACTAATAATGTTTAAGGGGTTAAGCATATTTTTGATGTTTTAATAATAATAAATTATATAGTTATTTATTTAAAAAATTAAATAGCATGGATTTTGGTATAAACAACTTTTTTGATAAGAAACATAAGGACTCTAAGATAGGACATTTTCAAGATCTCGAGCATATAGATGGATTATCAATCTCAACTATTAGCTGTGGTCTTTATGATAAAAAAAGAGACGATTTAGTTTTATTTTATTTCAGGGATGGTGCCAATTATGCAAATGTTTACACGCAATCTAAATTAGTCTCCGAAAATATAAAATGGAATAAAAAAATAAAAGATAAAAAAATTTTTGGAATTTTAATCAATACAAGAAACGCGAATGCTTTGACTGGAAAAGAAGGTTATAATTCTCTAAAAAAAATCTCCTTAAATTTATCAAAATTATTAACATCAAAACAAATTTCAGATGAAGACAAACCAAAAGAAATCAAGCCTACCCAAATATTGTTTGCATGCACAGGAACTATAGGAGAAAAATTTCCAGAAAATATAATATTAAATAACACAAAAAATTTAGTTGAAAAAATAAAATATAATCAAAATAAACTAATTTGGATCAAAGCAGCACTTGGAATTATGACAACAGATACGAAACCAAAATTATCAATGGCAGAATGTAAAATAGGTGGCTCAATTATAAAGATATATGGTGTTGCAAAAGGATCAGGGATGATTTTTCCAAATATGGCAACAACTTTAGGATTTATTTTTACTGATGCGAATATTTCTTCATCAATTTTGAAACAGGTGCTTGATTTAAATATTAAGACTACATTTAATGCCATTACATGTGACGGAGATACTAGCACAAATGATATGGTATCTATTTTTTCAACTGGTAAAGCTAACAACAAAGAGATAAAAAGTTTTAAAGATCCAAAATTAAAGCAATTTATAAACAGTGTTCATCAGGTTATGCTAAACTTAGCAAAAAGAGTTGCAAGTGACGGCGAAGGAGCAACCAAGTTTGTTACTATAAAATGCATTAATAGCAAAACAGATAAAGATGCTAAAAATATATGTTTCTCAATTGCTAACTCACCATTAGTTAAAACAGCAATCTTTGGACAAGATCCTAATTGGGGAAGAATAGCAATGGCAATTGGAAAGAGTGGTGCAACTGTTAACGATGAAAAATTATCGATATTAATGGGATCAAATATAATACTTAAAGATGGCAAGCTAGATAAAAACTATAATGAAAATATTTTGAGTGATTACATGAAAAACGAAAAAATAGAGATAACAGTTGATCTATCTATTGGAAATAAAGAATTTACAGCTTATACCATGGATCTGTCTAAGGAATATATTGATATTAATTCAGATTATAGATCCTAGGTATTGAAATCTACTATAATACAATTAAGTAAATCCAATGATAAAATATTTGCTAATTTGTAAAAGTTGCAACATTGAATTTGAAAGCTGGTTTGCGAGCTCAAAAGAATTTGATAAATTAAAAAAATTAAAACTTATTAATTGTCAAGATTGCAATTCTCAAGAAATTGAAAAATCCTTAATGAAGCCTAATTTAGCGAAAGTCAATTTTAAAAAAGAAAAATCTTTAAAACACAATAAAAATGTAAGGAAAGTGCTTAGAGAATATCAAAGATTTATACAAGAAAACTTTGAATATGTTGGTGAAAATTTTGCTTATGAGGCAAGATCTATTCACTATAATAAAAAAAAAAATAAAAAAAATATTTATGGAAAAGCATCAATTGAGGATGTAAAGGAACTTAAAGAAGAAGGAATAAGTACATCAACTATTCCATGGATTGAAGATAAAGAGAATTAATTCTTTTTGTATTTTGTTATGTAATTTATTGATTTGTCACTTGAAAGTTTCCATTTATTTAAAAGTGGATTAAATTTAACTCCATCTATTTTTTTTAATTCAAGTGAGTTTTTATTACAAATATTTTCTAATTTTTCAGGTTTCACAAATTTATTCCAGTCGTGTGTTCCAATTGGAAGCCATCTTAAAATATACTCAGCGCCTATTATTGCAAATATATAAGATTTTAATGTTTGGTTTAAAGTTGCAATAAACATTACTCCGTTAACTTTTAAAAATTTAACACTCTGATTTATAAATTCAGGAATATCTTCAACATGCTCGACTATTTCCATATTAAGAATTACATCAAATTTTTTTTTATAAGAAAGATTCTCTGGTGATGCACAATAATATTGAATGTTTAAATTACTTTTTTTCAAATGATGTTTTGCAATCTCAATATTTTTTTTAGACGCATCGATACCAACAACATCTGCTCCAAGTCTTGAAAGAGGTTCAGATAATAGTCCTCCTCCACATCCAATATCAAGAATGCTAATTCCTTTTAGAGGTTTATGATTTGAACTAATTTTGAAATCTTTGATAATATTATTTTTTATGTACTCTATTCTTATAGGATTAAATCTATGAAGTGGTTTAAATTTACCATTTGGATTCCACCATTCATCAGCTATTTTGCTAAATTTTTCTACTTCTTCCTTGTTTATAGTATTATTGCTCATTCTTTATTGACATTATAAGTTAGATGTATTTTATCAATATTATAAAGCTTGTAAATAAAACTACCAATGAAAATTATTGTATTAAAATTTGGCGGTACATCTGTTGGATCTGTTAAAAGAATTAAAGAAGTAGCTAAAATAATTAAATCTTACTCAAAAAAATATAAGATAATAGTTTTATCATCTGCAATGAGTGGAACTACTAACAAATTGATTAATATGTCTCGACAGATTAGTGAAAATTTTTCTGACCATGAATATGATACTTTGGTTTCTGCAGGTGAGCAAATATCTTGTTCATTATTGGCAGGTCAACTA
Source organism: uncultured Pelagibacteraceae bacterium (assembly GCA_902564385.1). Lineage (GTDB taxonomy): Bacteria > Pseudomonadota > Alphaproteobacteria > Pelagibacterales > Pelagibacteraceae > Pelagibacter. The sequence continues at coordinate 4,104 of CACFAT010000011.1, forward strand.
TTAGCAAATGGTATAAAATCAAAATCTTGGATGGCATGGCAAATTCCAATTTTAACAGAGGGAAAACATAAATATTCAAGAATTAAATCTATAAATAAAAATAAAATTTTAAAATATTTAAAATCTGGAGGTATCCCAATTATAGCTGGCTTTCAAGGCGTGGATAAAAATTTAAACATTACAACTATTGGACGTGGCGGATCTGATTCAAGCGCAATTATGTTTGCAAAGTTTTTTAAAGCTACACGATGTGTAATATACACCGACGTAGAAGGAGTATATACAACTGATCCAAATAAACTAAAATCTGCAAAAAAAATTAAAAATATATCATATGAGGAAATGTTAGAAATGGCCTCATTGGGATCAAAAGTAATGCAACCACAATCTATTCAGGACGCAAGACTAAATAGAATAAATATTAAAGTAAAATCATCTTTTGTAAATAGAACGGGTACATTAATAACTAAACGAAAAAATATTATAAATAACAAAATTATTACAGGAATTTCCTCTACAGATAATGATGCAAAAGTAACATTAATAGGAGTAAAAGATAGACCAGGCATAGCAGCTTCAATATTTAAACCTCTTTCACAAAATTCAATTAATGTAGATATGGTAGTTCAAAATATATCATCTGACGGAAAAGAAACTGACCTTACTTTTACTATTAAGTCTCATGATTTAAATAAAACAAAAAAAATTATAAATAAAAATAAAAGTATTAGTTTTAAAAAAATGATTTTCGACAAAAATGTATCAAAAGTGTCAATTATAGGCGTTGGAATGGTTACAACCCCAGGAGTAACATTTAGAATGTTTCAAGCACTTGCAAGAAAAAATATAAATATACAGGTTATTTCAACATCAGAAATAAAAATATCAGTTTTAATAAAAAGAGCTAATGCTACAAAAGCCATAAAGTGCTTGCATCAAGAATTTAACTTAGACAAATGATATCTGAAATTAGACCATTTAGAAATATTAACAGAAAGAAAACAAAAGAAATAAAAGTTGGGAAAGTTAAAGTTGGTGGAAATAACCCAATTACAGTTCAAACAATGACTAATACATTGACCACCGATCACAAATCCACGATAGAACAGATCAATAAAGTTACAGAGGCTGGTGCAGATATTGTAAGAGTTTCATGCCCTGATAGTAATTCGACAGATTCGTTAAAAACTATATTAAAACATGTGGATATTCCAATAGTAGCAGATATCCACTTTCATTATAAGAGAGCAATTGAAGCGGCGGAGAATGGAGCAGACTGTCTTCGAATAAATCCAGGGAATATAGGAGACATAAAAAGAGTAGCAGAAATTATCTCAGCAGCTAAAAATAATAATTGTTCTATAAGGATTGGAGTTAACGCAGGATCACTTGAAAAAGATATTCTTGAAAAATATAAGGAACCTTGTCCTGAAGCCTTGGTTGAAAGTGCGATGAGAAATATAAAAATAATTGAGGATATGGATTTTTCAAATTTCAAAATTAGTGTCAAATCCTCAGATGTATTTTTGTCAATAGCTGCATATAAGTTATTATCAGATAAAACAGATTATCCACTTCATTTGGGTATTACTGAGGCAGGAAGTTATTTACCAGGAAGTATTAAGACATCAATTGGATTTGGGAATTTATTATTAGATGGCATAGGAGATACAATTAGAGTTTCACTTTCTGATGATCCAGTTGAAGAAATAAAAGTTGGAAATGAAATTTTAAAATCTCTAAATTTAAGAAATAGAGGTGTTAAGATAATTTCATGTCCTTCCTGTGCAAGACAAGCTTTTCAAGTCATTGAAACTGTAAAAAAATTGGAAAAGAAATTGTCACATATTAAAGAACCTATAACTTTGTCAATTATAGGATGTGTTGTTAACGGACCAGGAGAAGCCAAGCAAACAGAAATAGGTATTACTGGTGGGGGAAAAGGTAATCATATGCTTTATTTAAATGGTTTAGAGACTGAAAAAGTTACAACTAATGATATGATTGATAAAATTGTAACTTTAGTTGAAGAAAAGGTATCTAATTTACAAAATAAATAAATGCTTCCCCTGGAAAAAGTTAAAAGTCTAATAGAAAGACACATCGAACTTGAAAAAGAACTTTCCTCAGGTGAGATCAACAAGAAAAAATATGCAGAAATCTCTAAAGAATATTCTAACTTAAATGAAATAATTAAGCAGGCAAAAGAGTATCTGAATTTTCAAAAAGAAAATGAGGATTTAAATATTATAATTAATGATAAAAACTCAGATATTGAAATGAAAGAGTTTGCAAATATTGAGCTTGATAAATTAAAAAAAAATTTCATTATAAATGAAAAAAAATTAAAATTATTTTTACTTCCTAAGGATATTGCTGATAGCAAAAATGCAATAATTGAAATTAGAGCTGGCACAGGAGGTCTCGAAGCAAGCTTATTTGCTTCAGATTTATTTAAAATGTATGAAAAAGTTAGTCAAAAAAAAAAGTGGGATATTGAGGTTATTTCGATTTCTAAAAGTGATGCTGGTGGGTTAAAAGAAGTTATAGCTTTAGTTAAAGGAAAAAATATTTACTCTTCATTAAAATATGAAAGTGGAGTTCACAGAGTTCAAAGAGTACCAGATACCGAGACTCAAGGACGAGTTCATACTTCAGCAGCAACAGTCGCAGTTTTACCAGAAGCTGAAGATTTAGATATAAAATTAGACGAAAAAGATTTAAGAATTGATGTCTTTAGAAGCAGTGGCCCTGGAGGACAAAGTGTTAATACTACAGATTCAGCAGTTAGAATAACTCATATTCCAACAGGGATTGTTGTGAGCCAGCAAGATGAAAAGTCACAAATAAGGAATAAAGAAAAAGGATTAAAGATATTAAAATCTAGAATATACGATTATGAAAGACAAAAAATAGATCAAGAGAGATCAAAGGATAGAAAAAATAAAATTGGAACAGGTGACCGATCAGAGCGAATAAGAACATATAATTTTCCTCAAGGTAGAGTTACAGACCATAGAATCAACCTAACTTTGCACAAATTAGAGGAATTTATGGAAGGTGAAATTTTTGATGAAATGATCGAAAGTTTAAGTTTACAGGCACAACAAGATCAACTTACAACTATAGATCAATGAATTGCTTAGAAACATTAAGATATGGAAATAGTATACTTAAATCAAGTAATATAGAAAGCTATAAGTTAGATTGTGAACTTCTTTTAGCTAAAGCTATGAAAGTTTCAAGAGAAGAGCTATTAGTAAATTTACAAAAAAAGATAGATAAAATTAAATTAAACAAATTTAAAAAATTAATTGAGAGACGAAAAAAAAAAGAACCAATTGCATATATATTTAAAAAAAAAGAATTCTGGAAATTTAATTTTGTAGTAGATAATAATGTTTTAATACCCAGGCCAGAGACAGAGATAATTGTTGAGGAGGTGTTAAAATTGACAAATTTTAGATCCTCAAAACATTTTTTGGATATAGGCACTGGATCAGGATGTATAATTTTATCGATTATTAAAGAGAGACCTTATTCAATTGGAACTGCTTTGGATATAAGTAAAAAAGCTATAAATATCGCATTTAGCAATGCAAAAATGCATCACATTCAAAATAAAGTTAAATTTGTTAATATCAATGTTGACAAATATCTGGGTAATAAATATGATTTCATTGTTTCTAATCCTCCATATATAAACAGTATCGAATATAAAAGATTAGGAAAAAACGTAAGATTTGAACCACATGTTGCCCTTGAAGGTGGAGTCGATGGTTTAAGTGAAATTAAAAAATTAATATTAAAAAGCAAAAATTTGTTAAAAAAAAACGGCAAACTAATATTTGAAATAGGTAATAAGCAGATGATACATGCTATTAATTTATTGAAAAAGAATGGATTTTATATAAATAAAGTTTGTAATGATTTTCAATCAATCCCTAGAGTAATAATATCTACAAAGATAATTTAATGAACAATTACAGAAATAATAATAGGAAAAATAGATTTAAATCAAATAACGATCGAAATTTTAGAAAAAGAATTTCAATTGGTCATAAAAATAACAATGAGTTTACCAATGGTTCAGATTTCAAATACAGAAATCCAAGTAGAAATAATCAAAACGCTTCAAAATTAGTAGAAAAATATAATAATTTAGCAAGGGAAGCACTTTCATCTGGAGATAAGATACTTTCAGAAAATTATTTACAGCACGCAGACCATTTTTTAAGAATATTAAGTCTTCAAGAAGTAAATAAAAACCAAACTGAAAAAAATAATGTTATCGAACAAGATTTTAAGAAAGATAAAGAAGATAACAATCCTAAAGAAAAAGACACCAAAATAGAAAACTTAAGTAAGGTCGATTAGTTAAGTTTAGAAATCAGATTTGATTTCAAAACATCGATCTTAATTTTTGAAACTTCAAATTTTTTTCTCTCATTCCCTTTTAGAATTTTTCCTGATGGTAGCTTTAATTTTTGTGAATTAATTTTTCTTCCATTTTCTATAACTTCATAATGCAAATGTGGACCAGTAGACAAACCAGTTGATCCAACATATCCAATTATTTGACCTTGTTTCACTCTTGTACCTTTTTTTATTCCCCTACCAAATTTCGACATATGTGCATATACTGTTTGATAAGTTGTATTATGTTTAATTTTTACGCAATTACCTCCACCACCACACCAACCAGCCTTAGTTACTTTTCCATCCCCCGATGCCATTATTGGAGTACCCATTGGTGCAGCAAAGTCAGTTCCAGTATGCATTTTTGTATATCCTAAAATTGGATGCTTCCTCTTTCCATAAGAGGATGACAATCTTGCCCCATTAATTGGAGTTTTCATTAAAGTTTTTTTAATACTTTTCCCGTTTTCATCAAAATAATCTATTTTGTTTTTTTCATATTCATATTTATAGAGTTGTAAATCAGTATTTTGTAAATTTAAATTTGCAAATATTATTATACCTGTATCTACAATCTCTTTGTCTTCATTCACAAACTCCTCATAAATAATTTGAAAACTATCATTTTTCCAGATGTCTCTCTGGAAATCTACTTGAAATCCATAAAGTCTAGCAAATTCAATAATTATATTTGGTTTTATCCCTAAATTAATTGCACTGTTATAAAGACTATCTGTAATTATTGTTTCTTTGTAGACTAAATTTTTTGTATAATTTTTTTCAATTTTTTTTGATACATATTCATTATTATTAGAGCTTCTTTCAAATAATATTTCACTTTTTTTGTCAGTTTGAATTTTAAATTCAATAATTTTTCTTTTGTTTAAATTATCTAGCTTAAAAGTAAATTTCTGATTAATTCTTAAAATTTTTAAGGATTTATTTTTTAATATTGCATCAAGTAGCAATTTTTTTTCTTTTTTATCAACATTTAAATTGTTGATTACATTTTGGTGTGTATCTCCTGCCTTTGAGACATAGTTTATTACTTCATATCTTGGTTCTAAATTATTAGTAATTTCTTTTATTGTTTTTTTTAGATAAATATTTTCAAATGAAGACCTAATTTGATTTGTTTCCTCTTCTTTATTGTTAGAATAAATCGTTGATACAATGATACCTAAAGATGTTATTAAAATTAACCAGAAAAAAACTGAAAACTCTTTATAGATGTCAATTTTAAACAATTTCATAACAGTTTGTAAAAAACCTTGATTTTTAGGGCATTTTACAGCATTTTTTATTAATCTAATACCTTGATTTCTTATTATTATTATTTATAAGCGTTCCACTCAACATTTAAAAAATGTTATTTATTGGGATTAATCCCAATTAGCTATTTAATTTGTTAATATTTTAAGAAGAGAAGTGTGGACGGTTAAGGTTACCAAAATTTGTCGTACACACTTCAACATTATATAAATATTATTCTTAGTATTTATATAGAAGCTAGTGTGCGCCGTTTTTAAACTTGAGAGTTTGATCATGGCTCAGAACGTACGCTGGCGGCACGCCTTATACATGCAAGTCGAACGAAGTAGCAATACTTAGTGGCAGACGGGTGAGTAACATGTAGGTATCTTCCCTTTGGTGAGGAATAACACGAGGAAACTTGTGCTAATACCTCATAAGTCTTAACGGAGAAAGCTTTATGCGCCAGAGGATGAGCCTGCACTTGATTAGTTTGTTGGTGGGGTAATGGCCTACCAAGACTTTGATCAATAGCTGATCTGAGAGGATGATCAGCCACATTGGGACTGAGACACGGCCCAAACTCCTACGGGAGGCAGCAGTAGGGAATATTGCACAATGGAGGAAACTCTGATGCAGCGATGCCGCGTGAGTGAAGAAGGCCTTTGGGTTGTAAAGCTCTTTCGTCGGGGAAGAAAATGACTGTACCCGAATAAGAAGGTCCGGCTAACTTCGTGCCAGCAGCCGCGGTAATACGAAGGGACCTAGCGTAGTTCGGAATTACTGGGCTTAAAGAGTTCGTAGGTGGTTAAAAAAGTTGGTGGTGAAATCCCAGAGCTTAACTCTGGAACTGCCATCAAAACTTTTTAGCTAGAGTATGATAGAGGAAAGCAGAATTTCTAGTGTAGAGGTGAAATTCGTAGATATTAGAAAGAATACCAATTGCGAAGGCAGCTTTCTGGATCATTACTGACACTGAGGAACGAAAGCATGGGTAGCGAAGAGGATTAGATACCCTCGTAGTCCATGCCGTAAACGATGTGTGTTAGACGTTGGAAATTTATTTTCAGTGTCGCAGCGAAAGCATTAAACACACCGCCTGGGGAGTACGACCGCAAGGTTAAAACTCAAATGAATTGACGGGGACCCGCACAAGTAGTGGAGCATGTGGTTTAATTCGAAGATACGCGCAGAACCTTACCAACACTTGACATGTTCGTCGCGACTTTAAGAGATTAAAGTTTTCGGTTCGGCCGGACGAAACACAGGTGCTGCATGGCTGTCGTCAGCTCGTGTCGTGAGATGTTGGGTTAAGTCCCGCAACGAGCGCAACCCTCACTTTTAGTTGCCATCATTTAGTTGGGCACTCTGAAAGAACTGCCAGTGATAAGCTGGAGGAAGGTGGGGATGACGTCAAGTCCTCATGGCCCTTACGTGTTGGGCTACACACGTGCTACAATGGCATTTACAATAGGAAGCAAGATGGCGACGTCAAGCAAATCCTAAAAAGATGCCTCAGTTCGGATTGTACTCTGCAACTCGAGTACATGAAGCTGGAATTACTAGTAATCGCGGATCAGCGCGCCGCGGTGAATACGTTCCCGGGTCTTGTACACACCGCCCGTCACACCATGGGAGTTGGTTCTACCTTAAGGCAAGGTTTTAAACCCTTGACCACGGTATAGTCAGCGACTGGGGTGAAGTCGTAACAAGGTAGCCGTAGGGGAACCTGCGGCTGGATTACCTCCTTTCTAAGGATGATTAAGAATTTTTTCTTAATCTAAAAAATATAACAGGATAATGTTGACCGTCCTCATTTCTCTTCTTGAAATTAGTGTTTCACTCTTCTGCGAAAAGGGCCGGTAGCTCAGTTGGTTAGAGCACACCCTTGATAAGGGTGGGGTCGAAAGTTCGAGTCTTTCTCGGCCCACCATTTTTACTGGGGGATTAGCTCAGCTGGGAGAGCGCCTGATTTGCATTCAGGAGGTCAGCGGTTCGATCCCGCTATCCTCCACCAAAAGAAATACTTAGTTATTATATTTCGTGAATTTAATATATATTATCAATATCTATATCCGATTGTTCAAAGTTTAAGAACAATCAATAAATATTCGAAAAGATGAATATTTTTTAAAAATTTAATTCAACACAGAATTTTTTTCTGTGCATAAATTAAGCGTTTAAGGGCGTGTGGCGGATGCCTTGGCACTGAAAGCCGAAGAAGGACGTGGTATACTGCGATAAGTTACGGGGAGCTGTATGCAAGTTTTGATCCGTAAATTTCCGAATGGGGAAACCCAACACTTTATGTGTTACTTTAAACTGAATACATAGGTTTAAAGAGATAACCCGGAGAACTGAAACATCTAAGTAACCGGAGGAAAAGAAATCAATTGAGATTCCGTTAGTAGTGGCGAGCGAAAACGGAACAGGCCAGTAGATTTGTTGAAAAAATCTGAATAGTTTGGAAAAACTAACCAAAGAGGGTGATAGTCCCGTATGAGTAATGTTTAACAAGTTTCTTGAGTAAAGCGGGACACGTGAAATCCTGCTCGAATATAGGGGGACCACCCTCTAAGCCTAAATACTCTTCAGTGACCGATAGTGAACTAGTACCGTGAGGGAAAGGTGAAAAGAACCCCTATTAGGGGAGTGAAATAGAACCTGAAACTGCATGCCTACAATCAGTCGAAGCTCTTTTTAGAGTGACGGCGTACCTTTTGTATA
>CACFAT010000011.1:15000-17221 GCA_902564385.1 uncultured Pelagibacteraceae bacterium
TCATTAAATTATTTAAGAAGAATTATTTAGGAATAAAAATTGATAAAGATAAAAAAAGTTATTGGTTAAAAACTGATAAAATTGAAAAAAATATGAAAGATCAATTTTAAAATGAATTTTTTAATAGAATTTTGGAGATTTTTAAAAATAAGAAAAAAGTTTTGGCTCTTGCCAATACTTATAATTTTATTAATTTTTGGGGGGCTAATAGTGTTAACCCAAGGCACAGCTGTAGCACCATTTATTTATACTCTTTTTTAAAATGTCTTACATTTTAGGTATCTCAGCTTTTTACCATGACAGTGCAGCTGCAATTATTCATAAAGGAAAAATAATTGCGGCAGTGCAGGAAGAAAGATTTACAAGAATAAAGCATGATTCAAGTTTTCCAAAAAATTCAATTTCATGTGTATTAAAGATAGTCAACAAAAAATTATCTGAAATCGAAGCTATAGTTTTTTATGAGAAACCTTTTTTGAAATTTGAGCGTTTACTTGAAACTTATGTTGCGTATTCCCCAAAAGGCTTTACGCAATTTTCTAAGTCAATACCAGTTTGGATCAAAGATAAACTATTTCAAAAAAAACAAATAATAAAATCTTGCAAAGAAATTGACAGTTCTTTTAATAATATTAATAAAATTTATTTCTCTGAACATCATTTAAGCCACGCTGCGAGTGCTTTTTATCCATCACCCTTCAATGAAGCTGTTATTTTAACTGCTGATGGTGTAGGTGAATGGGCAACAACAACATTATCTATAGCTAAAAATAATAAAATTGAAATTGTAAAAGAACTTCATTTTCCACATTCATTAGGATTACTGTATTCCTCTTTCACCTATTATGCTGGATTTAAAGTAAACAGTGGAGAATATAAACTTATGGGACTAGCTCCATACGGGAAGCCTATATATGTTGATAAAATAAAAAAAAATTTAATTGATATAAAGCAGGATGGTTCTTTTAGATTAGATCAAAGTTACTTCGATTATGCAACAAAATTAAAAATGATTAATAAAAAATTTGAGACTTTATTTGGTCAAAAGACTAGAGATCCAGATAGAGAGGAATTATCAAATTTTCATATGGATATTGCTGCATCAATCCAGAAAGTTACTGAGGAAATTCTTTTACTGATTTGCAGAGATATAAAAAAAAAATATTCTAACAAAAATATTTGTTTAGCTGGTGGGGTTGCCTTAAATTGTGTAGCTAATGGGAAAATATTAGAGGAAAAAATATTTGAAAAAATTTGGATACAACCTGCCTCAGGTGATGCAGGTGGATCACTTGGAGCAGCATTGGCTTTTTGGTACAACGAAAAAGATAACACCAGGGTTGTCAAACAAGAAAATTCAACTGCAGATGAAATGAATGGATCCTTTTTAGGGAATTCATATTTAAATTCAGACATAGAAAAAGTCCTAAAAAAATCAAATGCAGTATATAAATTTTTAGATGATGATGACCTTATAAAATCAACAGCAAAAAAATTGTCTGAAGGAAATGCTGTAGGATGGTTTCAAGATAGAATGGAATTTGGACCAAGATCACTTGGTTCTAGATCAATTCTAGGTGACCCAAGGGCAATTGATATGCAAAAAAATTTAAATCTAAAAGTAAAGTTCAGAGAAAGTTTTAGACCATTTGCGCCTGCCATTTTGATGGATGATGTCAGCGAATGGTTTTATTTAAAAGATCAAAGTCCATACATGCTTTATGTATCTAATATTCTTGAGTCTAAAAAAATAGAAATGAATGAAAGAGAAAAAGAATTATTTGGTATAGATAAACTTAATATTAAAAGATCTGATGTACCAGCTGTAACTCATGTGGATTATTCAGCAAGAATCCAAACTGTTACTAAAAATAAAAATGGTAAATTTTACGAATTACTAAAAAAATTTAAAGAAATTACAAATTGTCCGATATTGGTAAACACTTCATTTAATGTTAGAGGTGAGCCTATAGTAGAAAGTCCTCAAAATGCATATGATTGCTTTATAGGAACAAATTTAGATATTTTAGTTATCGGAAATTTTTTCTTAGAAAAGAATAAGCAAAAGATTAGTCAAAATTCAAATTATCATAAAAAATTCAATCTTGACTAATTTTATTTACCAATTTTTTCAAATCTATTTGATTTTTTTTTAAATCAAAATTTTGATTTAACTTATCATATAATACAGCTATTTTTTTTTTGAAATCAGAATAAGTAT
>CACFAT010000012.1 GCA_902564385.1 uncultured Pelagibacteraceae bacterium
TTTGTTACTTTAATTTATGCAGTTTTAAGATTTGCTAATTTTGCAACCGGAGACATGATGTCTTTTGGAACAATGTTTGCAGTTATTCTAACATATTATTTTCAGTCCTTAGGTTTTGGATTAGGTGTTTTACCAACAGCACTTTTAACAATTCCTTTCGCCATCCTTATGATGATTTTATATATGTTAATCATAGATAAATTTGTTTTCAGTTATTACAGGATAAAAAAAAGTCCTCCAGTTCAGTTTGCAATGGTTAGTGTAGGGGTAATGTTTGTCACTCAAGCCTTAATTAGAATAATCATCGGACCATCTGATAGAAGATTTTTAGATGGTGAAAAATTTATAATTAAAGCAACAGAATTTAAAGAAATGACTGGTCTTGCAGAAGGTATAACTTTAAAATCAACACAAGCAATAACAATAATCGTAACTTTAATTGTTGTTTCAATAATGTTTTGGTTTTTAAATAGAACTAAAACTGGAACAAGTATGAGAGCTTATTCGGATAATGAAGATTTAGCATTATTGTCTGGCATAGATCCTAAAAGAGTTGTTTTGATAACATGGGTCATCGCAGGAATTTTGGCTACTATTGGTGGAGTATTATACGGTTTAGATAAAAGTTATAGACCTTTTGTTTATTTTAATAATATGCTTCCAATATTCGCCGCAGCAATTGTTGGGGGAATCGGAAATCCATTTGGAGCCTTCCTAGGTGGATACGTTATAGCTTTTGCAGAAATATTTGTAACTTATGCATACAAAAGATTTATTTCATATCTATTACCTGAACATCTTGAGCCAGACTCTTTACTCCAGTTATTATCGACAGATTACAAGTTTGCAGTTTCATTCTCAATTTTAGTAATTGTTTTATTAATAAGGCCGTCAGGCATCTTTAAAGGAAAAGTAATATGAGAAATTATAAAAATGTCATCGCCGCATATTCAATCATGATATTTTTAATAATTTTGGTTGGGATATTTCAATCCTGGTCTATTGCATTAACTATTTTAAATTATTGTTTAATTTCAGCAGTTATGACAATTGGGGCAAATATACAATGGGGTTATGCTGGATTAATTAATTTTGGGATAATGGGATATACAGCTTTAGGAGGATTAGCTGTAGTCTTAGTTTCGGTTGAACCAGTCAAAAAAGCTTGGCAAGTTGGAGGTTTAAATATTTTAGCTTGTATATGGATAATTGTTGCAATTATCTTTGTCGTTAAATTTATACTTAACAGATTTGATAAATCTAAATTAAGAAATTACTCAGTAGCGTCTGTAATTTTAGGTGGAATAATTTTATTAAGAGTAACTGCTGCACCAGGAATAGAGGCGATCGAGTCAGTTGATCCAGCAAAGACAGGATTTCTCGGTGGCATGGGATTACCCGTTTTATTTTCCTGGATTGTCGGTGCGCTTTTGGCTGGCAGTTTAGCATTTGTCATAGGAAAGATCGCATTAGGTCTTCGTGCAGATTATTTAGCTATTGCAACATTATTAATAGCAGAAATTATCGTTTCAATTATTAAACATGAGGAATGGTTGGCAAGAGGTGTAAAAAATGTAATAGGATTAAAAAGACCAGCACCTTACGAAATAGATCTACAAACTTCAGAATGGTTTATAAATTTAGTTACAAAATTTAATTCATCAAATTTAAATTTAATTAATTCAATCGCTGATAAGCAAGAAGCTCTAAATCAAATGGTTATTGATGCTTCATCAGTTTATGTAAAATTATGTTTTACAGGTTTATTTCTTACCGTTGTTATTATCTTGTTAATTGTGACCCAGAAAGCCCTTTATTCACCATGGGGAAGAAAAATGAGAGCTATAAGAGATAATGAGGAGGCGGCAAGTGCAATGGGTAAAAATATTGTTAAAGAGCATCTTCTTATTTTTATTTTGGGATCTGCAATTGTTGGTTTAGCTGGAGCTATGATGGTTACAAATGACGGTTTGTTTACACCAGGTAGCTACAGACCTATGAGATATACTTTTGTAATTTGGGTCATGGTTATAGTAGGTGGAACAGGTAATAATTTCGGAGCAATATTGGGGGGATTTGTAGTTTGGTTTTTATGGGTCGAAGCTGCTCCAATTGCATTATTTTTAATTAATTTGTTTACATCTCATCTGCCAGAAACTAATGCAGTGAGAGTTCACTTAATTGAAAGTGCTCCATATTTTAGATTCTTAGTTATTGGAATTGGTTTACTTTTAATAATGCGTTATAGACCACAAGGAATCATTCCAGAAAAAATTATTAAACAATAATGTATTATATTTTATTAGGTATTGTTTTAGGATTAGTATTTTATTTATCTGACAAATATTTGTTTTAAAACCCCAGTTAAGAAACTGGGGTTTTAATTTCTAATTATCTTTGCTTTTTGTCTTTAAACTTTCCACCTTTTATTTCTTTTTCAATAAAAGATCCAAAAGCTTCACCAACATCTGTAAATTCAACAGCTGTAGCACCTTCATAGTTTACCGCTTTACCTTTAGCTAATAAATCAAGTGCTTTCTTTAATTCACCTGGATAAATTTTTGTTCCAGGAGCATTGGCTACTGACATTACATTTTTTTGAACAGTCATTCTGTCAGCTTTTCCACCAGCTTGCATTGCAAGCGTGATCAAAGCTGCTGCATCATAACTTTCACCTGTGTAAGGTCCTGATGAGTCAATACCACCAGCGCTAGCAACTTCTTTAAATATACCAGCACCTTTACCCATTGATCCTGGTAAAGATCCAAATGATTTATTTAAATCTTTTCCAAATCTGTCAGTAAGAGAGTCACCAATCATTCCATCTGAAAGAACAAAAGTATCAAATGATCCAGAGTCTAATGATCCTTGAATAATACTACCACCAGCTTGATCTAAGTAACCTAAAACAGCAAGAGCATCTCCACCTGCTGCCGCAAGTGTCGCTACTTCTGCACCATAGTCACCTTTACCTTCTTCGTGTGCTGTAACAGCTGTTACTTTAATACCATGAGCTTTAACTGCAGCTACATAAACATCGGCTAAACCTTTTCCGTAGTCATTGTTAGTATGAGTTACAGCTAATGATTTAACTTTTCTGTCCTTTGTAATATCCGCTAAGACTTGTCCTCCTCTAGCATCTGATGGAGCAGTTCTGAAGAAATAACCATTATCATTAAGATCGGTTAATCCTGGAGATGTAGCTGATGGTGAAATCATAACAACACCATTTGGCACGGCAACATTAGTTGCTATTGCACCTGTAACACCAGAACAATCAGCACCCATAATAGCAACAACACCACCTGAAACTAAACCTTCAGCAGCAGTTGTAGCAGCAGCAGAATCAACACAAGTTGAGTCAGCTCTTTCTACAGATATTTTTTTTCCACCTAATAATGAACCTGAATCTGAAGCTTCTTTAAAAGCAAGTTCTGCAGAAGCAGCCATTGCAGGTGTTAGGGTTTCAATTGGACCAGTAAATCCTAAAATAATACCCATTTTAATTCCATGCCCATCTGAAAAAGCTTTTGAAGTAAAGCTTAAGATAAACACGAATATACCTATTAGTAATTTTTTCATATTTTCCCTTTAATTGTTAACAATTTATATAATCAAAATTAAATCCTATTAAATTATTATTTCAATGAGAAAATTATCTCAATTTTCGAACAAATACTTATAATTTTAGCAATTATCTATTAGGAGTGTCTGTCGCAATCATTTGACCTCTGACTTTTTCTCTAAAGTAAATGTACACTCCTGCAGAAATAATAATAGCTGCTCCAAGAAACGTTCTTGGTTCAGGTATTGTTTCAAATAATATATATCCCGCAATCATAGCAAAAATTATATAAGAATATTCAAACAAAGATACAATTGAAGGTGAAGCAATACTATAAGCTGAAAAGACACAAAAGAAAGATATAGAAGCAACCACTCCCATTACAAAGACATATGGCCATGAAGCTGAAGGGTTAGTAAACCATTCTCTAACAATAAATTGTAAGGTAGGATCAGAAAAATTATTAAATTTTCCATCTCCACTAACTAGATAAATAATTAAACTTACAATAACCGCAAAAATATAAAGCAAAGTCATTTGAGTATAAATATTATCTTTATCAGAAGTATATTTTGTAATTGTCATCGAGCAAGCATAACAAAGCGCACATCCGACGGGTGCTAATTTGAAAAAATTAAATTTCTCAAGTGTTGGATTAAGAACAATTAATACTCCTATAAAACCTACGACAATTGCACTCCATCTTCTAATTCCAATTTGTTCCTTTAAGAAAAATTTAGCAAACATAGACATAAAGAAAGGACATGAGAAAAACAGAGCACTAACCATCGCTAAAGACATAAAGGTTAAAGAAATATAAAAAAAAGCAAATCCAAAAAAGAAACAAACAACTCTAACTAAAGTTAAAAAAGGATAATGAGTTTTAAGAGTAAATTTTTTTTTTGTTATTAAAAAAAAAGATATTAGAATAGTTGCCTGTATTAAAGTTCTTCCCAAATATAATTCAAATAATGCAATATCCTCAAAAATGAACTTTATTAATGAGTCTTGAATGGAAAAAAAGGCCATTCCGGTCATAATAAACAAAATACCTTTTGTATTATCGTTTGTTTGCATATCGCACCTATATCAAAAAAACTTTAACCTTCATAATTAATAAGATACTCTAAAAAGTATTTATGGAAGATTTTAAACCAATTTCTGGAAGCTGTATTTGTGGAGAAATTGAATATACTATTAAATCTAAGCCTTTATTTACACATGCTTGTCATTGTAAGGATTGTAAGAAAATAACTGGGTCATCTTTCGTTATTAATACAAGTATTTTTGAAAATTCATTAGATATCAAAGGTGAGCTTTTAGAAAAGAAGTTAATTGCAGGAAGTGGAAAAAGCTGCAAGGTTTACTTTTGCAAAAAGTGTGGTGTTTACGTTTATTCTGACTATGAATTCGCTGTTAAAAGGATAAGTATTAGAACAAATACTTTATCTAATCCAGAGCTTTTTCCGCCTCAAGCACACATATTTGTTAAAAGTAAAGATCCATGGATAAATATTGTAAACAAAGATATTTGCTATGATGAAATGTATGATCCTAAAATTGCTTGGCCTAAAGAAAGTTTAGATAGATATAAAGAATATCTCGAGTCTAATTAAGGATAAAGTCAGCTGCTCTTTCACCTATCATTAAAGTTGGTGCATTTAAATTCCCACTTGTAATCTCTGGCATAACAGAAGCATCTGCAATTCTTAAATTTTCCAAACCATGAACTTTCAATTTTTCGTCAACGACCGCCATTTTGTCCACACCCATTTTTAATGTACAGGATGGATGATAAGCTGTTTCGGCTTTTGATCTAATATACTCAGTAATTTGTTCATCATCAGCTGCACTTTCGCCTGGTCCTATTTCTTTTCCAGCGTATGGTTTCATTGAATCTTGACTTAAAATTTTCCTAGCTACACGAACACACTTAATTGTTTCTTTTAAATCATATTCATCTTCTAAATAATTAAATTGAATTTTAGGGTAATCGTATGGATTTGAACTATTTAATTTAATATGTCCTCTACTTTTGGGTTGATTCAAACTTGCGTGTAATTGATAACCATGTCTGTCAGGATCAACTAATCCATGATCGATTACAAATGCCGGAAAAAAATGAAATTGAATATTTGGATAGCTTTTGTCTTCTGAAGATTTGCAGAAACCACCTGCTTCTAAAAATGAAGTAGAACATGGACCACTTTTTGAAAGAAACCATTGAATACCAATTTTAAGCATATTTATTTTGTTAACATAAGAATAGAGCGTATCTTTAGTTTTGCATTCCTGCTGAATGTAGGTTTCTAAGTGATCTTGTAAATTTTGACCCACTCCTTCTAAAGAGTGGATAACATTAATACCTTTATCTTTTAAATCTTTTTCAGGTCCAACACCTGACAACATCAATAGTTGTGGTGAATTGATTGAACCTCCACTCAGCACAACTTCTTTATTTGCATAAACTTTTGTGACTTTATTTTTTATATTTACTTCTATTCCGACTGCTTTCTTTCCTTCAAAAATAATTCTTTCAGCAAACGAATTTGTAAAGACTTTTAAATTTTTTCTTTTTTTTGCTGGTTCTAGATAATATTTAGAAGCGCTAGCTCTTTGTCCTTTATGAATTGTAATGTCATACATTCCAAATCCCTCTTGATCTTCTCCGTTCATGTCATCATTTTTTTTATATCCTGCTTCGACAGAAGCATTAATGAAAGCACTAAACAATGGATTTTTGTTTTTGGATTGATTTACTGGTAAAATTCCTTTCCCACCTCTGAATTTATTTTCTCCTTCAGACCATGTCTCAATTTTTTTAAAAAATGGTAAAACATTTTCATAAGACCATGATTTTAGACCAAATGAAGCCCATCTTTCATAATCATTTTTGTTTCCTCGAACGTAAACCATCCCATTATGTGCAGAACAACCACCTATCATTTTTCCTCTTGGGCAAAATAATCTCCTATTATTTAAATTAGGTTCTGGTTCCGAATAATATTTATAATTATATTTTGGATCATGCATTGCATACAAAATTGCCAAAGGCATATTAACCTTCCAAATATCACTAGTTCCACCCGCTTCAAATAAAGCAACTTTAAATTTACCATTTTCGCTTAGTCTATTTGCAAGAACACAACCTGCTGTGCCAGCACCAATTATTATATAATCAAAATTCATTTTAATTTTAATTTTAATAATTCTTTGTATTGATTAATATTTTTCATTTTAATACCAACTTTTTTTGATGCTTCATCAAATTTTCTTAGAAGTATGGAACTTTTGAAATAATCTTTGTTTTCAAAATCTTCACACTCTTTATCATTTAAAACTCCCCCTTGAAGTTTTAGACTAATCTTCGATGCTTTAGACAATTTGTTATAATACCTTTTGTCTCTTGCTAAATATCGCTTGGCTAAAACATGATATTTAATTGGGTTTACAACTTTATTGCTAAAATATTTTTTTAAAAATTTGTATCCAATTACCTCATGTTCACCATCTTTATTATTTTCTACTAATTTATCTGGATCATCGATAACAAAATGTCCATAATCATGAAGTAAGCAAGAACATATTAGATCATCGTCACATTTAGCCTTTTCTGCAAGCATTGCAGATTGAATCATGTGATCTGCTATCGTTATATTTTCACCTATATATAAAGATTTATTATTTTCAAAATTATAAATAATTTCTTCTACAATTTGCATTTATTTTTTTAATTTACCTGTAAGTACAAGATTGTCAGTTTTAAAATTATTTTTATTCTCATTAATAAAATCATCCATAATTTTTATTTTGTCTTCTTCAAATTCTGTAACTTTTCTTTTATCTAGATCAATATAAAGAGAGAGACTTTCTGTTGTTGCAGCAAGTTTTTTTGTTTTTTTTTCAATCATTTCACATTTTAAATGTAATCTTTTTTTATCGTGATCAAAAAAAGTGCAATAAACATCTACTTCTTCATTCTCCTTAACTTCGTTGTTATAAGTTGTTCTTGTTTCAACCACCATAGTGCTTCTTTTATTAATTTGTGCTTTAGCTCCACCCATTTCAAATTTATTAAGCATAGTCTCCCAAGCTTCATCAAAAATTAAAACATAATAAGCCATGTTCATGTGCTCATTATAATCTGTCCAATCTTTAATTATTTTTCTCGAAGCCAAATGAAATGACATTTTATCAGCTTTTATTTATTTTATTTGCTACTAACAATTTTCTTTGCATCTCTCGTAAAACTGGTCTTTCTATTAATTTGCCATCAATTACAACCAAACCTGTATTAGCTTTTTTAAATTGATCCATAATTCTTTTTGCTTTACTTATTTCTTCTTCTGATGGAGTAAAAATTTCATTTAAAATACTTATTTGTTTTGGATGAATAGATCCTTTTCCAGTAAAACCTAAGTTTTTAACAAACTGCGCTTCTTTTTTCATCCCTTCCATATTTTCAAGATTTAAATAAGGAACATCAATAACATCAACACCTTTACTTGCACCAGCATGAACCAATCTTGATCTTGCATAAACTAAATTCTCTAATTTGTTTTCCACTCTTAATTCTGCTGCCATATCTTCTCCTCCGAAATAAAGAGCAACTATTCTATCGCTAGAATGTGCAATATCATAAATACTTTCAAGAGCTTGATTAGTTTCCATTATAACATGAAGATCAGTATCTAAACCACAATCAGTAAGCATATCATCAATAAATGTAATTTCGTCAGGCGTTTTAACTTTAGGCAACATGATAGCTTTAACTTTTAGTTTATTCGAAGCAATAGCTTCTAAGTCTAGAAGTCCATGTTTGGTTCTTTGACAATTTAATCTAACAACTAATTCAACATCATTTTTTACTTCTAGTGACTTTAATGCATCAATAGTATTTTTTCTTGCTTCATCTTTATCTTTCATGGCTATTCCATCTTCTAATTCAATACAAACCATATCAGCACCTGAAGCTAAGGCTTTTGGAAACATTTCTGGTTGAAGACCTGGGGTAAATATAAAACTACGTCTTACTCTTAGTTTATTTAAGTCCATTAATTTTATTTCCTATAATTATTAATGATATGATATTATATTTTTCTATAAATAAAAATGAACAATAAAGTCTTCATCTCATGCGCAGTTACAGGATCTGGTGATACAGCAAGCAAACATCCTGATTTGCCCAAAACTCCAGAACAAATTGCAAAAGCAGCAATAGAGTCTGCAAAAGCTGGTGCTGCTATTGCTCATATTCATGTTAGAGAGGAAGATGGAACTCCAAGTAGAAGACTCGAGCTTTATAAAGAAGTAGTTGATAGAGTAAGATCATCTGAAACTGATGTTATTCTTAATCTTACTACAGGAATGGGTGGTGATTTAGATATAGGCCAAGGCAAAAACCCTTTAGAATTTGGTCCGATGACAGACATGGCAAATGTAATGGAGAGAATTGCGAATGCTGAACAATTTCTTCCAGAAATATGTACACTTGATTGTGGTACATTAAATTTTGGAGACAGTTCTGTTATTACAGTTAATACACCTAACGATTTGAGAAAAGCTGCAAAAAAACTTCAAGAAATAAAAGTAAAACCTGAAATAGAAGCTTTTGATTTAGGAAATATGTGGTTTGGTGCTCAATTATATAAAGAAGGATTATTAAGTGATCCACCTCTTTTTCAAATGTGTTTAGGAATTCCATGGGGAGCACCTGCAACACCATTAGCTATGCAAGCGATGAAAGATATAATGCCTAAAGAAGGTATATGGTCAGGTTTTGCAATATCTAAAAACGAAATGCCATATGTTGCTCAAACTGTAGTAATGGGAGGTAACCCAAGAGTTGGTTTAGAGGATAATTTATATTTATCCAAAGGTAAATTGGCAACAAATCCTCAATTAGTTGAGAAAGCTATGAGAATAGTTACAGATCTTGGTGTAGAAATTATGTCACCTTCAGAAACAAGAGAAAAATTAAAACTTGTAAAACACAAGTAATGTCAAAAATTAAAACTGTGGGAATTGTTGGAACTGGTGTCATAGGGACTGGATGGATAATAAGAAATTTAGCACACAATAAAATCGTTCATGCATATGATCAAAATAAAAATCTTAAAAGTTATGTTTTAAAAGAAATAAGAAGAACTTCAAAAAGTATAAAAAAACTTTTTGGAAAAAAGATTTTAATTAAAAATTTAAAATTTTTTAATTCTCTTGAAAAAGCTCTTGTAAATGTAGATTTTGTTCAAGAAAGTGTATTAGAAAATTATAAAGTTAAAACGGATTTGATAAAAAAAATCTCAAAATATGTTAAATCAAATGTAATTATTTCCTCAAGCTCCTCAGGACTTTTACCCTCTAAAATTTTTTCTAAGAGTGAAAATCCACAAAGAGGCATAATTGGGCATCCATTTAATCCAGCATATTTGTTGCCAGCAGTTGAAATAGTTCCTGGAAAAAAAACCACAAAAAAGTTTCTTTTAGATGCAAATAAATATTACAAATCAATCTCAATGAAGCCAATTATGCTTAAAAAAGAATTACCAGGTTATCTATCAGATAGACTCCAAGAAGCATTGTGGAGAGAAGGTTTGCATATAATTAACGAAAATTATGCAACAACTCAAGAATTAGATCGTGCAATAGAAGATGGACCAGGTCTTAGATACT
Organism: uncultured Pelagibacteraceae bacterium; assembly: GCA_902564385.1. Classification (GTDB taxonomy): domain Bacteria; phylum Pseudomonadota; class Alphaproteobacteria; order Pelagibacterales; family Pelagibacteraceae; genus Pelagibacter. The sequence goes on from CACFAT010000012.1 coordinate 10,238, forward strand.
CAATAATGGGTACCTTTTTAACCTTTCATCTTGCAGGAGGTAATGAAGGAATGAAACATATGTTAAAGCAATTTGGTCCAGCTTTAAAATTACCTTGGACAAAATTAAAAGCTCCAAAATTAACAAATAAATTATCTAATAAACTTATATCAGGCACAAAAAAACAAGCTAAGGGCAAATCAATTAATATGCTTTCAAATATTAGGGACCAATATTTAGTTGACGTCTTAAAAATTAGAAAAAAATACGAGAATAAGATTAGAAATTGATGAAAGAAAAAATTTTTATAAATAAAACTGGCGGATGCATCTGTGGAGATATAACTTTTAACGTTAAGCTTGATGAAGTCCCTTTAGTTTTTAATTGTCATTGCATTGATTGTAGAAAAAAAATAGGGGGGATGATGACAATAATACTGCTTAGAGATGGAGCAATAGATATAGATAAATCAAAATTAAAAATTTATGAACACGAAGGAGGCAGTGGTAATAAAATAAAAAAACATTTTTGTGAAAAGTGCGCAGCACCAATTTTAACTTATGTGGAAAAATACAAGAAATACTATTTATATGCAGGTTTACTGGATGATATCAGTTTTTTAAAAAAAGCAGAAAATATACATTTTAAAGAGTCTCATTTTCCATTTATGGAAATAAATGAAAAAAATATAAAAGTTTAATTGTTAGTGCATTCTTAAGGTATTGCCATCTACGGCAATTACTTGACCAGATATTCTTGGAGCATCATTAGAAATTAAAAAGCAACAAATTTTTCCGATATCTTCTTCGTATACCCATGTATTCATTGATGTCATTGAAACAAACTCTTTTTCTATTAATTTTTTTGAAACATTTAAAAATTTAGATTTATCTCTTATCACTCTTCCCATTCTGTCTCCCTTAATTGTTCCTGGACAAATAGCATTTACTCTAATTTTAAATTTTCCCAGTTCCATTGCTAATGTTTTGGTTATACCAATAACCGCCCACTTACTTGCACAGTAAGGAGATCTTAGCGGAAATCCAAATATACCTGCGGTTGATGATAAATTTATTATAGCTCCACCTTTATTTTTTTTAAGCATCGGAATTGAATACTTTGAAAAATAAAAATGGCTTATAACATTTACCTTTAAAGTATTTTCCCAATCTTTACTTTTTAATTTTTCAAGTGTTCCAGTTGGTCCAGCAATTCCAACATTATTAATAAGAGCATCAATTTTTTTTGTTTTTTTTAATACTTTGGTAAAAAAATTCTTTACCTGGTTCTCGTCTGAGGCATCACATTGAAAAACAAATAATTTTTTATTATTTAGTTTGTGCTTTTTGCATTCGTTAAGAAAAGTGGCATTGATATCACAAAGATATACTGTTGCACCTTTCTCTAAAAATATTTTTGCCGAACTCCAGCCTATCCCTGAACCTCCAGCAGATATAACTATTCTTTTGTTTTTTAAATCTATGCTCATAATTTTAAGATTTGCTCAAAGAGTGTTGTAGCTCTTTATTAGTGATATATCCTTTAACATTTCCTTGTTTATCAACCACCTCGCAATTGGCATTATTACAAACAACTTGTGGCAAAAACTCCTCAATAAACTGGTCTTCATGTATTTTAATAAGATTATTTTTTTCTTCATTAGTTGTTTCATTTATTGATTTCATTATAATTTTAGCTTTAATCACTTTTGCTCTATTTACATCCTTAACAAAAGCTTCAACATAATCATCAGCTGGATTCATAATAATATCTACAGGGGTTCCAACTTGAACAAGCTTGCCAGCATTAAGAATTCCAATGTGATCACCAAGCTTTAATGACTCATCTAAGTCATGAGTAATAAACACAATAGTTTTTTTTAGTTCCGATTGAAGAGCTAGTAACTGTTTTTGCATATCACTTCTAATTAAAGGATCTAAAGCTGAAAAAGCTTCATCCATTAACATTATATCTGTATCAGTTGCCAATGCTCTTGCAAGTCCAACTCGTTGTTGCATACCTCCAGATAACTGATTTGGAAATTGATTTTCAAAACCTGTTAATCCAACAGATTCAATTTTTTCCATAGACACATTGTTTCTCTTTTCAAGTTCTACACCTTGCATTTCAAGTCCATACCCAACATTTTGCAATACTGTTTTGTGAGGAAACAAACCGAACCTTTGAAACACCATACTCATTTTATGTCGTCTAAAATCAATTAGCTCTTCTTTTTTAAGGCTCATTACATTAGTCCCTTCAATTAGGATTTCACCATCAGTTGGATCTATTAATCTATTTAAATGTCTTATGAGAGTTGATTTACCCGAACCCGATAAACCCATACAAACAAATGTTTCACCTTCATTAATTTTTAGAGTCACATTGTCTAGTCCAACTGTGTGACCTGTTTTTTCTAAAATTTCTTCCTTACTTGAACCATCTTTGACCATCTGCAAAACACTGGATGGTTTTGGACCAAATATTTTAAATACATTATTTATTTCAATTTTAGACATTCGAACAAACTTAGTTGTTATCTTAACAAATAACTTAACGCTAATAAATCTCTCAAAAAATATTAAGTCAACTATTAATTGAATTGAAATGTGAATTATTTTATATAATCATTATTTATGCACTCAATTTCAAAAATCTCAAAAAATGGGACTTATCTCCAAGTAATTTGGGATGACGGGAAAGAAAGTAAATTTAATTATATGTGGCTGAGAGATAATTGTCCAACTGCACACGATAAAGATTCTAGGCATCGAATGTTTAATATTTTAGATGTGTCAGAAAATATAAACCCAAAAAAATATAATCTTAATAGTGATGGTAAATTAGAAATAGAGTGGAGTGAGGGAAATCATATAAGCCATTATGATATTAATTGGCTTAGAGAAAATTGCTACACAATAAAAAATAACGAAGAATACAAATCACCTTATCAATTGTGGGATGGCAGTTTAGAAAAAAATATTGATAGTATATATATAGATCATAATGAAATAATATCTTCTGAACAGGGATTAATAAAATGGTTAGAACTTCTTCATTATAAAGGAATAGCTATAGTTTATAATGCTCCAGTAGAAAAAAATTCTGCGTTTCCTGTTTTAAATAGAATTAGTCACACAAGAGAGACATTTTTTAAAACACCCTTTGAAGTTATAAATATACCAAAACCGAATAACTCAGCTTATACAGCTCATGCACTTCAAAATCATATGGATTTACCATGGTTTGAAAATCCTCCCGGATATCAATTTTTGCATTGTTTAGTTAATTCGGCAAAAGGAGGTGACTCATCAGCAGTAGATGCATTCGCTGTTGCAGAATATTTAAAGAAAAACGACAAAGATACTTTTGATACGCTAACAAAAATTCCTTTAAAGTTTAGAGACAAAGATTACACACAAGAAGCTCATAGAAGCTTTTATGGTACTGCAATAAGTCTAACAAAAGATGGTGACTATAATGATGTTAGATTTAGTACTGCAACCATGGACGCTTTAGATTGTCACCCAGATCAAATGGATAAAGTTTATAAATCTCATCATAAATTTGGAAAACTTTTACACGATGACAAATTTCAAATAAAATTTAGGCTAAGACCAGGAGATATATATACATTTAATAATAGAAGAGTACTTCACGGAAGAACAGAATTTGATCCAAATTCTGGACACAGACACCTGCAAGGTTATTACATGGATAGAGATGAAATTGTGGGTCGATTAAATTATCTTAAGAAATAAAAAAAAGGGCTTTGAAAATCAAAGCCCTTTTTATTTAATTTATTTAAAAGTTATTATGGAAGCCAACTTTTCCATTTATCTGGATTATTGTCTAACCACTCATTAACAACTTCTTTTACATCTCTTTTCTTAATATCAACTTCAACTAACATTTTAGCTTGATCAATATTTTGTAAAGACATTTTTTCAAAGAACTTCTTAGCATCAGCATGTTCTGCACTTGCAAAAGTAGCTGGGTTTCCGTAGTTCATCGTGTAATCTTTAGCCCAACCAGTTGCTGGCCATGCAGCAGTTCCACAATCTTTCCAGTTATTTGCTTCTGTGAAGCTGTCACAAGTTTTGTGTTCTGGAAGTTGTACACCAACCATATCATACTCACCAAAGAACCAATGCGGTGACCATAGATAAAGTAGGAATGGCTCTTTTCGCATGTAAGCAGCTTTTGCTTCTGCGATAGCAGCAGCTTCTGTTCCAAGTTCATCAGCTTGGAAGTCTATTCCTAAAAGATCAAGTCTTTTTTGGTCATGACAGTTCCAACCTGCAACCGGACATCCAATAAGTCTACCTCTCTTACCACTTTCAATTGTTGCAAATTTTGCTTTATGTTTGTTTAAGTCTTTCCAAGTTTTAATACCTAGTTCTTCAGCAGCGTATCTTGGTATCCAGTAGTCTGACATACCGATTATTCCTGCTGTTCCAAGTAAATCTACACTTCCATCACCACTGTACGTTCCAACGACTTTACCTTCGTATATTAAGTCTTCTTTTAACATCACAGTGTCAGCTTCAGCGTAACTTGGCCAACTTTCACAAGCGAAGTCTAACTCACCTGCAGCGATTGCTTCCCATAAACCAGTTCCTGAAGGAAATACAGTTTGTTTAATTTTGTATCCCATTTCTCTTTCAAGAATTGCTACGGCAACTTCGCACGTAATTATCCCACCAGTCCAATCTGCTATAGCTGCATGAAGTCTTTTGGCTGCATTGGCTTGACCAAAGCTTCCAATTAACAGAGCTACAGAAAGAATTAGTGCTGATATCTTTTTTGATAACTTCATTTATTTCCTCTCTTTTTAATTAATTAAAAAATACATTTTAGATCAAAATGTATTAGTATGTAAACCACGCAAATAGTGCTATTTGTCTTAGCTTATTAAGCCTAAAGCTTCTCTTTGTTTCTTAGTCCACGCAAGTGTAATTCTATCAATAATAATAGCTAACAATACAATTCCAATACCAGCCGCCAATCCTCTTCCAGTATCGGATCTTGCGAGACCATTAAAGACCTCTAAACCCAAACCCTTACCACCAATAAGTGGTGTAACTATTTGCATAGCAAAAGCCATAATTACAGTTTGATTAAATCCAATAACTAAACTTGGAATAGCTAATGGAAACTTAACTTTATTTAATGTTTGAATAAGTGTTCCACCAAATGATCTCGATACTTCAGAGTAAGTGCCAGAAACCTGTGTTAAACCTAGTGATGTTAATCGAATTATTGGGGGAATTGAATATATTACAGTTGCAAGAACAGCTGACACTGTTCCACCACCAAAAAACATTAAAACAGGAATTAAATAACAGAAATAAGGAAGTGTTTGCATTGCATCTAACACAACGTTTTGAATATTTCTAAATCTTTCATTGTAAGATGCAATTATTCCAAGAGGAACTCCTATAACAAAACACAGCACTACAGACACAAGTACTGACGATAAAGTTATCATTGATTGTGTCCATATTCCACATGCACCAATAAATAGAAGAAGGACTGCTGTAATTATTGCAAATCTTATTCCAACAGTTACGTAACCTAAAGCTGAAAATACTGCTAATGTATACCACCAAGGTATTTGAGTTAGAAAAACATCTAAAGGTCTTAACAAATTTAAATAAACAAAAGCTCTTAAACCTTTTGCAAAAGAAATAAATCCTGGATTTACAGTCAAGCTTTCCACTGCATTAGTAATTGGTTGTCTTATTGATAATTTCCATTCTTTTGGAAATGTTCCTATTTCTAAAAAGTAATGATCTATAAATGCAATTAGAAATAAGACTAAAAAATAAGGAATAACATAATATCTTTTGCTAATAAATTCACCGATGTTTTCTGCTGTAGATTTATTAAAAATTGAAACTAAGACTCTAAATACTGTTGCTATAGAAGATGTAACTGTTTGACATATAATTTTTAAAATTTTATTTCCAAATTTTAATGGCATTTCTAAAATTTTTGCGATTTGATATTTTTCCCAACTTTGAGGAAGTAAATAAAATCTTTGAACATCTGAAGGAAGTCTTTCTTTATCTTTGCTAAATGCTAAACTAAATCTATCAAACATTATCGCCATAAATAAAATACATAGCCCACCTTCCATTGCCCAACCAACATCCAATCTTCTTATTGCTTGCCAAACTTGGCCACCAATACCTTCGGCACCTATAAAACATGCAAGAACCACTAATGCCAATGCCATCATTATTACTTGGTTAATACCCATCATTATACTTGGTAAAGATAATGGAATTTTAATTTTAAATAACAATTGAAGTTTACTTGAACCAAAGGAAGTTGCAGACTCAATAGTTTGAGCTGGCACTTGTCTTATACCAGTGTTTGTCAATCTTATTATTGGAGGCATTGCATATATCATGGTAGCCAATATTGCTGGCGCGCCTCCTATCCCAAAAAAAAATAATGCTGGGAACAAATATACAAATGCTGGCATTACTTGCATAGTATCTAATACTGGCTTCATGAAATTTTCAAATCTATTACTCTGTGAACAC
>CACFAT010000013.1 GCA_902564385.1 uncultured Pelagibacteraceae bacterium
CATGAAAATCTTTAAAAGAATAATATTTTCTCTAATTTTCGTTTCTTTTGCCAGTGCAAGTTTGGCGGAAACAAAAATGAGAATTACACTTCAATTACCATTAAAGGCTCACTTAGGTCAGAACCTTTTGGTATTTAAAAAAGAATTAGAATCAAGATCAGACATTAAAGTAGAGATTTACGACTCCGCACAACTTTACAAAGATAAAGAGGTTCCGCAAGCTGTAGGTTCAGGAGCGATCGAAGCTGGTGTTGCATCTATAACAAGATTTGCAGGAACTAATCCTGAAGTTGATGTTTTCTATCTTCCATTCTTATTTGACTCAGAACAAAAAGTAAGAAAAGCAACTCAAGCTGGATCTGAGATAAGAGCTATCCTTGATCCTGCAATAGCAAAGACTGGAGCAGTTCCACTTTATTATCAAGCTTATGGATCAGCAATAATGTTATCTAATGGTGGTCCGATGAAAACTCCGGCTGACTTTAAAGATAAAAAAATTAGAGTATTTGGAAAAACACTTGGAGCTTTTGTGAGTTCTTTAGGTGGTAAACCAGCATTAATATCTGGATCTGAGCAATATTTAGCTTACCAAAGAAATACAGTTGATGCAGGTATGACTGGTGTATCTGGTGTAAAATCTAGAAAATTATATCAAGTAATGGATACTTTAACAGTTACAAATCATGGCGATATCGAATTCGTTGTTGTTGCTAATGATAAATGGCTAAGCTCATTAACTCAAAAACAAAGAGACGCTATAGCTGAAGCATCAAAAGTAGCTGAAAAAGCTGTTAGAGATGACATGGCTAACATCGAGGCTGGCGCTTACAAAGAAGCAAAAGCAAATGGAATGAACATTGTAAACCTAAGTAGTTCTGAAGTTTCTGCTCTTAAAAAAGCATCGTCATCTGTTATTGATGATTACATTTCTAGAACAGGTGGAGCTGGTGGAGTTGGTGATCAACTTGTAAAAGCTGCAAACAAACTTTAAATCGTATAAATACCCCGCACTTAAGTGCGGGGTTTTCAAATGAATACCTACGACAAAATTGTAAAATATTCTGGCTATTTAGCTTCAGCATTATTTATTATGATAGGCTTTATAGTTTCTTATGAAGTTATCATGAGATACATATTTAATTCACCTACTATTTGGGTAAACGAAATTTCTCGATTTTTACAAATTTGGGCTACGTATTTAGCTTTAACTTATACTTTTCATAAAAATGATTTTATCAGAATAACAGTTATATATGACAAAGTAGGAGATAAAGGAAAAAAGATATTAGATTTAATAAGTGCAATATTCATTTTAATTTTTAGTGGATTTGTACTTTATTATGGATGGTTAATTGCTTACGACTCTCTTAAAGTTGGAAGAACAAGCTCTACAATTTTAGATGTTCCATCCTTTCTTACAGAATTTGCGATACCATTATGTTTTGCATTTTTGGTATTAAGAGTGCTTTTCGAAGTACCTAAATACATCAAAGATATAATTAAATGACAGTAGCAATAATCTTATTTTTGTTATTTTTTGTGCTTTTTTTAGGAGTGCCAATAGCATTTGGTTTAGGTTCTATAGGATTGGGTTTAATGTTATTTGGAGATATTTCTCCTTTAATGATCCCACAAACTTTTTACAGTGTGGCAGATAACTTTATTTTATTGGCTGTTCCGATGTTTTTGATGATGTCTAATATATTATTAAAAGCAGGTGTTGGAGAAGATCTTTTTAATTTTGCTCAAAGCTGGGTTGGAAATTTTCCAGGCGGTTTAGCAATAGCAACTATAGTTTCTTGCAGTATTTTTGCTGCTATATCTGGATCATCAGTGGCTACTGCAGCAACAATCTCAACTGTAGCATTTCCTGCAATGATTAATAGAGGTTATCACAGAAACTTTACTTTAGGTATTTTGGCAGCGGGAGGAACTTTAGGGATTTTAATTCCTCCATCAATTCCAATGATTGTTTATGCATTTGTTGTTGAAGAGTCTGTACTAAGTATGTTCCTTGCAGGAATTGGGCCAGGAATAGTTTTAGCATTATTTTTTATTATCTTTTCAGTTTTTTACGTGAAATTTTTTAATAAAGAAGTTCAAAATGTATCCAGTACTTTAGAAGAAAAAATTAAATACACAAAAAGAGGTTTGCCAATATTATTAATGGCCTTCATCATGTTAGGTGGAATTTATGCTGGAATTTATACACCAACAGAAGCAGGTGGTATTGGTTTTTTAATATCATTTATCTATGTTGTGGCTAAAAAAAGATTAGATTTTAAAGGTTTTATCGAAGCTGGTTTGGAGACAATGAAAACTACAGTTACTATATTTATAATTATTGCAGGAGCTAAAGTTTTTGGTAAAGCAATTTCTCTTTATAGAATTCCTCAAGATTTATCATCTTTCATAGTTACAAATATTAATGAGACTGGTTTATTTATACTTGTTGTTTGTATTACTTTGTTAATCTTAGGATTTATAATGGAAACCCTGTCATTAATTTTAATCATGATGCCTATATTTTCGATTTCAATTGCTGCAATGAATATTGATTTAATTTGGTTTGGAATAATTTTTACGTTAATGATTGAGTGCGCATTAATTACACCTCCGGTTGGACTAAATATTTATGTTCTCCAAGCAATTGGTAAAGCAAAAATGTCAGAAATAGCTAAAGGTGTGATACCTTTTGTCATTATAATGTTATTTACAGTATTTGTTATTTACTTATTCCCTGACCTAGCATTATATATACCTTTTAAATTATAAATATGTTTTCAAAAATAAAATCAAAAGATAAAGCAGAACAATTAAGACAACTATTAAATGGACCAGAAATAATTGTAATGCCTGGATGCTTTGATGCATTATCAGCAAAATTAATTGAAAGAGAAGGTTTGAAAGTTGGATTTATGTCTGGCTTCAGTGTTTCATCTACAAAGCTTGGTATGCCGGACACAGGTTTAATTTCTTTTTCTGAAATGGCAGAACAAGTAAGAAATATATGTAATGCTACATCAATTCCAATAATATTTGATGGGGATACTGGATATGGAAATTCAGTGAACGTATTTAGAACTGTAAGAGGATATGCGGATGCAGGAGCAGCTGGTGTGATGATTGAAGACCAAAAGTGGCCAAAAAAATGTGGTCACACAAAAGGTAAAGATGTTGTCGATCTTGATGAGGCAAACTCAAGAATTAAAGCTGCGGTGGATGCAAGAGAATATGGAAATAAAGATATCTTAATAATGGCAAGAACTGATGCCATAGCAACTAGAGGATTAGATGATGCAATTAAAAGAATGCAATCGTTTTCAAAACTTGGCGTTGATATTTTATTTATTGAAGCTGTTAAAAATAAAGAAGATATGAAAAGAATTATCAAAGAAGTTCCAGGTCATCATATGTTAAATTTGATCGAAGATGGTGAAACCCCATTATTAGAAATTAATGAAATAGAGGAAATTGGTTATAAAATTGCTGTAATGCCTCTAACCCTAATGAGTGCATCAGTAAAAACGATGCAAGAATGTTTGAATAATATGAAAAATAAAGTTTATAATAAAAATGTTTCTAAATTTTCAGACTTAAGAGATATAGTTGGCTTCAACGAATATTACGATATTGAAGACAAATATAAATAATGTTTCCAAAAAAATTCTCTAAAATTCTTTTCGTTTTTTTTATGGGTTTAGGAATGAGTTTGTTAATGACCCTAATTATTACATTTATAAATACAGGTTATGATGAATTTTATTATAAAAGATTTTTCAAAGCTTGGTCTATTAGTTTGCCAGTTGCATTAGTTGCAACAACTTTTGTTGCACCGTTGGTTAATAAATTAGTGGAAAAAATTACTAAATAGAGAGGATGTCATATGAGTGAAAATATAGCTTTTATAGGAGTTGGTAATATGGGAAACCCAATGGCCTGTAATTTAAAGAACGCAGGGAAAAAGGTTAAGGTTTTTGATGTTTCTAAAGAAATGATTGATAAAGCAGTTGAAAATAATCTTGATGTTGAGAAGGATTTTGGAAAACTAATCAATAGTGAAACGTCTGTAGTAATCACTATGTTGCCCGAGGGAAAACATTCAAAAGAAGTTTATTTAAAAGAAAATGGTGTTCTAGATAAAGTTTCTAAAAATTGTCTACTAATAGATTGTTCAACAATCGATATAGATACCTCTAAAGAAATAGGAAAGAAAGCAAATGAAAAAGGTATTAAGATGATTGATGCACCAGTAAGTGGTGGAGTGATGGGTGCACAAAAAGCAACTTTAAATATTATGGTTGGTGGATCAAATGATGCATTTAATCAAGCTTTACCTATTTTAAAATTAATGGGTAAAAATATTTATCATGCTGGAGAGATAGGAAGCGGAAACGGTGCAAAGATTTGTAACAACATGTCTCTTGGAATAACAATGATTGCTGCTTCAGAGTCATTAATGTTAGCAAGAAGATTGAATATAGATATAAAGAAAGTTCATGAAATTATGAAAAATGCTTCCGGAAATAGTTGGCCTATTTCAGTTTATCCACCTTTACCTGGATTAATTGAAGGAACTCCATCTAACAATAAATATAAGCCAGGCTTTTCTGCAGGTATGATGAACAAAGATTTAAAACTTGCAAATGAATGTGCTAAAAATGCGAATGCATCTACTCCATTAGGAGAGATGGCATTAGAAATATATTCAAAATTTTGTGAGGATGGAAACAGTTCGAAAGATTTTTCTGCTATATCAAAGGTAATTGGTGGAGATGCTTGGGATTATCCAATAGAATAATTACCAAGAGGAATTTGGACTCTCCAAAAATTTTAACTCATCCGGTGTAGATTTTCTCCCCATAACTTTATTTCGATGCGGATATCTATGAAATCGTTTAATTGCAGCGGTATGATCTTTCCAAAATTTTTTTATCTCATTATAGTTTGGATGATTAGATAAATAATTATCTAACAATTTATATGCTCTATCATGATCTATAACTTCTTCACTGTGAATGTATGGCAATAGCATGAAAAAACGTTGATATTCATCCATTTGATCAAGATACCCGTTATAGACTGCATCATTTACAATCAGTCTTGCTTTATGATCAAACTCAAAAGCTTTTTTATCATCTCTATATAAATTTCTTGAAAATTGATCCAATAAAATAACTAAAGCTAGAGTACTTAATGGTTCATCTTGCCAATCATCATATTCATTTAAAGTAGCTTTTTCATGATCATCTTTGAATTTGTCTCTAATCAATTGATCAAAATTATCATCTCTTTTAAATCGCTTTTCAACGACCATATCATCAAACCAAAAATCTAATATTGCTTTGGCTCTATCATTCATAAACTTTGTCAACTTTTACCTGATATGATTCAACAAGTCTGTTAGTTTCATTTGCCATTGCTACAACTGCAATAAGTTCGCTTAACATCTCTGTAGTAGCACCTTTAGATTTAGCAGCGATACTGTGAGATTTAATACAATACTCACAACTATTTGTCATTGAAACTGCAACATAAATAAGCTCTTTTGTCATTTCATCCAAAGCACCTTTTTTCATCACTTGCTGTATAGAAGTCCAAGTTCTCTCTAAAGTTTCTGGGTTGTTGGCCAACATTTTCCAAAAATTGTTTATGTAGTCTGTATTTCTCTTCTTTTTTATATCTTCAAATACCTCTTTCACTTTTCCTGTAGCATCAGCTTCTTCAATCATATTAAAAACTGCCATTTCACCTCCTTAATTGTAAATTGTTTCTATTTTAGGCATTAATCTTAATAATTCCTTAGTATATTCATGATTTGGATTTTTAAACAACTCTTCCGTCTCAGACACCTCGCATAGTTTTCCATTCCTTAAAACTCCAATATCATCACACATTTGTCGAACAACTGGTAGATCATGACTTATAAAAAGGATAGTTAAATTAAGTTGTTCTTGTAAATCTTTAAGTAAATTTAGTATTTGAGCCTGAATACTCACATCCAAAGCAGATGTTGGCTCATCACAAACTAATAACCTTGGTTTTGTTGCTAATGCTCTTGCAATAGAAATTCTTTGTCTTTGTCCACCTGAAAACTCATGAGGATATCTTTCGGCTGAAGACTTGGATAACTCTACCGAGTCTAAGAGGTCATTTATATACTCATTTAATTGGTTAGAGCTAATATTTGCATCATGTAACTTTATAGGTTCAGCAATGATATCTTTAACCTTAAGCCTACCATTCAACGAAGAGTAGGGATCTTGGAATATCATTTGAATTTGTTTTCTAAATTTAAGTAATTCTTTGTTACTTTTTATATTATTAATACATACATCATCAAAATAAATTTCACCTGAGGTGGGTTTAAATAAATTAACAATCATTTTTGCAATTGTAGTTTTTCCACTGCCACTTTCACCAACAAGTCCAAAAGATTTTCCCTCTTGTATATTAAATGAAACAGTATCAACTGCTAATACATTATTTTGAGATTTTTCTGTAAAAAAACCTTCATTAAAAGTTTTACAGAGATTTTTTATTTGAACTAAATCTTTTTTTAAAATCTCTCTTTTATTCCATCTGTTTAAAATTTTTAAATTAATGTTTTCCTGGTTAATGCTTTCTTTCTCTATAATTTTAAATCTGGATATTTTTTTATTTGTGGGTGGAACAGAACTAACTAAACTTTTCGTATAAGTTTCTTTTGGCTCTGTTAATATTTGCTTTGTTGTTCCCAATTCTACCAAATTACCATTTTTCATGACAGCAACTCTATTGGTAGTCTCTGCTATAACTCCCATATCATGTGTAATTAATATAACTGCTAAGTTTCTCTCTTTAGTCAGTTTTTTGATAAGTTCTAATATTTGTGATTGTATTGATACATCAAGTGCAGTTGTGGGCTCATCTGCAATTAACAACTCTGGTTCACAACATAGAGAAAGTGATATAACAACCCTTTGTCTCATACCTCCTGAAAATTGATGAGGATAATCATTAAATCTTTTTTCAGCATCTTTTATGCCTACTTCTTTTAAAAGATTTATTGCTTTTTCTTTTGCTTTTGAGTTACTGAGGTTTAAATGAGTTTGGATTGTTTCAATAAGTTGTTGTCCAATTGTTAAGATAGGATTTAAAGATGTCTGAGGATCTTGAAAAATAAATCCAATTTTTTTTCCTCTTAAACTTAGAATATTTTTTTTATTTTCATGAATATTTATGTCGCTTAAATAAATTGATCCTTTAGATACTTTCCCTGGTTCGTCAATTAAATCAATTATTGCATTTGCTACAGTACTTTTTCCAGACCCAGATTCCCCAACTAATCCTACAATTTCTCCTCTTTTTATCTCAATATTAATATCTTTTGCAGCATGAACTGTCTCTTTTCTCAATTTATAATCTACACTTAAATTTTGTATTTTTAAAAAACTCATTTTTTCAATTTAGGATTAAGAGTGTCTCTCATCCAGTCTCCTAATAGATTAATGGAAAAAGCCAAAACAACTAAGAATATTGCTGGAAAAAAAGTTATCCACCATTCACCAGAAAATAAAAAGTCATTTCCAAGTCTTATTAATGTTCCTAAAGAAGGAGTAGTTGGAGGAACGCCAACACCTAGAAAACTCAATGTGGCTTCTGCAATTATTGCTAATGCAAGACCTATAGTTCCTATAACAAGTACTGGTCTCATAATGTTTGGAAGAATATGTTTAAACATTACTATAAAATTAGAAACTCCAATAATTGTTGATGCTGAGACATAATCTTTATTTTTTTCAACTAAGGTTGCTGCTCTTGATACTCTTGCAAACTGTGGCCACTCTGAAATACCAATTGCAAAAATTAAAACATATATTGCCATCTCGTCATGAAGTTCACGCGAAATTATACCTCTCGCAATACCATCAACAAGAAGTGCCATCAAAATACTTGGAACTGTTAACTGAACATCAGTTAATCGCATAACAATCATTTCATACTTACCACCAAAAAAACCAGCAGTAAGACCTAATCCAACTCCTAAAATTAAACTAAATAAAATTGCTGAGAAACCAACAATCAAAGATATTCTAGATCCATAAAGAATAGTCGATAACATATCTCTTCCTTGTCCATCAGTACCAAGTAAAAATTCTACTTTTCCTTCGCTAGTCCAAGATGGTGGGGTGAATGCATCCATTAAAGATAAAGAAGATGGGTCGAATGGATTATAAGGTGTAATAAATTCTACAAAAAATGAACAGAAAAATATTATTGCTAATAAAATCGAAGAAACTATTGCTGTAGGAGATTTTATAAAACTAAAATAAATTTCACTATCTTTTATTTTATCCCAAGTTGTTAAAGCTTTATTATCCACTAGCTGAATCTCCTTTAACTCTAATTCTTGGATCTATAAAGTAATACAAGATATCGACTATAAAATTTATCATTACAAAAACGAATGCTATAAATACTAAATATGCTGACATAATTGGAATATCTACAAACTGAACAGCTTGAATAAAAAGAAATCCCATACCTGGCCATTGAAATACTGTTTCCGTAATTATTGAAAAAGCAATTAATGTTCCAATATTTATTCCAGCAATAGTTATTACTGGAATTAGTCCATTTTTAAGTGCGTGCTTATAATTAATGCTTTTTTCATTAATGCCTCTAGCTCTTGCAAACTTTATGTAATCAGTCTGAAGTATTTCCATCATTTCAGCTCTGACGAGTCTTATTATATAGGTCATTTGAAAAAGACTTAAAGTAACTGATGGTAATATAATTGCTTTTAAACCTGATATGGTTAAAAAGCCTGTCGACCAAAATCCTAGATCTACCACCTCACCTCTTCCAAACGATGGTAGAACGCCTAATATAACTGCAAAAAGATAAATAAATAAAATACCAATTACAAAAGTTGGAAGAGAAACACCTAATAAAGAAACTGCTAAGATAAAATCACTCAAAAAACCTTTTCTTTTTATGCCTGTATATACTCCCAATAAAGTACCAGAAACCAATGCAATTAGAGCAGATATTAAAACTAATTCAATTGTTGCTGGTAATCTTTCAATGATTAATTCAGATACAGGTCTTCTTAATTGATAAGATATTCCAAATTCTCCTTTAGAGGCATTAATTATAAACCTAGTAAATTGTACATGAATTGGGTCCATTAAACCCAAGGTTTCTCTTAACTCAGCTCTTTCTTCATCTGATGTTTCCTCACCCACCATATTATTTATTGGGTCTCCTACAAAATTAAAAAGAGAAAAAGATACAAAAGCTACGACAAGCATAACCATTGCAGATTGAAACAATCGTTTAAAAAAATACTTTATCAATTTATGAAATTTTATTTTTATACAAGCCCTTTAATTAAAAAGGGCTTGTAATAAATTATTTAGTCAAAGCTCGCAAAACGGAATAACGGCTCGTTATTCGGTCTTATCGGAACATTAACATCTTTTTTTGCAGCCCAAGATATAACTTGGTGATGTAAAGGAAGATAAGAAATATCATCTTTTACTATTTTCCAAGCTTTAGCTATCGCAGCATTTCTCTTATCTAGGTTAACTTCACCTTCCATAACTCTTATCGCAGCATCTACATCAGAGTTGCTAAAGTTAACTCTGTTCCAGCTTGCTCCACTTTCATATAAGTAATGGAAAACATAATGACTATCTAAAGTTGGAACTCCCCAACCTAACATATAAAAGTCACCTTGATTATCTTTTAGTTCTTTAAAGTGCTTACTTTTTGTTTGGGCAAATAAATTTACTTTAACACCGATTTTACCTAACATACCAACAACAGCTGTGCATATAGCTTCATCATTTACATATCTGTCATTTGGACATCTAAGCTCAACTTCAAATCCATTCGGATATCCAGCATCAGCTAGAAGTTTTTTTGCAGCAGCTACATCATAAGGAAGTCTTTTATCAAGTTCCTCTGTGTATCCATTAACACCTGGAAAAGTAATTATTCCAGCAGGTTCACTTAAACCTCTCATTACTTTTTTCTTAATTGCCTCAATATCTATAGCTTGATAAAGAGCTTGTCTAACTGCTTTCTTTTTGAATGGATTATCACCTGTATTACCTGTTCTAAGTTTATCTGCTCCCTGATCCATACCAAGGAATATAGTTCTCATTTGAGCAGTGCTTTCAACTTTGTGAGCAGGTGAATTTTTAATTCTAGCTAAATCTTGCACAGGTGCATCAGTAACAACATCAATTTCACCAGATAAAAGAGCTGCAACTCTAGTAGCTGCATTTTTTATAGGTAGTAGATGAATTTCAGTTACTTTATCATCTTTCATTGTTCCCCACCATTTTTTATTACGTTTGAAAACTGTTTTAGTGTTTGGTTCTCTTAATGTAATTTTAAATGGTCCAGTTCCCATAGCATTTGTAGCTGAAAATGTTTCTTGTCCAGCATCCCAGTTCTGCGCCATGACTGCAAAATTCTTTTCACTCCATTTTTTTGACATTATAAAAATGTTTGAAAGTTGGTTTAAAAGAATTGGATTTGGTTTACTTGTTGTAATTTCTACTGTGTAGTCATTAACTGCTTTTACACCTGATACTGTACTAATATATTCTTTAAAATCAGATGTTCTTTGTTTTGCTCTTAAAATACTAAATACAACGTCTTCAGATGTAAATGGAGTTCCATCAGAAAATTTAACATCTTCTCTTAATTTAAAGATCCAAGTATTAGGACCTTGAGTTCTCCACTCTGTTGCTAGTTGAGGTCCAATTTTCATATCTAATCCTCTAGTAACTAGAGCTTCGTATACTTGTCTAGATACTTGAGTGGTAGGACCTTCGTTTTGAGCATGAGGATCAAGTGTTAAACTATCACCCTGCATTGACCATTTAATAGTTTTTGCAAATGTTTGTGTTGGAGCAAAAGCTAGAAAAAAAGCCAATAAAATTTTTATAAAATACCCATACTTCATTTCTCTCTCCTATATTATTAAAATAAAAATCTAACTTATTAATTATGTAAACTAAAGTGATTTAATTCACTATTTTTTTGAAGTTTTCGTAAAGAATTTTTGAATATTTGTTCATAGATTGAATATTGTCCTTCGCATCACTATCAAATTTATCAAGAGCTCCTTGTCCTAACTGACTCTCTAAAGCAGACTTATATTCAGGCACACATCCCCATTCTCCTACGGTGGTATCTTTTATCTCTATATGAAATTGAATACCGTAAGCATGGTTTTTGTATTTAAAAATTTGGTACTTCGTTTCAGGAGATGACGCTAAAAGAGTTATATCATTATTATTTTCTAGATTTTGAACTTCATATGAATGCCATTGGAGTGATTTAATAATATCAGGATATTCTTTAAATAATAAATCGTCCTTTTTACTGTTTAAAAAATTAATGTCTAAAATACCTATCTCTGGATTTTTTGATTTAACTACTTTACCTCCAACTGCCTCTCCTAATAATTGACAACCTAAACAAAAACCCAAATATGGTTTATTTAAGTCTACTACAAATTCTTTGATTTTTTTTTTCTCCTCTATTAACCACGGGTAATCTTTTTCCATCCAAGTATCCATTGGTCCACCCATACAAAACATTGCATCAAATCCAGATAGATCATCAGGTATTTTTTCTCCTTCGTCGAGTTCTACAGTTTTAATATTAACTTTATCCTCTAACATTAAATCTTTAATATAACCGGGATCCTCAATTTTAATGTGTTGAAGAACAATTATATTTTTCATGTGGCTGGCTTGAGCAATTTTAAAATTTTTTTATGATTTGATAAATTATTTGAAACAATTATTTTTCCACCCAATGAAGCATCCCTATTATCCCATGTAGTAATTATTCCACCTGATGCTTTAATAATTGGTATTATTGGATGTATATCCCAAATTTTGTTTGCACATTGAGCTACAATATCTAGTCTTCCCTCTGCTAATTGGCAATATGTTAGTGCATCGAAACATGGAAACTGCATTCTCTTAATAAATTTCGTTATTTTTTTTTGTTTTTGAAAAGACAAAGTTCCATGAAAAGCAGCGGCTACTTTTAAATAATTAAATTTTATTTTTTTGTTTACTTTTAATTTTCTTTTTTTTCTGCCTTCAAATACAAAAGCAGATTTATCATTTTGATTTAAATAGTATCTTTTCATTCTTGGGAAATTAGCTAGCCCGACTATTGGTTTATTCTTATAATTTAGAGAAATTAAATTGCTCCAAGTAGGATTTCCAGCAACGAAT
>CACFAT010000014.1 GCA_902564385.1 uncultured Pelagibacteraceae bacterium
ATAAAATTCATCTATGGATTTTTTCGTCATTAGCGATGTTAATCTGCACAATAGTCAGCACTATTCTTGCTGGTTATTATTTTTTTAAAGTTTGTAAATTTAGTAAATTCATTTCAGTTTTAGCAGCTCTTCCGGGCGCATTTGTTCCAATATCTGCAGCATTATTAGAATTTGGTAAATCAAAAAATGATAAGGGTGTTTTGATCCCTCAGGCTACTAGAGTAATATTTATTGTAAGTTTTGTTCCTATTTTTTTTATAAATAATTTAGGCTTCTCAGAAATGACAGGTTACAATTATGAAAATATCTATAACGAAAGATATTTTTTAGAAATATTATTTTTATTAATAATCTGTTTCATTTTTGCAAACATCTTAAAAAATTATAAAATTCCATCACCTACCTTAGTTGGTGCAATGGCTTTATCTGGTACTTTTTATACTTTTGAAATAATTAATGCCAGATTTCCAGATGCATTTATAAATATTGCTTTTATATTTCTAGGCACCGCTTTAGGTACCAGATTAAACGGATTAAAAATTAAAGAGTTATTATTTTTTATATTTCATGGAATAGTAGTTAGTTCAATTTTAGTAATTGTTGCAATGATAACTGCTTATTTACTCACTTATATAGGGTTTGAATTTATTCCAACTTTTTTAAGTTTTGCTCCTGGAGGAATTCATGAAATGGTTGTTATTAGTGTTGCTTATAACATTGATCCAATATTTGTGAGCTACCATCATTTTTTAAGAATTTTCATAATAGTATTATTTTTGCCTTTTTTATTGTCAAAATTTAGAAAAACTAATTAATTGCTTCTTGCATTCTTTGAAACACTTTATCTGCTGAAAGTTTAGACAAATCTGAAACTTGAATTGCTTTAAAATGTTCTCTTTCAATACTAACTTTTTTTGGCAGTAGTATGTGATCCAAATAAAACTAATCCTTTTACATTTAAATGTGCAGCTATATGTGCTGGCCCAGTATCATTAGATATAACAAAATAACTATCTTTTATTAATGACGAAAGTTGAGAAATACTTAATGCTTTATCATTATCTAAAATAATATTAGCATCAATATCATTTGCCAATTTGATTTCATTTGGACCAGGGGCAATTAATATTTGGATTTCATCTCTAAAGGAAGATTTAATTTTTTTTATCAATTCATTGTAATATGGCCATCTTTTTATAGTTAAATGAGATGATGAAAAAGGGAATAAAATTAAATATTTGTTTAAATTATATTTTTTTTTGATTTCTGAAATATCCTCACAGCTCCAAGAAAAGTCTGGTTTTGTTACGTGATTGGTTTTAATTCCAGAAACATTTAATTGATGTTCAAAGCGGTTTAGTACAGTGTCTTTATCAAAATCAATCTTACTAGTTCCTTCAGGAAGTGTTGTTTCTGTTGATGACCAAATATCTGATTTTGCTTTTGGAAATAGAACATTTTTATAAAAACTAGTTCTTTTTGAATTTTGAAGGTCGTAAACTTTAATAAATTTATATTTTTTTATCTTTCTCATTAATAAATATAAATAAATTAAGTTAAACCTAGAGAGTCTTTTATCTAAAATGACATCAGTTATATTTGGGTTTCTTTTTAATAAATCATAATAAGGTTTGGTTGATAGTATATAAAGATCATCATTTGGATGATTATCAGATATATCTTGAATTGCACCACTTGCTTGCGCTATATCACCTAAAGATCCATGTTTTATAATAAGTATATTAGACATATTTTTAACAACTTAACATAATATCAATTTATATGAATAAAATTTTAGTAGAAGTATCAGTTGGAGAATTACTGGATAAAATTTCAATTTTAGAAATTAAATCTGAAAAAATTAAAGATCCTGAGAAACTAAACTTTATAAATGATGAATATAAAATTTTAAAAGATCAATTAAATACAAATATTAAAAATTACAGTGAAATTAAAAGTTTATATAATTCACTAAAAGAAATTAATTCAAAGCTTTGGGTAATAGAGGACGACAAAAGGCTTTGCGAAAAAGATTCTGATTTTGGTGAAAAATTTATTAAATTATCAAGAGATGTTCACTTCCTTAATGATGAAAGGGCAAAATTAAAATTAGAAATAAATAATAAAACTGGTTCTAAAATTAAAGAAATTAAAGAATACACCAAATATTAGTTTTATTCCCAGTCAAACCTTTGAAAAGAGTCAAATATCTTGAAAATACCTTGTGACCATTGATTACAAACTTTAGAAAATTCAGGGTCATTCATATTTAAACATTTAAGTGATGCTATTTTGATTTCATCTTTTTTGATCACAGCAAAATCTATAGGTGGGCCGACTGTTAAATCACTTTTTAATGTTGAGTCCATTGATATCAGGGCGCATCTAGATGCATCTCCAATTGAAACTTTTGGTGTAATTACTCTATCTAAAATAGGTTTTCCGTATTTAACTTCTCCTATGACCAAATATGGTTTGCTATCTGCTGGACGAATATAATTGCCCTGAGGGTAAACTAAATATAATTCTGGTGGTTGATCTTTTATTTGACCGCCAACAATAAATGTTGAGCCTAGTAACACACTGTCAGTATTAATCCCTTGCGGAGAAGAGTGTTCAATGTTAAGCGAGCCTATATATGATGCAATCTGCTCAAAATCACTACAAGTATTTAAATTCATAATACCTGTTTCACTTTTTAAATCTTTTTTGATGGAATTATAAACTGCTTGAGAGGTTCCAAGATTTCCTGATGTAACAATTACAATTGTTCTATCTCCAATATCATGTGTTAGCATTTTGGAATATATATTAACATTATCAAGTCCAGCATTCGTTCTAGAGTCTGATGCAAAAACCAGTCCTGTCTCAGTTTTAATGCCAATACAATAAGTCATAATAAATTAAATGTTTAAATTATATGTGATTACAATAAAACCCATTTATTTCATATCAGCTATCTAATTTAATCATTTGCTTATTCAACTCTTATGTAAAAAAATTAATCTAATATGTCTGATTTTTGGAAAAACTATGACTCAAAATCTACTTTTGATGGTTATATCAGCAAAGAAAAGAAGTTGAGAAGTCATGCTAAAATCATTGCAGGGATACTTGAAAAGTATGGAAAAAAAAAATTACAAGAAATTGAAAAAAATTGTCAAAGTACAATAAGTGCTAGAGGAATAAATTTTAGAGTTTATGCTGCAAATAATAGAGCTGAAGAAAAAAAATGGCCTTTAGACATTATTCCAAGAATTATACCAAAAAGCCAATGGTTAAAGGTTGCTAAAGGACTTGCACAAAGAGTTAAGGCGCTAAATTTATTTATTGATGATGTATATAATGCAAAAAAAATATTTAAAGATAAAGTAATACCAAAAGAATTAATATTTAATTCCCCTTTGTATTTAAAAGAATGTGAGGGTTTCTCTCCTAAACACAAAGCATGGTCAAACATATCTGGTATAGATCTGATAAAAAATATAGATGGAGATTTTTTAGTTTTAGAAGATAACTTAAGAGTTCCATCTGGAGTTTCATATATGTTGGAAAATAGGATGGTTATGAGAGATATTTTTCCAGAATTATTTACAAGATATAAGGTTTCCTCAGTACATCAATATGCAAATAAATTATATAATTGTATGACAGAGTGTATTCCAAAGAAAACTACCAACCCACACATGGTTTTATTGACACCTGGTATCTACAATTCTGCTTATTTTGAACACTCCTTTTTAGCTGAACAAATGGGTATAGCTTTAGTGGAGGGCAAGGATTTATTTGTTGAAAACGATCACGTCTACATGAAAACTGTTAAAGGACCTTTAAAAGTAGATTGTATTTACAGAAGAATTGATGACAATTTTATGGATCCTAAAGTTTTTTTCAAAGGATCATTGCTAGGTGTGCCAGGCGTTTTTAAATGTTGGAGAAAAGGAAATGTTGGAATAATAAATGCATTAGGTACAGGAGTAGCAGATGATAAAGCAGTTTATTCATATGTTAATAAAATGATCATTTATTATTTAGGTGAACAACCAATTATAGATCAAGTTGAAACTCTTCTGTGTGGAGATAAAAAAAATAGAGATCATGTTATAGATAATATTTCAAAATATGTAGTTAAACCTTCCAATGCCTCAGGTGGCTATGGAATCATGATTGGTCCAAAAGCATCAAAAGCTGAAAAAGAAGAAATGATAAAAAATATAAAAAAAAATCCAAGAAATTATATCGCACAACCTTTAGAAATTTTATCGACAGTTCCAACAATTACACCTGAAAATATTGAGCCACGGCATTTAGATTTAAGACCTTTTATTTTAACTGGTAAATCTACCTATGTTACGACGGGGGGATTGACTAGAGTTGCTTTAAAAAAAGGAAGTACAATTGTAAATAGTTCGCAAGGTGGAGGCTCCAAAGATACATTAATTGTTGATAGCAGAAACTAAACTATTACTTTTCTATCATAAAAATCTTTAATTTGATCATCATTATAACCAAAAATTTGCATAACTTGTTTTGTGTGTTCTCCTAAGTTTGGAGCACCTTTTGATTTTTCTGTTTTACTTTTTGAAAATTTAATTGGCATACCAATAGCCTTACTTTTTCCTGCCTTTTTATTATCTACTTCAATAACCATCTCTCTTTCAATTGTTTGAGGATCTTTAAACATATCTGTTATTGAATTTATAGGACCGCATGGTAAGCCATTATCATCGAAGATTTTTAGCCATTCACTGGAAGTTTTTTTAACAAGTTCTTCATTGAGAATATCAACTAATTCTTTTAAATTTTGTTTTCTGTTTAAATTAGATGAAAACTTCTCATTTTCTTGCAAATCTTCTCGACCAATTGCTTTAAGTAACATAAGCCAGGTATTTTGATTTGAAGCACCTACCGTAATCCATTTATCTTTTGTTTTAAAAGCTTGATAAGGGGCTGTTAAAGGATGTGCTGATCCTAAAGGACCAGGTGACTCTCCAGTTGCACCTGCAATAGCAGACTGCCAGTAAGTATGAACAATACCTGCTTCATATAAAGATGTATCAACTTTTTGTCCCTCTCCTGTTTTTTCCCTATGAACTAAAGCTGCTAAAATTCCACTAGCTGCAAGTAAACCAGCTGTAATATCTGTTATGGGTGCACCTACTTTCATTGGTGGTTTATCTTTGCTTTCCCCAGTAATACTCATGAGTCCACTCATTCCTTGTGCGACCAAATCAAATCCTCCTTTATTTGCGTAAGGACCTGTTCTGCCATATCCAGATATTTCACACAAAATAATTTTAGGATTAATTTCTGACATAACATCATATCCAACACCTAGTTTTTCTAATGTCCCTTTTCTAAAATTCTCTAAAACTACATCTGAATTTTTTACCATGGTTTTAAATATCTCTATTCCATCTTTATCTTTTAAATTTAATGCGATACCTTTCTTGTTTCTATTCATCATCATGAAAGCTGCGGACTCACCATTAATTTCTGGTGGCAAGAAGTTTCTAGTATCATCTCCGCCAGATGTTTTTTCTATTTTGATTACCTCTGCACCAAGATCAGCTAATAATAGCCCACAAGTCGGGCCAGCCATTATTTGTGCCATTTCAAGTACACGAATGCCTTTTAATGATGCAGTCATCTATTACTTATTTTTGAATTTTGGTTTTGTTTTGTTTAAGAAGGATTGATATCCAATTTTAAAGTCTTCGGTATCGTAACATTTGTAACCAAGATTATTTATTTTTTCTGTAACTTTTCCATTTTTTAAAATGTTTCTTGCAAATTGCTTATGCCACCTTGCAACTTTTGGGGCACCTTCACAAATTAATTCAGCTGATTTATAAGCTTCTTTTTCAACATCTTTATCATTAACTACTCTATTCACTAGCCTTTTCTGAAATGCTTCATCAGCTCCAAAGACTCTTCCTTCAAACAATATTTCCATTGCAGTTGTGTAATTAGTTACTTTTAAAAGTACCTCAAGTTCTTTTGCAGCCATTGTTAGGCCTAATCTTTTAATCGGAACTCCGAACCTAGAACTTTTTCCACAAATTCTTATGTCACAACATCCTGCTATTTCCAATCCACCTCCAACACATATTCCCTCAATCAAAGCAATTGTTGGTATTGGGCAATCAAAAATTGCACCAAGTGTTCCGTGTAAAAATTTTCCATAAGATTTTGCTAGTTTGGATGAAGATCTTTGTTTTTTAAATTCTCCAATATCATTTCCTGGAGAAAAAGATTTACCTCCCTCTCCTCTTATTATGATGCATCTTAAATTTTTATTCTTAGATAACTTTTTGAAAACTTTGCCAAGCTCAATCCACATTGGCTTAGTCATTGCATTTAGTTTTTCTGGTCTATTGATAACAACTTCAACTAAATGTTTATTTTTTTTATATACTTTAATTAATTTGCTCATTTAGCTCCTATAAAAAAATTCAACTAAAGTCATTGGTATAGCTGGAACATAAGTTACTAACATTAACAATACTAATAATACACATATAAAGGATATATTAGATCTTGTTACATCCCATATATCTGCTTTTGCAACTGAACAAGCCGTAACTAGAACACTTGCAACTGGTGGTGTTTGTTGACCAATTGCTAAATTTAATGTCACAATTATACCAAAGTGAACTGGATCAATTCCTACAGCATTAACTAATGGCATTACAATCGGAACTGTTAAAATTATTGCAGCAACTGAATGTAAAAAGAAACCTATTACTAAAAGAAATACATTTAGTATTCCTAAGACTGCATATTTATTATTTGTAAAATCAATAATTGACTCTGCAACTTTTTGTGGAATTTGTTCAATTGTTAAAAATTCACCAAGTAATACAGATGCAGCTACTAATAACATTACTGAAGCTGTTTGAATTGCTCCTTCACAAGCTGACTCGTATAATCTTTTAAAATCTATTTCTTTATAAATAAATCCAATAACTAATGATGCTACAACTGCTAAACCAGCTCCTTCAGTTGCAGTTACAACTCCTCCAAAAATTCCACCTAAGATAATGATAGGTAGTAAAAAAGCTAAAGCTGCATCTTTTGCAGTTTTCTTTACATTTGGAATATTAAATGTTTCTTCAACAGGAAAATTTTTACGTCTTGCAGTAATATATGCTGCTAACATTAAGAAGAAGCCACCTATTACACCTGGAACAATTCCCGCTACAAATAATTGTACTACTGAACTTTGAGCCATTACCGCATAAACAATCATTGGTATTGAAGGTGGAATAATTATTGCCAAAGACGCTGAGGATGAAGTTACAGCAGCAGCGAAAGGACCTGGATATCCTTTTTTCTTCATCGCTGGAATTAAAATAGATCCTAATGCAGCAACATCAGCAACTGCAGATCCAGAAATTTCAGCAAAAAACATAGAAGTAGCAATGTTAATCATGCTAAGACCACCCTTGATAAATCCAACTAGAGCTGAAGCAAAAGCAATTAATCTTCTAGAAATACCCGCACTATTCATAATTGATCCAGCTAGGATAAATAGAGGAATAGCGATCAATGGAAACTTCATTGATCCGTCAAACATAACGATTGCCGTATCAATTAAAAAACTTGTTCCTGTCTTCAATACCATTGCAATAATTGTTGTTACTGCAAGGCCGATAGCTATAGGTACATTAATAGATAAAAGAAGTAGTAGAACTGCAAACATTGTAAGAATTATCATTAAATATCTCCTGTTTGCTCGTCACCTGTTGTTTGAAGAACTAAATTTTTATAATCTTCAGGAATTCTTAAAGTTTCAGATAAAATAAATAAACATGATGCAATTGGAATAACTGATTGCACAAAAGGTTGTGGAACCCACTCTAATGTTACTAAGGTTTCTCCTGTTATAAGAGTTAAAACTAAATAACCATAGTAAGCCAATAATATTAAAAAACCATAAACAACTAATTTTGACACTACAAAGAAAATTTTTCTAAGTGCTAATGGAAAGGCTTTGAAAATACTTGGAACACTTATATGAGAACCTTTTAAAGCCGCATAGGCTGAACCATAATAAGTTATCCAAGCAAGCTGAACAGCTGCAACCTCGTCATACCAAACTAAAGCGCTACCAGCAAAACGAAAAGTAACACCAAGCAAAACTGTTACTGCTAATGCTACCATCATTATAAACAGTATTAGTTTTAATATTTTTTCGTAAGAATTTATAAATTTTTGCAATTTCATTTTTTTTTCAGGCCCTCTGGTAGAGGGCCTGTTACAAATTATGTTAATTTGCTAAAGACGATACTTTATCAATTAACGCACCACCAGTTGGTACTTCTGACGCGAATTGATCGTATATTCCTTTACTTGCACTAATGAAAGCACCTTTGTCAGCTTCGTTGACTTGAACTCCAGCTGATTTGATAACTCCCAATAAAGATTTTTCAAGATTAGCAGCTTCAGCGTACACAAATTTTTGTGTATCTTTAGCAGCTTGCTCTAAAATACTTTGTACATCTGCAGGAAGTTTGCTCCAGTGGTCTTTATGTACTGTTACATAAGCAGGAGTGTAAACGTGACCTGTGATTGATAAATATTTTTGAACTTCTTGGAATTTAGCACTAGCAATCTGAGCATATGGGTTTTCTTGTCCATCCATTGTTCCTGTTTTCAAAGCAGTAAATACTTCTGAGAAAGACATTGGAGTTGGGTTTGCACCATATGATTGGAACATTTTAACTCTCCATTTTGATTTAGGTGTTCTTAACTTAATTCCTTTTAAGTCACCTGGAGTGTTAATTGGTCTAGTGTTGTTTGTGATATGTCTAAATCCATTTTCCCAAACAGCAATAACTTTGTATCCAGTTTTATCTTCAAGATTTTTAAACATTCCTGGTAAAACTTGGCTTTCAACTTTATTCATGTGTTTTCTGTCTTTAATAATGAAAGGCATATCAAATACACCAAACTCATCATGAATAGATGCCATTACTGATGAAGGTAACCACATGTTAACTGTACCTAATTTTAGTTTTTGCATTCCTTGTTTGTCTTTACCAAGTTGCGAAGAACCAAAAACAGTTACTTTTCCTTTGCTGCCTAATCTCTCATTTGCAAGTTTAGCAAAATGATCAACTGATGCAGAAAATAAAGATCCAGGTTTTCCTACGTGTCCAAATTTTACTTCAGTTGAATTTGCTGAGAAACTTAAAAATAGAGACGATAATAAAACAACAATTATCTTAAAATATTTGTTCATATTTCCCTCTTAAGTTTGTTTTTTAAAACAGCTTACAGAAAATATGGATGCAGTGCTAGGGATTAAATTGGCGTATCGGAAAAAAATTATCGATCTTTAAATTCAAGATTGCCTCTAGAGTCGACACTCTTTTTGACATGCTGATAGTAGGTAGGATTATCAATCAGTCTTGACATATCTATACCCTTATTCTCATAACGTCTTTTTATTGTCATTCTTGGGATTATTACGAGGTTCATATTATCAATGAAGTCCTCGGTCCATTCTTTTTCTATCTTATCCTTGACCAATCTTTTCAAAAATACCCTTAAATCAGAACAACTAAGGTGTTTAATTTTTTCGTTATACAATACCATTTTGATGAATATATAATCTTGGTATTATCTTGCAAGTTTAATGAATATATCTCCCATGCCTGACTGAAGCTGATCTAATGGAGTATTGTTTCGAAGAGTGCAATATCTGCCTGTCACCTGGTGCCTGTCTATGGCATTAACATTATATTGAGTGCAGGTTTTGGCTTTATGTAATAAACCAATGACTAGTTTTCCATCTACTACTGAAACTTGTTTCGTATCTAAATCATTTCCGTTACAAAAATATTTTTTGTTTACCCTTTCAGGAAAATCTGTTTTCCCACAAGGATTTTCAATTGTGAACACATAGAATTCTTTTTCTATACCTTTAAATTTATGTTTCATTTTAGTTGTTTTTGAATATTTCATTAAATCACAGGAACATGGAATGCAGCATCTATAATATTCACCACATATCTTTTTGCCTGTATTGTTTTCATTTAAATAGACGTATTCGGGCACTGCATTTGGGCTTATTAAAGAACCTGATACCGCACAATATAATTTATTGTATTCTACAAAATCTTTATAAGAAATATCTTTATCTATTATATATTTAAAAAATTTAGGACCTGCCGCATTTCTATTTCTGTCTGGGAAAATTTTATTCCAGTCATTAACAATATCTTGATAATAGTTTTTTTCTTGAGAATTTGCTGAATTATTTGGAATTGAAAAAAAAATAACAAATATAATAAGACTAATTGTGTTTTTAATACTGTGCATTAATTAATGATCTAAAAACCCATGTTTGACCAGTTACTTCGGTCTTGAGTTTTGTTATTGAATTTTTTTATTTCTTCCTCAGAAGGTTCTCTAAAAAGATACATTACAATTCCCGAAACAAAAAATGCTAACAGTGATAAAGAACAAATAGTCATAAACTTGATATACAAAAGCTTTATAATTTTTCAACACTATATAATGAGTAGTATTGTCCTATAATTTTTGTTTAAATTCGTAAGTTTTATTTAATTCATCAATAGCAAATGTTTCTATTGATCCATCGGTCCATTTAATTTCGACTTTAAATTCTTTTTCACCTTGCCTTATCCCATAATGAGCAACGGGTTCCATTTGACAAAGATATCCTGAACCTGCATCTATTGTTTTTGAGTGAATTCTTTTATTAGATTTCATCGTTACTGTTGCCCCTCTTGCTGGAGCTCCAAATTGATTAAGTGGTTTAATACGTAGATAATTAAAATTTTTTACATCTGCTTTATATAAAGTTAAAGGTTGAAAGCCTGACTCTCCGTGAGAAACTAATAGCTCTAAAATTCCATCACCATCAACGTCTGCAACAGCTGCTCCAGTTCCAAGACCAACTGTCTCTAAACCATTTTCCATTTTAATTTCTTTAAATACTCCACCCTCTAAAACTTTGAAAAGTTTATTTGGTTCTCCAATATTATTCATGAAAACTTCATCATATCCGTCATTATCAAAGTCAGCTGAAATAACTGTTCTTATTTTAGTAGGATCATTATACGGAGATGTTGATATATCTTTAAATTTATCTCCATCTAAAACATATGCTCTATGCATTCCATCCCAGTTAGATGATAAAATATCTAATCGTCCTCTATATAAAAGATCACTTAAAGCTGTTCCTCTACCATTTTCAAATCTATCTTGAACCGCATACTCTTTAGCTACATCTTGGAATGAACCTTTAGAATTATAATATAAAAAGTTATCTCCTCTTTCATTTGCAGCGAAAATATCAGATCTATCTGAAAGAATATGTCCAGACACTATGGCTCTGCCTCCTGTAATTTTATCAATTGATAATGATTTAGCCTGGTCTTTTATTCGATCTCTGATTAATTCATAAAATCGTGTTGGGCCTCCATAATTTGCAACATAAATACCATATGCACCATCACCATTTCTATCTACACAAACGACAGATCTTCCAGCAGTTAAGTTTAATTCCCTTTGATTGATTTCTTTTTCAAATAAATCTTCAAATTTATTATTATTTAAATCTATTAATCGATCAGAATAAATTTTTGATCCACTATATGTATCAGTATTTAAAAAATATATTTCTTCATAGCCATCTTGATCAATATCACATGCAGCAACACCAATTGTTCTTCTTTCTTCATCTGTAAATATTTTTTCGTTTACTATATTTATTAGTTTCCCATCTTTATAAGAAAGAGCTAAATTTTTGAAACCAAAGCCAGTTACCACAAATTCATATTTATTGTCTTTGTTAACATCTGTTACTGAAACTCCATAGCTTAATCGAAACTCATTTTCTGCTATTTGATCAGTTATATTTAGGAAAAAATCTTTGGAATAGTTGATAAAATGCCAATGAATAAACTCATCAAGGATAAAAAATTTAAACCA
>CACFAT010000015.1 GCA_902564385.1 uncultured Pelagibacteraceae bacterium
GAGAAATGTCCAGTTTCAAACATCAAGACTTTATCACCAGCACTTAAAGTGTTTACAAGTGCAGCTTCCCAAGCACCCGTTCCTGAAGCTGGAAAAATAATTACAGGTTCTGAAGTTTTAAAAATTAATTTTATTCGATCTAAAACTCTTAATCCTAATTCAGCAAAGTCTGGTCCTCTGTGATCAATAGTAGGATAATCCATAGCTCTTAGAACTCTATCTGGAACGTTTGTTGGTCCTGGAATTTGTAAAAAATGTCTACCAGGTCTTATATTATTTGAAATTGCCATAACGCTGTATATGCTAAAGAAATTATATAAGCAAATTTATAATGTATGACAAATAGTAGTAATTTAATTGATAGCCTAGAAGTTTATGTTCTTAATAATCCAGATGAAGTAAAACCACATTGGGTTAGTCATTTCATTGTACCAACAGCTAATGAACTCTTAATTAAAATTAAAACTAAAGATGGTCATTCGGGATTTGGTTTAGCAACAAGCTACACTGATATTACTCCAATCATCAAACCATTTTCAAATGGCTTACAAGATTTAATAATTGGTGAGGATCCATTTTGCTCTGAAAAAATTTATGAGAAAATTTTCAACTTAACTGATACTCGAACCAGTAGTGAAAAAGGTTGGAGCAGAGAAGCATTAATCAGAATTTCAGCAGCTTTAGATATTGCTTGCTGGGATTTAATAGGAAAAGCTTCAAACATCCCATTGTACAAATTATTTGGTGGATACAGAAATAAAATTCCTGTTTATGTAACATGTGCTTATTACAGAGACGGTAAAGATGAAAAAGAACTAAGAGATGAAATACAAAAATTAGTAAATATTGGTCATCAAAGTTTTAAAGTTAAAGTTGGGGGACTTAGTATCAAAGAGGATGCTAAGAGATTAGACATTATTAGAAATGAAATTGGAAATCAAAAAGGTTTAATGATTGATGTCAATAGAGCATGGGATTTAAAAACTGCAATAGAAGGTGTAAAAGAATTTGAGAGATTTAATCCTACATGGATTGAAGAACCTGTTAGATGGGAAGATGATAGGAGGACTTTAAAACTTTTATCAAAACAAACTAAAATTCCATTGTCAGGTGGTGAAAGTGAAATAACTATTTATGGATGTAGGTCCATGATTGAAGAAGATGCAATACAAATTTTACAATTTGATTGCACAATGTTTGGTGGTTTTACTAATGGAAAAAAGCTTTCTGCACTTTGTGAATTAAATCATATAGATGTAGCTCCACATCATGATTGTTATATTCATGCACCATTAGTAGCATCAACTCCAGCTGGGAGAATTGTTGAGTCATTTGATGATGAAAGAGATCCTTTGCAGGCACAATTATTTGAAAATCCACACAAAATGAGTGATGGATGGATACATTTAAATGAAAAACCTGGTTTAGGTTTAGAGATTTCAGAAGCCGCGTTAAAAAAGTTCGGTAAACTGGTTTACAAAAATAAATAAACCTTTAATTAAGTT
This sequence comes from uncultured Pelagibacteraceae bacterium, assembly GCA_902564385.1. GTDB lineage: Bacteria > Pseudomonadota > Alphaproteobacteria > Pelagibacterales > Pelagibacteraceae > Pelagibacter. The sequence goes on from CACFAT010000015.1 coordinate 1,506, forward strand.
TTATGCGGTTTAATTCAAATCAGATACAAAAAATTGGTAAAGAAATTAGTAGTAAAGTTGATGGAAAAACTTTATTCGATGAATTCTCACGTGGAAGATACAGTACCGATGCTTCTGTATATCAAATTAAACCTCTTGGTGTAGTTCTTCCAAAAGATACTAATGATGTTTTAAGTTTAATGGAGTATTCGCAAAAGAATTCTGTACCTCTATTAGCTAGAGGAGGAGGAAGTTCTCAATGTGGCCAGACTGTTGGCGAAAGTGTTGTACTCGATTACAGCAAACATCAAAATAAAATTTTAGAACTTAATGTTGAAGAAAAATATGTGTGGGTTCAGCCAGGTGTCGTATTAGATCATCTAAATGCTTATTTAAAGCCTCACGGTCTTTGGTTTCCAGTAGACGTTTCAACAAGCAGTAGAGCAACTATTGGAGGAATGTCAGCTAACAATTCCTGTGGATCAAGATCTTTATATTATGGCAACATGGTTCATAACGTATTAGCAATTGAAGCAATATTAGATGATGGCTCAATATTTAACTTTGATCAAATAAATAAGAATTATTTAGCTACTAAGAACAACCAAGATAGACTTTATAAAATCATAGATAAATTCATAGATGTAAGACAACAGGTTGGAAGTGAGATTGATGCTAATTGGCCAACAACGCAAAGAAGAGTTGGAGGATATAACATTGATTTAATTGATCCAGAAGGATTTAATTCATCAAATCTCCTTGTTGGCTCTGAAGGAACATTGTCTTTATTTAATAAAATAAAATTAAAATTATCAGAAATACCAAAGAATAAAATTTTAGGTGTTTGCTACTTTGATAATTTCCATCAAGCAATGGAATTATCAAAAGAGATTGTAAAATTAAAACCAACTTGTGTTGAGCTGATGGACCAAAATTTATTAAATTTAGCAAAAGAAATACCAATGTATGCTGGAGGTATAAAAAAATACATCAAAGGAAATCCTGAGGCTGTTTTGATGGTAGAATTTATAGATACCGAAAAAAGTGTATACGAAAAGAAGATAAAGGATCTAGAATATTTAGTTTTAAACCAAAACAAAAAAAACGAATTTTCATTTTATTCAGATCTATCAGAGCAGAAAGAAGTTTTTGAAATAAGAAAAGCAGGATTAAATATTTTGATGTCAATGAAAGGTGATAAAAAACCAGTTGCCTTCATTGAAGATTGCGCAGTTTCTTTAGAACACTTAGCTGACTACACAGCAAGATTAAAAGAAATATTTAAAAAATATGGGACAAGTGGAATGTTTTATGCCCATGCATCTGTTGGAACTCTTCACGTAAGACCTGTTTTAAATATGAAATCGGACAAAGATATACAAAACATGAGATCTATATCTGAAGAAGCTTTTGAAATGGTTAAGGATTATAAAGGCTCTCATTCTGGTGAGCATGGTGATGGAATTGTTAGATCAGAATTTCATGAGATGATGTTTGGAAAAAAAATCACAAATGCTTTTGAAGAAATAAAAGATACATTCGATAGTAAAAACCTTTTAAATCCTGGAAAAATTGTTCGGCCATTTAAATCAAATGATAGATCTCTAATGAGATACAAATCAGGTTATCAAACTGAAAATATAGATACGCATTATGATTGGTCTAACTGGGGTCAATTCTCTGATGCTGTCGAGATGTGTAATAACAATGGTGCTTGTAGAAAATTAGACTCTGGTGTGATGTGTCCATCATACAGAGTAACTAAAGAAGAAAAAGATTTAGTTCGAGGAAGAGCAAATACTTTAAGATTAGCTTTATCTAATCAACTTCCAGAAGGTTCATTTGCATCAAAAGAAATGTATGAAACCATGGAGTTATGTGTCAGCTGCAAAGCTTGTCAAAGAGAATGCCCTATGTCAGTTGATATGGCTAAAATGAAATCTGAATTTCTTTCTCATTACTATAAAAAATTTAGTATGCGAATTAAAGATAGAGTTATCTCAGATATGCCAAGACTTATTTGGTTATTAAAAATTGTTGCTCCTATATTCAATAAGGTCAAAAACCTAACACTAATCTCAACAATTGTTGAAAAGTTTGGTTTTGCAACCGCAAGATCTATGCCTGAAGTTCAAAACCAGAACGCATTACGAGAGATTTACGACAGTCAGACAGTATCAGAAAATAAAGTAATTTTATTTGCAGATACATTTAATATTAATTTTGAAAATGAGAATTTAGTTTATGCAATTAAAGTACTAAATAAATTTGGTTACCAGGCAGTTATACCAAGTTTTGGTAAAGATAAATTAAAGAGACCACTTTGTTGTGGAAGAACTTATATATCTTACGGTCAATTAGACAAAGCCTCCGAGGAGCTAAATAGATTTAATGATTACGTTATACAAAATAAATATGTAGATTTACCAGTTGTAGGTATTGAACCATCCTGTTTATTAACATTTAACGATGAGTATCAGACTTTAAAAAATGTAAATAATAGAGAACAAATTAAAAATAAATTTTATCTGCTTGAGGAATTTATTTTAGAACAAATAAGAAATAATAATAACATTAAAGCTAATAAGTTCGATCAAAATGTATTAATCCATGGTCACTGTCATCAAAAATCACAAGATAGAATGAAGGGTCTAACTAGTCTTTTATCAGAATTAAATATTAATAATAAAATGATAGACTCTAGTTGTTGTGGAATGGCTGGTTCATTTGGATATGACAGTAAGACTTATGAAGTCTCTAAAAAAATGGCTAATCTTTCTTTAATACCTGCAATCAATAATAGTGGTGAAAAAGATTTTATTGTTGCAAATGGTACAAGCTGTAGACATCAAATATCTGATTTATCTGAGAAAAAAGGTAAACATGTGTCAGAGTTATTATTTAAAATTTTTGAAACAGTTAATTAAACTAAACTAGGTATAATTTTTCTTAAATCCATAGAAAGCTTAGGGTTAATTTTTGAATAAATTACGCCCTTCCCTAATTTTTTTAATGCTAATATTTTTCCGTCTGGTGAAATAATTGCTGTATGACCAAATGTTTCTCTTTTGGGGGTATTTTTACCAGTTTGAGCTGGTGCAAAAATATAACAGAAATTTTCAATCGCCCTTGCTCTTAAAAGTGTTAACCAATGTTTTTGTCCCGTAAACTTTGTGAAAGCTGATGGAACGGCTATAAAACTTAAATTTTTTTTTGATAAATTCCTATAAAGTTCAGGAAATCTCAGATCAAAACAGATTGTAAAACCTATTTTACCCCAAGGTAAATTAGCCGTAACTAATTTATTTCCTGCTTTAAAAGTTTTACTTTCTTTATGTTGTTCTTTATTTGGAATTTTAACATCAAACATATTAATTTTATCATAATATTTGACAATTTTTCCATTTGGTCCGACCAATATAGATCTATTTCTGAGTTTGTTTTTAATCTTAACGCAAATTGATCCGAGTAAAATCCATTTCTTATATTTTTTTGAAACTTCCTTAATTTTTTTCAAAATTGGATCTTTGTCCATTTCAAATGAATATTTAAAAAGTGTTTCTCTACTACTAGACATCAAAGAAGAAGTTTCAGGTGTAATAATCAAATCAGATTTATTTTTAATAGCTTGATTTACGTATTTAATAATATCTTTAAAATTGTTTTGATAATTTTCTCCACTAGATAATTGTATACAAGCTATTTTCATGTTTGAAATCCATATTTTTTTTCTAAATATTTAATTACATTATGAATTATAAAAGTCATAAACAAGTAAATACCTCCTGCCACAATAAATACCTCAACAGGCTTAAATGTTGTTGAAATTATATATTTAGCAACACCAGTTAAGTCCATAAGTGTGACTGTACTTGCCAAGGATGTACCTTTAAGCATTAAAATAATTTCATTACCATAAGCCGGTAAAGATTGTTTTATTGCAATAGGAATTTGTATTTTTGTAAAAATAATTTTAGAAGGTATACCTAAGCTTCTGCCAGCTTCTAAATATCCAGGCTTTATAGTTTGAAATGCTGATCTCAATATTTCTGATGTATAAGCACCAGTATTTAATGAAAATGCTATTATCGCGCACCAATATGGTTCTTTTAAAACTATCCACAAAAATGTTGATCTTAAATATTCAATTTGACCTAATCCAAAATATATTATGAAGATTTGAACCAATAAGGGTGTTCCTCTAAAAATATATGAATACCCGTAAGCAAATTTATTAATCAACTTATTATTATTCATTCTCAAGATTGCAAAACCTAATCCAATAAAAAGACCAAGAATTAAAGATACAGATAATAGTTTAAGAGTAATCAAAGTTGCATTCAGCAACTTAGGAAAACTACTAATCATTAATTCAATATCCATTAATAACCTTTGCTATATTTTGTCTCTAATCTATTTAATAATTGCATACTTAAAAATGTAAGCATTAAGTATAGAACTGCTGCAAATGAGTAAAAAAATAAAGGATCTCTAGTTGAGCCGGCAGCGATATAAGATTGTCTCATTATTTCAACCAAACCTGTTACAGAAATAAGAGAAGTATCTTTTAAAGTAATTTGCCAAACATTACTCAAGTTTGGGATTGCTAGTCTAAGCATTTGAGGCAAAATAATTTTAAAGAAGTAAATATATTTTTTAAAACCTAAAACTTTTGCAGCTTCAAATTGACCTTTATCAATTGATTGTAGCGCTCCTCTAAATACTTCTGTTGAATATGCTCCCGATATAATCCCTATTGAGAATGATCCAGTTAAAAAAGCATTAATTTCAATATAATCATTATAACCAAATATAGAAGCAACAAACATAATTGCTCCACTTCCACCAAAGAAAAATAAATAAATTACAAGAAGCTCTGGTACACCTCTAATAACAGTGGTGTATGCATTACCAATAGAATTAAAAAATTTATTATTAGATAATTTTAATGGAGTAAATAAAGCAGCAAATATAAAGCCAATTATCATTGCAGTTATGGAAACTGCAATTGTCATTAATGTTGCAAAGAATAACTCGTCTCCCCAACCTTTATCACCAAAATATAGAAGTTCCATAATATAGGTGGCTAATTATAGCCACCCATAAATAATTTATTACATAGAAGCGTCAAAACCAAAATGTTTTATAGCAAGCTTACTGATAATGCCATCATCTCTAGCTTTATCAATTGCTGCATTAAAATCATTTAAAAGTTTAGAGTCACCTTTTCTAATACCTACACCAACACCATTTCCAAAATCTCCACCTGCAAATGTTGGTCCAGTTAATACTACTCCTTTACCAGATTTTTCTGCGTAATCTGTAAAAGCAACAGCTGCAGCTAGTGCCGCATCTATTCTACCTGCAGATAAATCTAAGTTTACTTCATCTTGAGTTTTGTAAGTTCTTATTTTTACATTACCCATTAATCCAGATTCTAAGAAGTTCTGGTGAATTGTAGCAGTTTGCACACCAATAGTTTTACCTTTAAATGCTTTTGTCAAAACATCTAGTGTTGCTTGTTCATCAGCACTTACGTCAGATAGATTTATAGCTGACATTGTTTTAAGGCCTTCGTTTTTCGATCCTTTCATTACAGCTAGTGATGCAACTTCATCAGCATAACCTTGAGAAAAGTTTATTGTTTTCATTCTCTCACCAGTTATTGACATTCCAGCCATAATAGCATCAAATTTTCTTGAGACTAAAGCTGGTATCATTCCATCCCAATCTTGCTCCACAATTGTACAGTCATGTTTCATTATTTTGCATAATTCATTCGCTAATTCGACTTCAAAGCCGATCAAATTTCCCGCTGAGTCTTTAGAATTCCAAGGTGGATATGCACCTTCAGTTCCTATTTTAATTTGATCTGCAATAGAAGAAATTGTTAGAAATGATGATATTAAAATACCAAGTCCTAATACTTTTAATTTTTTCATTTTTTTCCTCCAAAATTTTGGAGATTATTTCATAAAATTATTGTTTTAAAAAGTAAAATTAATGATTTATTGACGAGGAAAAATTCCAAGAACAATCAAAACTTGGTATGTATACTCTTGAAAGTTTTGTGTTTCCAAAGTTTTTGTTAAAAACATTTAACCAATTTTCAACTTGTTTTGGTTTTTTATCTTGGCTTCCAACTTGAGCAGTAATTACACCTTTAGGTTTTAATATTCTTTCTAAAGATGACATATTTTTTGCAGCTAAATCTATGCAAAATTGATCATCGTTAAGATCAACAAAAATTTGATCATAGGTATTATCTTTGACTGATTTGATGCTCTCAAATGCATCACCCCAAACACATTTAACTGAATTTTTTTCTGTAGCCTTTTCTCCTATTTTGCTTAAATGTTTATCGCATACTTCAACAACTTCAGGATCTAATTCATACCAATCTATAAATCCAAAATTTTGTGAAATACATTCTCTTGCAACACCACCGTCACCTCCACCAATAATTGCAGCTTTCTCTTTATTTGAATTCAAACTAAGACCAGAATTTACAAAAGTTGAGCTATATAAATGCTCATCACTCTCAGCAACTTGTATTTCATTATCAATAAATAAAGCTTTTCCAAACTGTTCTAAATCTAATATTTCAATATATTGACCTGCTTTGGATTTAAAATTTTCTAATACTTTATTTACAACATAAGATTTTTTTAATCCTGGTGAACTATAGTTATCATGATATAGATCAATCGTATCTCTGTTAAATTCCTTAATAATGATTTGTTTGTGTTCTATTTCTTCTTTAATTACTTTAAGAGCAACTGATGGTGAAACTTTACCACAAGTAAAAAAATCAAAGCTTATAATTTCATTTTCCGGGAAAGTGTGAAAGCTTATATGGCTTTCTGCTAACAGAGCTACCAATGTAAAACCTTGAGGCTCAAATTTATATTTTGAGATCTTTAAAACTGTTACTTTTGCTAATTTTGCAATTTTATAAACTAACTTTTCATAAAATGAGGGATCATATTCTTTTTTAGTTCCAATGATATCTAGAGTTATATGTTCACCAACTTTTGTCACCTATTAACCTCTTTTATAGTTTTTAGCTTTTTTTAAAACTTTATTCATTTCATTTATAGAAAGAATTTTTGGCATTCCAAGCTTAAGAGCGGTTATATACTGTAAACTCAAATTTTCAACTTCTTGTGCCAATTCAAAAGCATCAGGTAAATTTTTATCAAATGCAATCTGACCGTGATTTGCAATCAAGCAGGCTTTTCTATTATTCAAAGCTTTTAAAATGTTTTTTGAAAGCTCTCTTGTTCCATAAGTTGCGTATTTCGCACATTTAATATCATTACCTCCCGCGAGTGCAACCATGTAATGAAAAGCTGGAATAGGTTTTTTGTGAACAGATAGAGCTGTTGCATTAGTTGAATGTGTATGAACTATTGCTTGAGCATCTTTCTTTTTGATATAAATATCTTGATGAAATCTCCATTCTGACGAAGGTTTATATTTTTTTTCATATTTTCCATCTAGACTTACAAACACTATATCTTTTACTTTTAGTGATGAGTATTTTTTTCCTGAAGGGGTAATAAGAAAACCATTGTTATGTCTGACTGATATATTGCCTGATCTTAAAGCTGATAATTTTTTGTCATTAAGCATTTTTGAAAACTTAATAACATCATTTTTCTTTTTATTAGTTTTTGAAGAGACCATTTAAACCTTCAGTAGAGGCTTCGCATATTCCTTTTTCTGTTATTAATGCTGTAACATATTTAGCTGGAGTTACATCAAAAGCCAAATTTAATGATTTGCTTTTCTCTGGATAAATTAAAACTTTATCAACTTTATTATCTTTGTTAATTCCATCCACATGAGAAAGTTCTTTTGGATCTCTTTCTTCAATTGGAATATCTTTGGAGTTTTTTAAATTCCAATCTATTGTTGAACTTGGTAAAGCAACATAAAAAGGAACATTATTATCATGAGCTGCAAGAGCTTTTAAATATGTACCAATTTTATTGCACACATCTCCGTTAGATAATGTTCTATCTGTTCCAACAATACACATATCAACCTGTCCTCTTTGCATTAATATTCCACCTGTATTATCTGCTATAATTGTATTCGGAATTTCTTCTTCATTAAGTTCATATGATGTAAGGTTTGCTCCTTGATTTCTTGGTCTAGTTTCATCTACCCAAACATGTATTGGTATTCCTTTTTTATGTGCATGATAAATAGGAGAAGTTGCTGTTCCCCAATCTATTGTAGCTAACCAACCTGCATTACAATGTGTGAGAATATTTACAGTATCTTTCTTTTTATTATATATATCCTCAATAATATTTAATCCATTTTTACCAATACTTTCACAAAATGCCTCATCTTCTTTACAAATTTCTTTAGCTTCATTAAGTGCAACATTAAATAAATTTCCAGGTTCAACAAATGATAATTTGTTATTCATTCTATGAACTGCCCACTGAAGATTTATAGCCGTCGGTCTGGAAGCAACTAATTCCTCTGAACTTTTTTTTATAAAATCTAAACTGTTGTTTTCTTTTATAGCTAAAACTAAGCCAAATGCAGCAGTGCCTCCGATTAAGGGTGCCCCCCTAACTTCCATCGTTTTGATAGCATTTATCGCGTCTTTAACTGAACTTAATTCTTTTATTATAAATTTATGTGGAAGCTTTGTTTGATCTATTATTTTTACAACTTGTTTTTCTTCATCAAACCAAATTGTTTTATATTCAACATCATTAATTTTCATTTATTAAGAACTCTTCCTGCAATTGTTTTTAATTTATCTTTAGTTTTTTTGAGTTCTTTTTTCTGGAGCTGTAATTATTGCTACATCTAAACAATTATTAGTTGGATCATTTGGATCAATGTGATTTTCAAAGTTCTCTATCAAATTTTTAATCATATTTTTAGCTTTTGCAGCATTATCTAAAAGTACTTTAATAACTTGTTGAATATCAACATTTTCATGATCTGGATGCCAGCAATCATAATCTGTTACCATAGATACTGAAGCATATCTAATTTCAGCTTCTCTTGCCAGCTTAGCTTCTGGCATATTTGTCATTCCAATAACATCTGCTTTCCAAGATCTATATAGATTTGACTCTGCTAATGTGGAGAATTGTGGGCCTTCCATTACAACATAAGTTCCACCTCTTTGATAAGGTATATTTTCTTTTTTAATGGCATCTTCGCAAGCATTCATCAGCCCACTTGAAGTTGGATGCGCCATTGATACATGCGCAACAATTTCATCATCAAAAAAAGATTTGTTTCTTGCAAAAGTTCTGTCAATGAACTGATCAACGATAACAAATTTACCTGGGGGCAAATCTTCTTTTAAAGATCCAACGGCTGAAACAGAAACTATGTCTGTGATACCTAGTTGTTTAAGAGCATCAATATTTGCTCTAAAATTTATTTTTGATGGAGAAATAAAATGACCTTTTCCATGTCTTGGTAGAAAATAAATTTCTTTATTATTATATTTGGCCTTTAATATTAAGTCTGAGGGTTTTCCCCATGGAGTATTTATACCGAGTGTCTCTCTATCTTTAAACTCCTCAACATCATATAGCCCACTTCCACCAATAATTGCTAATTTATTATTTGCCATAATACATTTTAGATTATAATTAAGTTTTATGGATTTAAAAGAACATATTAGATCAATTCAAGATTACCCAAAAAAAGGAATTCTGTTTAGAGATATTACAACCCTTATAAAAAATGAAAAAGCTTTCAAGGAATGTATAAATCAAATAGTAGAGAGATCAAAAAAATTTAAATTTGATAAAATAGCTGCTGTTGAATCAAGAGGTTTTGTTTTTGCTTCAGCTATTTCATATATTTTAGATAAACCATTTATAATGCTCAGAAAAAAAAATAAGCTCCCTGCAGAGGTCCATTCTATTGATTTTGAATTGGAATATGGAACAGCTACTATTGAGGTTCATAAAGACTCTTTTGACAAGAACGATAATGTATTAATTATTGATGATTTAATAGCAACTGGAGGCACAGCAGAAGCTGCGGCTAAATTAATTGAAATTTCAGAAAGTAATGTAGCTGGATTTATATTTGTAATTAATCTTTTTGATTTAGGTGGAACTGATAGTTTGCTAAAAAAAGGATATAAAGT
>CACFAT010000016.1 GCA_902564385.1 uncultured Pelagibacteraceae bacterium
TAAAATATATTCCTTTATGTTTTTGGAAAAATTATATTTGAGCATTGACTAAAATTTATAACTTATGTTTAATGATGGTTTCATAAATATAATAAGAGAGGAAATAATGAAACTAATTAAAACTTTTATTTCAGTTTTATTCTCTGCTTTCCTTCTGTTTTCATCAACAAGTTCATTTGCAGTTGAAAAATTACATTTTTTAATTGGCGGTGGTGCTGGTGGTGGTTGGGATGGAACTGCTAGAGGTACTGGAGAAGCATTAACAAAAGCTGGTTTTTTGAAAAGTGCATCATTTGAAAACATGTCAGGTGGTGGAGGTGGTAAGGCTTTGGCTTACCTAATCAATAACGCTCCGAAAGATACAGTTTTAGTTCAGTCAACACCATTGGTGTTAAGATCTATTACAAGACACAAAGGTTATGTAAAAGGTACTGGCACTTTATCTTATAAAGATGTTAAACCAATTGCAGGTGTAATTGGAGATTATGGTGCAATAGTTGTTGCAAAAAATTCACCTATCAAAAATTTCAAAGATGCAGTTGATCAATATCAAAAAGATCCAAAGTCAATTAAAATGGCTGGAGGATCTGTAAGAGGAAGCATGGACCACTTAATTGGTGCGTTAGCTTTCCAAGCAGCTGGAGCAAATCCAAACGATGTGATCTATGTTCCATATGATGCTGGTGGAAAAGCGCTTGCTGGACTTTTATCTGGAGAAACTCAAATACTTTCAACAGGCTTAGGTGAAGTAATGGGTGCTAGAGATCAAGTAAGAATAATTGGTATCACAGCTCCTGAAAGAGTAGGTGATGCACCAGAAGCTCCAACATTAAAAGAGCAAGGATATGATGTTCAGTTTGTTAACTGGAGAGGTTTCTTCGCACCAAAAAGCATGAGTATGAGTGACTATAACAAAATCTCTAAAATGCTTGGTGATGTTCAAAAGACACCAGAGTGGGAAGCTGTTAGAAAAAGAAATGCATGGGTAAATATTTATAACCCAGGTTCTAAATTTGATGCGTTCTTGGAAAAACAAACAGTTGAAATGACAGCTCTGATGAAAAAACTTGGAGTAATATAATCTTTGTAGATTATTAAAGAATGTAAAGCAGTGAGAATAAGTCCTACAAAATTTATCTCACTGCTTTTTTTAGTTCTATCAGTCTTTTATTTATACACAGCTTACAACATTCAAGTATTTGCATTCGATGAGAACGCACCATTCAATGCTAGAACTTTTCCAATATATTTAGGTTGGGCAGGAATAATTTTATCCAGTTTAAAAATAATTTTACCTGAGAAAATTACTACAGAGGTAAATCATAAACACTTAGATTACAAAAGTATAATCTACCTAATAATTATCTCACTAATATATGCTGCTGTAATTTTAAAAATTGGATATTTTATATCAACTTCTTTATTTCTTTTTGCATCTTACTATTTCTTAGGTGAGAGAAGATGGGGGCTTATGTTTATTTTATCTTTTCCATTTGTTGCTGCATTTATGTATTTGTTACACGGATTATTAAACATTTATCTTCGTGATCCGTTTTTAAAATATATTGGAGTTATGGGATGATCGAAGGAATACTAATTGGATTATCAACTGCACTATCATTAACGAATATTTTAATGGTGATGGTTGGATGTTTTGCTGGAACAATAATTGGAATGTTACCTGGACTTGGTCCAATGACTGCAATTGCATTAATGATACCAATTACTTACGGCTTTGATCCATCAACAGGTTTAATTTTAATGGCGGGTGTTTATTATGGAGCAGTATTTGGAGGATCTACATCCTCTATTTTATTAAATGCTCCTGGAATACCAGGAACTGTTGCTACTGCATTTGATGGTTATCCAATGGCACAACAAGGAAAAGCTGGTAAGGCTTTAGCGATAGCAGCCTATAGTTCATTTGCAGGTGGAACAATCTCTGCAATTTTTTTGCTAGTCGCAGCACCTAGTTTGTCAAAGGTAAGTTTAGCATTTAGATCACCTGACTATTTTGCACTAATGATTTTAGGTTTAACTGCCATTTCTGCATTCTCATCTAAAGGACAGTTTTTAAAAGCAATGATGATGGTTGTTTTAGGATTAATGCTAGCAACTGTAGGACAAGACTCTTTGTCAGATATTACAAGGTTCACATTTAACAATATGAATTTAACTGATGGAATAAGCTTTGTATTAATTGTAATGGCAACATTTGCAATGAGTGAAGCTCTTACAATTATTTTTAGAGGAAAAGACCCAAATAGAGCTGCAAAACAAATTTCATTAACAGAATTAGGTTCAATTAAAGTAAATAAAGAGGAAACAATTAAAATGGCTAAAACAATACCTAGGTCATCTATATTGGGTTTTTTGATAGGTGTTTTACCTGGAGCAGGCGCAACTATAGCATCTTTCTTAGCCTATGGAATGGAAAGAAATTATGTGAATGAAGAAGAAAAACAAAAATTTGGAAAAGGTAGTGTTCATGGTTTATCCGCACCAGAAACTGCAAATAATGCTGCTTGCTCTGGATCATTTGTTCCATTACTAACACTAGGAATTCCTGGAAGTGGTACAACAGCTGTAATGCTTGGAGCTCTTTTAGGATTTGGTATTCAGCCAGGACCAAGACTTTATCAAACTAACCCTGAAATTTTTTGGTCGGTTATAATGTCAATGTATATTGGTATGGTTGTACTTTTAATTTTAAATTTGCCATTAATTCCCTATATCGCAAGAATTTTAGCGGTACCTAGAAATTACTTAATACCTTTAATTTTATTTTTCTCAGTGACAGGAATTTATTTAATGTCATTTAATAATTTTGATATTTTTTTAATGATAGGTATTGCAGTAGTTGCAACTTTTTTAAGGCTCTACGATTTTCCCATGCCACCTTTAATATTAGCTTTTGTACTTGGGGGACTAATGGAGGAAACCTTGAGAAGATCGCTTTTAATAAGTGATGGTTCACCTAACTTTTTATGGGATAGACCAATAACCTTAATAATATTATTAATTACAATAACAATTGTTGGTTGGCAAATATTTTCATCTTTTAGAAAAAAAAGTTAAATATAAATTTTATCAGCTAGGCCGTAACAAAGTATCCCACTTAGCACTGTTAAAATTCCTGAAGCAATGACACCTTCGCTATTTGTTTTTTCGTTATGTCCAAGTTTATTGATATAAATTGTATATATCCCAATTAAAAAATATAAAACGTTTTGAGCAAAAATTAATGTAAAGAAACCCCATGTTCCTGCCAAACCGTCTGCTTTGATTAACATTATGTATAGTGCTACTAAGACTGATGCAATAAACGGTGCTCCAAAAAATCTAACCATCACAGCTGCAGAATGATCTATATTGTATTGATCTAAAAATGATTTTGTTGCTACCACTGTTCTAAAAGCATAAACAGCGTAAACGATAAAATGGACGATAAAAATACTTAAATAAATTATTCCATTAAATTTATCTAGCATGTTTTAACTTTATAAGATTCTTTTATAGTTTTCAATTATCTTATCCCAAAGAAAGTTTTCGGAGTGTGTTTTGCACTCTTTTCCAAATTCAACATACTTATTACCTACAAATAAATTATCTATACTTGAATAAATTTCATCTAGACTATTACCATCACAAATTAACCCCGTTTTATTATGAATAATTGCATCAGAAGCACCACCATCTTTACCACCTATAGATGGAACTCCATATTGTGCAGCCTCAATAAAAGAAATTCCAAATCCCTCAACTGAGTTTTTATGAATTATTGATGGCATTATAAAAATATTCGACTTTGCAATTAATGCATTTTTCAATTCATTAGAGATATCACTTAAAAAATTTACATATTTATTAAGATTTAATTCTATCACTAATTTTTTTAAATTTTCCTCTTCATCTCCATATCCTATACAAGTGTAAGTAATATCAGGATATTTCTCTTTTAAATTTCGGATAGCCATTATAACTTTTTCATGATTTTTTCTTTTATCAAATCTTGATACAGTAATTAGTCTTTGTTTTTTTCCTTTTAGAATTTCTTCTGCTTGTTTAAGGTCATCTTTTGGAATTTCTTCAACAGGATCTACTCCAGGATTTATAACTATTAATCTTTTTTCTTCAACTCCAAGACTAACCGCTAAATTTTTTGTAAAATTTGAGTTTGCTACAACATGATCAACATTATTTAAAACCTCCAGAATTTTTTTGTTCAGTCTAGATCCTTTAGGGTGATTAATTTCTTTAGAATGAATTAAACATATTTTCTTTTTTGGGGATTTTATAAGTTCTAAACTTTTCCAGTGATCTGCAATAATACAATTTACATTTTTATTTTCATTTAAGTATTCATTTATTAGTAGAGATTTTCTATATTTTCTTAATAATTTAACTCCGCTAACTCTTTCAATTGTAAATGAAACTTTATCATCAAACTTTTTATGATCTTCGTGATAATCGGCAAAAACTTTAACCATATCAAGTTTTGATAAAGATCTCGCTAATCCCCACATCAAATTTTGCATACCACCAACTTCAGGAGGGAAAGTTCTGGTTATTATTAAATACATTAATTAGATGACCACTTAATACCGCAACCCATACTTGGGAATTGTTCTTCAGGACCTTTACCTGTTTCTGAAACTTGTTGCATAGCAATAAATAATTCACTATCTCCGGATCTCACAGGCTTTAGTTCTCTTAATTCTCTTATTCTTCCTCTATATTGGAGACCAGAATCTTTATCATAACCAAAAAAATCTGGAGTACATACAGCATCATATTTTCTTGCAATGTCTTGGGTTTCATCAATTAGGTATGGAAAATTAAACTTATGTTTAATTGCAAACTCTATCATTTTTTCAAAAGAGTCTTCTGGATAATTAATTGGATCATTAGAGCATATTGCAACTGAATTTATTCCTAAATCATTAAGCTTAGTACAGTCCTCCACCACATCTTTTATAATTGCTTTTACATATGGACAATGATTACAAATAAACATTACCAAAGTTCCATTTTCACCTTTGATATCATTTAAAGATATTAGTTTATTTTCTGTAGATTTTAATTCAAAGTTTTCTGCTTTTTTTCCAAAATCACATACTGGTGTTTTAATAGGCATAATGTAATAATATATAAATTATGTTTTACGATTTGGAAGATAAAAAAACCAAAAAAACTCTGGCGAAAATTGGGTAGCGCCAAATGCAACTATTATAGGAGATGTCACATTAGAAAAAAACTCCAGTGTTTGGTTTAATGCTGTAATTAGAGGGGATAATGAAAACATTCATGTTGGAGAAGGTTCAAATGTTCAAGACGGAAGTGTTTTACATACTGACCCAGGTTGTCCTTTAAGAATTGGTAAAGACGTAACTATTGGTCATATGGTTATGCTTCATGGATGTACAATTGGAGACAATAGTTTAATAGGTATTGGAGCTGTCATTTTAAATAATGCAAAAATAGGTAAAAACTGCATCATTGGTGCTAAAGCATTAATAACTGAAAACAAAGAAATTCCAGATAACTCATTAGTAGTTGGATCACCAGGAAGAGTAGTTAGAAAACTTACTGATGATGAAATAGGCAAAATTACTGAGAACGCAAAACATTACCAAGATAATTGGAAAAGATACGTAAAAACAGTTTTTTAATATGCCAGCAGGGTATGTAATTGCACAATTAAGAGTAACTAATCCAGAAAATTATAAAGAGTACATTGAAAAAAGTTAATCCAATTGTAAAAAAATTTGATGGAGAATTTTTAGTTAGAAATGGTGAATATCAAATATTTGATGGTGAAACTAAATT
>CACFAT010000017.1 GCA_902564385.1 uncultured Pelagibacteraceae bacterium
CTAGCAAGTCCAATTTTTATTTTGTTCTTTTTGCAAAATTGAATTATTTCTTTTACACCGTCTCTAGGCTCAACTTTGTGTTTGTTTAAATATTCATTAAAAATTTTGGTTTTTAAATTTCTTATTTTTTTTCCATCTATTTCAACACTAGTATCTTTTGCGTAATCATTGATTCTCGTAGTTCCACCTGATTTTGACAATAGTTTCCTGTATATATCTTCATCCCAAAACCAGTCTAATCCACTTATTTTAAAAGCTTCATTAAATGCATCTCTTTGAAGATCTGATGTCTCAGCTAAAGTTCCAATAGAACCAAATAAAACAGCTTTGTAACTCA
The DNA here is from genome assembly GCA_902564385.1 of uncultured Pelagibacteraceae bacterium. Taxonomy (GTDB): domain Bacteria; phylum Pseudomonadota; class Alphaproteobacteria; order Pelagibacterales; family Pelagibacteraceae; genus Pelagibacter. The sequence continues at coordinate 338 of CACFAT010000017.1, forward strand.
TTATCCCTTCACAGCACCAGCTGTTAATCCACTGATTACTTGTCTTTGGAAAAACATAACTAACATAAATAAAGGAGCAGTAGCCGAAACAACCGCAGAAACAGCCCACATCAAATTACCTTCATGTTGATTTGTTCCAAGATAACTTTGGATTTTGGGTACCATAGTATGATTTTCCTGATTTAATAAAAGAGCTGTCACTGTAAAATCATTATACGCAAGCATTAAACTAAATAATCCAGCAGTTATTACTCCAGGCCACATAACTGGCATAATGATATGTCTAAATGCTTGAAAATAAGAGCAGCCATCAATTAAAGCACTTTCATCAAGTTCTTTAGGAACAGTTTTAAAAAATGAATACAATAACCACAAAGTAAATGGTTGATTTATTGCAACAAGAACAACGATGGTCGTCGGTAGTATTCCCCAAATTTGTAATTGAAAAAACGGAAATAAATAACCAGAGACTAATGTAATATGCGGCATTGCTCTAAAAATTAATGCTGCAATTAAAATCCAAAATGCATAATTTCTTGTAGACCTAGATAAAGCGTAAGCTCCTAAGGTCCCGAGGAACAGAGAAATGGTTACAACAAAAAATGTAACTATAACTGTATTCCTAGATGCTTTCCAAAACTCTCCTTCAGTCCATGCTTGACTATAAGCATCTGTTGTAAACTTTCCTCCAGTTTCTAGCAACGTATTGAATGCTGTAATAGCATACCACCAGTCAGCTCTTGAAAAAAAGTCAGCTCTAACTTTAAATGACCCCCAGAAAGTCCAAATAAAGGGAAAGCATGCAACCAACAACCAAACTATTATAAAGGTTGTATTAAAAATTTTTAAAGCATTCGATCTTTTATCAAGTCCGTATTCCATTTATCTCGCTGTCCTAAATTCTTTCCAAGTTCTTATTAAAACTGGTGCTAAAAGTATCGCTATCCCAACAATTGTCATCATTGAAGTAGCAGCGGCTGAACCAAATAATATTACTTCCTCATTTACCAGGTTGTCATAAATCAACCAAGACAAAGACTGAGCGCTTCCTTCAGCACTGAAACCAATTATAGGCTCAAAAACTCTAAAATTATCCATCAATGAAATAAGAGCAACAAATGTAACTACGGGATAAATATGAGGCAAAACAATATGTCTTACTCTCTGCCATCTTGATGCTCCATCAATAATAGCTGCTTCAACAGGTTCTTGGGGAACAGTTTGTAAAGCTGCATAAAATACTACAAAAGCAAATGGTGAATGGTGCCAAATTCCATATATTATTATAGTTATCCAAGTAAGAGTTTTTGAGGATTTTAACGATAAATAAGGGTCATCCATTAACATTTGCAAATTCGCGCCAATAATTCCTTCTGCATCTATCATCCAAAATAAAACTAAAGAACCTACCAATGGAGTAACAATCATCGGCAATATGGTTCCAAATATTAATGGTCCTCTAATTCTTCTAGTTACTGCATTAAGACTTAAAGCAATTATAAAACCCAAAAGTAAGACGTTAGGCGTTACAAATAAGCAATAAGTTAAAGTAAAAATTAGAGCCTTGTAAAAGGGGAGGTTGGTAACTTGATCTACAAATTCCCCAAAACTATTTGTTTCGTCCCAAAATTTTCCAATTTCTTTTATTGCAAGATGATTTCTATCTACATAAGTCCCAAATCCATTGAATTTTCCTAAAGGCTTTTCTTCTCGAATTTTAGAGGTTTTTTCTTGGTCAACAACTATTGAAACTGTACATCCAAAAGGATCACATTTTTTTACTTCCTTAACAACTTGGTCGTGCTGCGCATAAAATGATTGTATCCCTGTTGAAATGATAGGAAGACCTATAAATAAAATCATTGCCAATCCAGTTGGCAAGAAAAACCAAAAAAAAGTTTTGTTAGGCATTAATGTAATAAGTGGGGATTTTAATCCCCACTTAAAATTTATTGATTATAGAAAGCCTTGTTCTTTTGCTTTACTCATGTAAGCTGCTTCAACATCTTTTAAAGCTTGTTCTGCTGACTCTTTACCTTGTAAAAATTCAACAATCTCACTTCCTAATGCACCATGCATTAAACCCATTTGTGGTAACATTGGATATGGTTTAGCTTTCATTTTAACAGCTTCGATAACTCCAATTGATTTTGGTCCAGGCTTAAAACCTTCAATTAACCAAACAGCTTGATCCGCTGCATCTGCAACCATCTTTTTGTTAGCAGCTGCGTGTGCCAAAGCTCTAAATGTTGCTTCAGCATCAGCGTCAGATCTATTTTTTGCTAATGTGAAACCGTCCCACCATAAAGTCGCCGCTGGTATGTTTCCTCCAGCAACTGTTGCTGGTCCAGTTAATTTAGTTGCAGCTGTAATTTTTGCATCACCATCATCATCAAGCAATGTTCCTGATCTTGATGCCCAAAGAGTCATTAATGCAACATTTCCAGATTCCCATTCAACTTTAATAGCTTCACTATCGTGAGTTAAATAATCTGGGTTACTTAAACCTGCTAATTTTTTTAACATATTTAATGTTGCTACACCTTTTGCATTGTTAATGCTTGGTTGAGCAGTTCCTGCTTTAAAGAATTCTCCTCCATGTCCAATATACATGTTAACGAATTCTTCTGCTAAATTCCAACCAGCTTTGTATGCTGCTGCGTATGGATATTGCATTTTACCAGATGCTCTTATTTTTTCTGATGCCGCTACTACTTCCTCATATGTTTTAGGAACAGCTATACCCAATTCTTTTAAAACATCTTCTCTGTAATATAAGTGCTGAGTATTTGCCATAAAAGCAACTGCCATTATTTTTCCATCAATTGTTATCAATTGAGAGTCTTGAATTCCTTTTCCATATTTCTTAACAAGATCATCTAGTGGTCTAATTAAGTCTTGGTTCATCAAAGGAACAATAGAGCTATTTGCTGCAATTCTTGCAGAAAACTCTGATGGATTTGCAGTTAAAGCTGGCACAGCAATTTTATTGTGCTCAGATGAGTGTGTGACTTTAAAATCTGCACTTCCTTTACATCCTTTAGCCGTTTCCACGAAAGTTCTTAAAGCTGGAAAATCATTAGCTAAAATATTTATTGATCCACTCTTAATGTTACAATCTGCGTAAGCAGAAGTTCCAAAAAGAAGAAGCAATAAAGAAATTAATATTTTTTTCATATTTGATTCCCTCATTAAATTTAAATTTATGAGTAGAAGGATATATATTCCAAAAGGAATTTAAAAGTATTTTTTAAATCGCATTTGACGCAAGCTCTGCACCTGCGACCAAAGATTCAAATTTTTTGTAAACAATATTTTCATCAACATTTCCAAAGCCAGCAAAAGTACTAAATCCACAATCACTTCCAGCCATTAATTGGTTTTTATCAATTACTTTTGAATACTGAATTATTCTATTTTTTACTAACTCTTCATGCTCTACAAAGTTTGAGGTTGAGTCTATTACACCAGGAACTATTACTTTGTCATTAGGAAGTTTTATGTTCTCAAATACCTTCCATTCATGAGCATGCCTTGGATTGGATGCCTCGATTAAATAAGTTTGGATATTTGCTTTTAAAGCAATAGGTAATATTTTTTCTAATCCAATATCGTGAATATGTGGTCCTTCATAATTTCCCCAGCAGATATGCATTCTTAACTTAGAGGCATCGATATCTTTGATTGCTTCATTAAGACATTCGATTTGTTTTTCAGCTCTTACTAAAAATTCTTCATCTGATACATTTTTAAAAGTCATATGTCTTGCTAGCGCAAGATCTGGGCAATCAATTTGCAATAATAAATCATTCTTTGTTATTTCATCATATTCAGTTTTCATAATTTTTGATAATGCTTCTAAATAATCATCATCATTTTTATAAAATTTGTTTGGAAGGAAATTTGAAATTACTCCTGGCGAAGCAGAGTTAATAAATCCTTGAGGATGGTTATTTTTTTTTAACGCTGATTTTAAATTAATGATATCTTTAGTTAAAGATTTAGTATCTTTAATTTTTAGATCAGCAGTACAACATGGTCTTGTATAAGTAGGCGTACCCCCTGATTTTGCAATTTTTTCTTTATATGATGGAAAATCATCTAAGTCTTTAGGGGCTCTTCTCACACTTTCACCACTAAAGCCATGTAATCGATCCTTGACATAAGTGGCGTAACTTATTTTTGACATTTCACCATCACTTATAATGTCAATCCCGATATCAATTTGTTTTTTTACAATTTTATTTACATCTTCTTCAATTATCTTATCAAGTTCTCCTTGATCGAATAATTCATTTTTATCTTTTTTAAAAAGCATCTCAGATAGCTTTTTTGATCTTGGTAGACTTCCAACATGTGTGGTTTTAATTTTATCCATAGTTTTTACATTAATATTTGTTTCCAAATAGCCACTTCATCAAACAATACCCATTCTCTTATTATTTTATCATCTCTTAATTCTGCATGATTTATACCCATTATAAATAAATCTTTGTCAGTCTTTTTTCCAAATTCTTCACTGTCTTTAGAGTGCTTCCCACTTAAAAACCATCTGATCGTAGCTTTTTGATTGTTATTTTTTTCATCCAATGATGCAACATGTTCGATTGTAAATTTTATTTCAGAAAATATATTTTTTAAAGAGCTCCAATATTTAATTATATCTTCACTGCCATTTCCTACTTTATTACTTGGCCAAAATAGACTGGCTGCTCTATCATAATCTTCAAAATCATAATCGTTATTAAATATCTTCTTTAAAATATTAGAATATATATAGCCTGATGAAACTTCATTAACTTTTACTGGAGTATACTCTGACTTTTTATCAGAAGATCTATCAAAAACTTTGATAGCTTTTGATACGCCACCTTCTTTATCAATTAAATGCCTTGCAAATTTCTCAGGTGTATAACCTAGCTGTCGAACCATTGCACCTTGATCTCTCACAATCCACTCATCATAAACTTGATTATTTTTACATGCACAGTCAGCTATAACTCTATAAACAATTTTGTTTCCAGTTTTTTTTCCGTAAAATCCGTCCTTTAAATGTGTAGCTTTGCTCAGAATTCTGTGAGATGAATGATATCCTTCATCGTCATTTCCACTCCAAATTACATCTTCACCTAATAATTGTCTGTCTGGAAATTCGTCTAAAGTTTTATAGGTTGCATCAATAACAGGTTTAAAACCATAGGTTATCCCAAAAGGTGATCTTACAGGGATATTCTCTGAATAATATTTGGATATCGACTCGACATCTTTCCCTTCCCAAATTTGTTTAGTAATTTTTAAAATGTAATCAGTTAAATTTTTATAATTACTATCAAATCCTTTCATTAGATCTGACTAACAAAATTTAAAATACTATTTTCTGAATTATTACAAGAGATATCTATTTTGCTACTCAAA
>CACFAT010000018.1 GCA_902564385.1 uncultured Pelagibacteraceae bacterium
CATTTCAATGTAATCTTGGATATCAAGTTTCTTTATCTGGTAAAGGTGAATGGAACAAAAAAGCAGATTACATTGGTAAAAAAGCTCTCGAGAAAATGAAAGCTGATTTAAAAGCAGGTCATAAACCTTACAAACTTCAATTAGTTGGACTTGAATTAGGAGGAAAACCTATTGAAGAATATGCTCCAGATTTTTGGTTAATTTCAGAAAACGGCAGTGAGCCTGTAGGATTTGTAACTTCTCCTTGGTACCACCCAGAAAAAGGGAAAAATATTGCTATGGGATACGTTCCATTTGATGGCACGCTAAATGCAAATGGTTTTCCAAAGGGTAAGGTTGGATCGAAATTTAAAGTCCACCTACCAGAAAAATATTCTGATAAACCTGGAGAACCGGTCGATGCAGTTGTAGTTGATGTTCCATTTACAGAATCTTACAACGCAAATACAAGAGAAGTAGTCAGTAAGTGATAAAAATTTTTTTAGGGGGAATTTAATTCCCCCTAAATATGACGAAAACCTTTTTCATAGTTGTTTGCATTATAATCGCTATTGCACTAATAATATTCCCATTAATCGTTTCATATAAAGCGCAAAAAAAAAATAAAGATAATTAATGTTTGCTCAGTTTTTAGATATTGTTTTTAAATCGTTAAAGCTTGATAAAACTCTTTATAGAACTCCAAGATATTACGGAGAAGCTGGAATTTATTTTGCAATTCTTATCATGATTTTAGATGGGGTTGCTGGTGCTATCGCAGCGAACACAATTGTTAAAACGTCTGTTGGTATATCTGGTTTAACAGCATTATTAACTTGGCTGGTGTGGGCAATTTTTATATTTGTAATTGGAGTTAAAATTTTTCCTGATAAAGATAGAAAAATTCCATTTAAAAGAGTTCTTATAGCTGTTGGGTACGCACACGCTCCAGGCCTTATAAGATTTTTTGCTGTCACACCAGAACTAGTTCTTTTAATTATTTTTCTTACTCAATTTTGGATTTTTGCTTCTTTAATCATTGCAACAAGACATATTTTAAATTTAAAATCAAATTTAAAAGCATTTGGAATTGTATTTTTGTCTTTTTTAATTATTTCTTTTTTGACAATTTCATTTGTAATGACAAAAATTAATTCATTACCTATAAGTACAAATATTTAAAGCGGAAATAAAGTTTTAGATGTTCTGCAGGAGTTACAAAGTTTATATCCTGTGAGTATTAAATTTTGAGTTACTGTCTCATCTTCTTTTTTACATTCATCACAAATATCATTTAATTCATTTTTATCTGATTTGTCCGATTTATATTCAAAGTTATCAGTCATTATCTGTTAATCCTGCTCCTGCGGTTTTTTGTTTTAACTCATCTGTTTCTTCAACAAATGTGTTTTCAGATAATTTTGTTAATTCTTTCCAATCTTCTTCGGAAAAATTATTCTTGTTTTCTAAGAATTGGATTTTAATTACATCAGCTTTTTCTACAACCTCACTACTTAAATAATTTGAATAAATTGATTGATTGAAATTTAATAAAAATTCTTTTTGATCTATCTTTAAAAAAATTCTCTTTCCTGTTATTTCCGAAGATCTGCTGACAAACGGCAAAAATATCAATGGGTAAGCCATTTTTTCAATTTCTATATCATTTAGTTCTTGGATAGAGATAGATTGATCAAAAAAGCTTAATCCAAGTTTAATTGGACAGTAAAAGTTTTGAGGTCTGTTGCTTTTGTTAAAAGATTGGCAATTTTCAAACTTCTCATTATTAAAAATCTTAAAATATTGGTTTATATGTTTTATTCCTGGTAAACCAAATAACTCGAGTTGCTTGATGTTCTTTCCTATTTCTTCTGCAACTCCCCAGGAGAAACCTTTTGCTTTAGTTGAACGTTTAACAATCGTGTCAATTTCACTATAACTTCTCATTAATTACTTTAGTTATATATCCAATATTGATTAAATGAATTTAGTTCATTTGGTAATGGAGCTCCTTGAAACATACAAATCCTTAACCATTTGTCAGATCTTGGATCAAACTTTACCGCCCCAAAAAAAGATAGTTTAAGTCTTAACATATCAATAGGAACTAATTTTGAGCCAATGGTGTTATCTTGAATTTCAGAATATGGATATTTCTCTGTTATAAACACTCTTCTTACAATATGTCTTAAATCATTGTTCTGTACTAGAAAATTGCCAATCTTTAAGCTGTTTTTTAATGTAAAAATAGTTTCATAAAGTTTTTTAATATCTCTAGCAATAGCTGTAGGCTGCTCAAGTTCTGAGCCATTATCTTCAAACCGATCTCCAATCCTAGGTTCTTCTTTATTTTTTGAAATGAACCAAAATTTTTTATTATTTTCATTTTTTGAAAAATCAATTTTTAAAATATCTGAATAATTTTTTTCAATTATTTCTCTTAGGTCATTTATAGTTCTGTCTACAGGTATATTAAAACTACTATCCTCGTCTGAACTCATTTGAGAAATTAAAGGATCAGTTATTTTATTATATGGCTCCATCATTATAGAAACCAAATACTCAACTCCTTCTTCGGATAAATTTTCCTCCGCCCAATTGTATAATTTGTCGAATATATAAAAATTTGATTTATGAATATTGTCTTTCAAATAATTGATTAAATTTTGTAAATCATTAATTAAATTCTCAATTTTCTTCTTTTGATATTCACTATCAGTATTCCATGAAGTTACATTTTTTAAAGATTTTGTTAAACAGTTGTAAAAAATTTTAAACTCTTCTTCTGATACTTTTTCTATTTCTCTTATTTTTTTTAAAGCTGTTTCTTTAGCTAGAATCCAATTATTTAACAATGAAGGGTGGTTTACAATAAATGGTGCCATTCCCAATCCAGTTGAATTACCAATTCCTAAATTTCTGCAAATATCCAAGTCCAGTTCTACAGCATCTTTAGGATTTTTATGTTTTGCTATATGATTTACTTGATCGAAAGTAAATTGTCTTACAAGGTAAACTAACATCATTTCCAATCTAAAAGGACCATTAATTTCATCTCTATTTTTAATTCTAAACCTGTCTGCTAATCCAAATTTTCCTGAGCCATATACTGCAGTTGTTCTGTACAAGTATCCAACTTTTGAAAGCTCATTAGTATTGGGCTGGATACCTTTTGATAAACACTCGACCACATAATTAAATGCTCTAACTGATCTATTTGCTCTTGAGAGAGTTAGTTCTTTATAAGAAAGTCTCCCTACTTCTTGTTTAGGGACATTTTGTGAAAGTCTATCAATATCAATTTTTGAAGGAATGCCATCATACAAAGCAAATGCAGCATCCCATTTAGTTGCTATTACTCTATCAGATCTTTCCTCATCTTTAAGCTCATTAGCAAAACAAACTAAAGAATATGTTTTTTTATCTTTTGAAAATGAATAAATAGCTACTCCATATCCCCTATCATTCAAGTCAAAAAAATCTCTGTTATATTTCCAATCTTTGAACTCATTTAAAAATGATCTTAGAAAAGATAATTTAGATTGATGAAAAGATCCAAGCCTAGAAAGTTTCATTACAATTTTAGGATCTCTTAGTGGAACTTGCATTAATTAATTCCTTTATAAAAATTAAACCAGTTATTGCCAAGTATCTTATTTATCTCTTCTTCGTGAAAACCTTTATTTTTTAGTTCTGTGTTTATATTATTAAATCCTCTTGCATCCAAAAACCAATCTGGTTGTTTTGGAAAACCAGGTTTATCTTTACTACCTTCGCCAAAATTTTTTGATTTTGACCAAGTTCCATTTCTCATCCATTCAACTACACTGTCTGGCTGGTTTAAACATAAGTCTGATCCTATTCCAACATTATCAATACCCATAATTTCAACTGTTCTTGCAACCATTTCACAAAAACTTTCTAATTTACAATTCGTTCCATCTTTTAAATGGTGAGCATACAATGATAAGCCTAACATTCCTCCATTTGCAGATAAAACTTTCAATAATTCTGTAGATTTGTTTCTTTTAGCTTCAAACCAAAAAGTAGGATTTGCATGAGTGATCGCAATAGGTTTTTGACTAATTTCAATTGCATCAAGTGTACTTTTCTCTGCTGAATGAGACATGTCAACAACGATACCTACTCTATTCATTTCTTTAATAGCCTCTTTTCCAAAATTAGTAACTCCGCTATCATTTTTTTCATAACATCCAGTAGCTAATAATGATTGGTTGTTATAAGTTAATTGCATAAATCGACAACCTTGAGAGTGTACTTTTTCTATAAGACCTATGTCATCTTCAATTGGAGAACAATTTTGAAATCCAAAAAAAATTGCAGTTTTATTTTCTTCTTTTGCTTTTGTAATATCATTGTAGTTATTGCCTAGAAATATAAGATCTTTATTTTCTTCAAAATGTTTATTCCACTCTTGTATTCTTTGTTGTAATTCATCATAGTCTTCATGATAAACTAAAGTTACGTGAACCGCATTTAATCCAGCTTTATTATTTATTTCAAAGATTTCTCTAGACCATTTACAATACTGAAGATTATCAATTCGATAATTCATATTTGATATACACTATTATTATTATTATGATTGTCACTAACTTAAACTGTCCTGAGCTAAAAATTGCAATTTAAGGGAAATATCTGTAAATTGATATTGGTTTCATGAAATACAAAAAAAAATCACATAAAGTATCAATTGTAATGGGCAGTCAGTCTGATTACAAAACAATGAAGAATTGTGAAAAGGTTCTTAAGATTTTAAAAGTTAATTATGAGACAAATATCGTCTCTGCACACAGAACTCCTGATAGACTTTATACCTATGCAAAGAAAGCAGAAAATAATAATATTTCTATTATTATTGCTGGGGCCGGAGGATCAGCACATTTACCTGGTATGATTGCTGCTATAACTAGAATTCCAGTCATAGGTGTTCCTATTGAAAGTAAAAAGTTAAAAGGTTTAGATAGCCTACTATCAATTGCTCAAATGCCAAAAGGAATTCCTGTTGGTACAGTTGCTATTGGAGAAGATGGTGCAATCAATGCTGGTTTATATGCTGCTTCAATTATAGCTACTTATGATAACAATGTAAAAAAAACACTTTTAAATTGGCGAAAAAAACAAACATCAAAAGTAAAAAAAAAACCAAAGTAATTAATGTCTAAACCTGATCTAGGAATAATAGGTGGAGGACAATTAGGAAGTCTA
>CACFAT010000019.1 GCA_902564385.1 uncultured Pelagibacteraceae bacterium
ACTATAAGTGCAATTAATTCAGGATTTTTCTTCGGTTATTCTGGTCTGATTGACAATATAATTCATTCCATTATTAAACAAACCAAAAAAAAATATAAAATAATATTTACTGGTGGACTAGCAAAAATGTTTAAAAATTCCTTAAAACTAAGAGTAAAAATAAAGTCTAATTTAACTACTGATGGAGTTTTAAAGGCTGCTATGTATTTAAATAAATGAAAGAAGAATTAATTTTTTGCCCTTTAGGGGGATCTGGAGAAATTGGGATGAATATGAATTTATTCGCCTATGGAAATCCAGATAATAGAAAATGGATAATTGTAGATATAGGAGTTACTTTTGCAGATGATGCAATTCCTGGAGTTGATTTAATATATCCTGACCCTGGATTTATTGTTGATAAAAAAGATGACTTATTAGGTATTGTTCTAACTCATGCACATGAAGATCATATTGGTGCAATTGCTCATATATGGCCAAAACTAAAATGTAAAATATTTGCTACTCCATTTACATCAGTGTTAATTTCAGAAAAATTTAAGGAAAAAAAAATTGATGTAACAGGATATCTAGAAGTTGTTCAGTTAAATAGCATTGTAGATTTAAGTCCTTTTAAAATAGAATTTGTTACATTAACACATTCTATACTAGAACCTAATGGACTAAAAATTGAAACACCTGTTGGAAATATATTACACACTGGTGATTGGAAGTGTGATCCAGATCCATTAACTGGAGACAATATGAATTCTAAAAGATTAAAGGAAATTGGTGAAGAAGGTGTTTTGACAATGATATGTGACTCAACAAACGTATTTAGTGCAGGAAGAGCAGGATCTGAGCTCGATGTAAGAAAAAATATGCTAAAGATAATGGAAAGATTAAAGAAAAGGATAATTATTACTTCTTTCGCTTCAAATGTAGCTAGAATGGAGTCTGCCTTTTATTGTGCTGAAAAAACAGGTAGGCAAATTGCTTTGGTGGGCCGTTCAATGCATAGAATTTATAAAGCTGCTAGGCAATGTGGTTACTTGCAAAATGTTATTGAACCACTTGATGCAAGAGATGCAAAAAATATTTCAAGAGAAAAAATTGTTTACTTATGTACTGGTAGCCAAGGAGAACCAATGGGTGCGATGAACCGTATTTCAAATTATACACATCCAGATGTTTTTGTAGAGAGAGGGGACGCAGTTATATTTTCTTCAAAAATTATTCCAGGTAATGAAAAAAAATTATACAAACTTCACAATCAATTAGTTAGAGAAGGTGTAGAAGTAATTTCTGAAGATAGTGAATTTATTCATGTATCAGGACATCCAAATAGAGAAGATTTGAAGGATATGTATGACTGGATAAAACCAAGATCAGTCATACCTGTTCATGGTGAACATAGACATATGATTGAACACATAAATTTTGCTAAAGAAATGCAAGTCCCATATCCTGTTAGAGTAGAAAATGGTGATATAGTTAGAATTTATCCAGGTGATAAACCTGAAGTATATGATAAAGCTCCAAGTGGAAGACTTTACGTGGACGGTTCTATAAGTGTTGAAGAAGATGCCCAATCTATCAAAGAGAGAAAAAATTTATCTACCAACGGATTAATAGAAGCAACATTAGTAATCACTCCAAATGGTAATATTCATAACAAACCTTTATTAACTTTTAGAGGTTTACCTATATACGAAAAAGATGAATTTACATTTAATCTTGAAGAGGAAATTGAAAAAACAGCAAAAACTTTTTCTTTAAATAATAAAAAGCAAGAATCTAATTTAATTGATGCTCTTAAAATAACTTGTAGAAAGTACACAAAAGAAAAATTAGGAAAAAGACCTTACACAAATATAAATTTAGTGAGGATTTAATTGAGTATTACAGGCTCAATAGTTGTATATGTGTGCTTGTGGTGGATAGTTTTTTTTGCCATTCTACCTATAGATGTTAATCGTGAAAAAAAGGAAAATATAGAGGGAGTTGACCCTGGGGCCCCAGAAAATCCAAAAATAACTAAAAAAATAATTTATTGTACTTTAATTACGTCTGGTATTTTTATAGTTATATATCTGTTAGTAATTAATGAAATTTTAAATTTACGTAACTTTTTAAATTAATGTTTTTTTCAAAATCATTTATTCCGATACTAAAAAATAATCCATCTGAGGCTAAAATTAAATCACACCAGTTAATGTTAAGAGTAGGCATGATTAAACAGTCCTCTGCTGGAATTTATTCTTGGTTACCGCTTGGATTTAAAGTCATGAAAAAAATAGAACAAATAGTTAGAGAAGAACAAGACCGTGTTGGTGTTCAAGAAATATTAATGCCCACAATTCAATCATCCGAAATTTGGAAGGAAAGTGGTCGATATGAAGATTATGGTGAAGAAATGTTAAGAATTAAGGATCGTCAAAACAGAGAAATGTTATATGGTCCAACCAATGAGGAACTTGTGACAGAAATTTTTAGATCTTCCTTTAAATCATATAAATCTTTACCTCAATTATTATACCATATTCAATGGAAATTTAGAGATGAGTTAAGACCAAGATTTGGAATTATGAGATGTAGAGAATTTTATATGAAGGATGCCTACTCTTTTGATTTAACAGATGATGATGCAATATTTTCGTACAATAAATTTTTTCTTTCATATTTAAAAACTTTTAAGAGACTAAATTTATCCGCAATTCCCATGGCTGCTGACACTGGTCCTATAGGAGGAAACTTATCACATGAATTCATTATTCTTGCTGACACAGGTGAAAGTAAAATTTACACAGATAAGAGAATTTTTGATGTAGACAGCTCTAAAACAATTTTAGACAAAGAGTCATTAGGTGTATTAAGAAAACAATACGAAAAGTTTTACTCAGTAACAGATGAAAAATTTAATAAAGATGAATTTGAAAAATCTGTTGCAGAAGAATATAGAGTAAATACCAAAGGTATTGAAGTTGGTCACATATTTTATTTTGGAGATAAATACTCAAAACCAATGAATGCAGCTGTTGATTTTAATGGAAAAAAAGAATTTGTAAAAATGGGATCATATGGAATTGGAGTTTCCAGACTTGTTGGTGCCATAATTGAGGCAAAATATAACGATAAAGAAGGTATTATGAAATGGCCTATGTCAGTAACACCTTATGATTGTGCAATTATTCCAATGATAAATAAAAATGATAAATCTAATTTAGAAAAGTCTATTAAAGTACATGAATTTCTAAAATCAAAAAGCATAGAATCAATCATAGATGATACAGACGAAAATATTTCAGCTAAAATAAAAAAATTTAATTTAATCGGAATTCCATATCAATTGATAATCGGAAGCAAATCTGAAGGGAATTTATATGAGTTTAAGGAAGTCAATGGAGAAACTCAAAAATTAAAAGTTGAAGATATAGCTTCACAAATAATAAAAGCTAAGCAAAATTGATTTCACAACTAGAAAAAGAGATTATATTTAGGTTTTTAAAAGCTAGAAAAAAAGATGGCTTTTTAAATGTAATCTCTATTTTTTCCTTTGTTGGTATTGGCTTAGGAGTAGCTGTACTAATAATTGTTATGTCAGTAATGAATGGTTTTAGAACAGAGTTAATAAATAAAATTGTAGGTTTTAACGCTCATGCTGTTGTAAAACCCTATGACAAGCCTTTAATTCATATAACTGATAAAGTTTTCAAAAAAGGCATTGTTTCAAATGATGGAGAAGCAGTAATTCTATCAAAACTAAACACAAAAGGTGTTCTTTTAAAAGGATATTTGAAAGATGATTTTAAGAAACTAGAAATATCAAATAACCAAAAATATTTTGGATCAACAGATTTAAAAAATAATTCAATTTCAATTGGAAAAGATTTAAGCTTTTTGTTTAATATAGATATCGGTGATCAAATAACAATAATGTCACCATCTGGTGTTCAAACAATTGTTGGGTCTTTTCCAAGACAAGATAAATTTGAAGTAATTTCAATATTTGATAGTGGGATAGGCGAATTTAATGAAAATGTAGCATATATTAATCTTAATACACTAGAAAGTTTTTTCGATAAAAATAAAGATCTAAGATTTACAGAGTACTATTTTAAAGATCCGAAAAATATTGAATATCATAAAAAAAATTTATTAGATTTATATCCTGGCACATATGTTTACACATGGGCAGATTTAAATGAGTCATTATTTTCAGCTTTAAAAGTCGAGAGAAATGTGATGTTTATAATCTTATCTTTAATAATAATTGTAGCTGCATTCAATATTATTTCTGGCTTAACTATATTAGTTAAAAATAAAACTAGAGATATAGGAATTTTAAAATCCATTGGTGTAACAAATACATCGATTAAAAAAATTTTCTTTTTTGTTGGATTTATTATTGGTACTACAGCAACATTATTTGGTATTTTATTAGGGACTTTATTTTCATACTATATTGAAAATATTAGGAAATTTATTTCTAATACGTTTAATATTACATTATTTCCAGAAGAAATTTACTTTTTAAGTACTCTTCCGTCAGAAATAAACGTTAATTCAATTATCTTAATTACATTATGTTCAATAATAACAACTTCTATAGTATCACTTTATCCAGCGTCTCGAGCAGCAAAATTAGATACAATACAAACTTTAAAATATGAATAATTTTTTAAAATTAAATAATTTATCAAAGAAATATGAAAAAAATAAATCTCTTAAAGTTTTAAACAATATAAATTTTAAATTTGAGTCAGGTAAGGTATATTCAATTATAGGACCTTCAGGATCTGGTAAATCAACATTATTAAATTTATTGTCATTTATTGACATCCCTTCGTCAGGTTTTATTGAATTTAACAAAAAGAAAATTGATACAAGTAGCTCAATTGAGAATGATCATGTAAGATCAAAAAATATTGGTATAATTTATCAAGACAAAAATTTATTGCCAGATTTTACAGCACTAGAAAATGTAATACTGCCAAATTTGTTAATTTCTAATAATAAATCAAAATCAACAGAATTAGCGAAAAAATTGATTAAAAAATTTGATTTAACTTCAAGATTAAATCA
>CACFAT010000020.1 GCA_902564385.1 uncultured Pelagibacteraceae bacterium
AAACAGAAATTCATTGGTGGTACGGAAACAGTGGTTTTCTTGGTGATGTAATTATTGAAATTGCAAATAGATTTAACGCTTCACAAGATCAATATACGGTCATTCCTACAGGAAAAGGAAGTTATGAAGATAACATGGCGGCAACTATTGCTGCATTTAGAGCAGGCGACCAACCACACTATTCACAGGTTTATGATGCTGGTGCTGCAATCATGGTAGCTCAAGTAAAAAATGGTGTTGTTATCGGTTTTGAAGAAATGGCTAAGAAATATGGCATTGATGTAGATGCTGACAACTATATTCCAGGCATTAAAAATTTCTATGCCGACTCTGATGGAAAAATGATTGGTGTACCTTTCAATAGTTCAACTTGTTTGATGTATGCAAACATGGACATTTTGAAAGAGGTTGGAATTGAATCTGTGCCAAAAACTTATGAAGAATTTGAGGCCATGGCTCCAAAAATCAAAGCTGCTGGATACATTCCTTTAGTTCAAAGTCATAGTCCATGGATTTGGACTGAAAATTTCTTTTCTAGACATAATTTATTAATGTTAGATGGAAATAATGGTTACGATGCTGTTCCTACAAAAACTTTATTCGCTGAAACTGATGCATTTGTCTATCATTGGAAGAAAGTTAAAGAATGGTATGATAAAGGTTTATATGGCTATAAAGGAAGAGCGTGGGGAGACAATCAAGCACCATTTATAGCAGGTGAAGCTGCATTTTGGTTTGGTTCTGCTGCATCATTTGGTGGAATGAAAGGTGTTGTTCCAAACTTTACAGTTAATCATATTCCTTACTGGGATTCAGTAACCAAAGGAAAAGAGTATCCAACTTTTATAGGTGGTGCTGCTAACTGGATCTTAAATGGTCATACTGAGGAAGAGTACAAAGGACTTGCTAAATTTATAGAATTTATGGGTTCTCCAGAAATGGATCTGTATTATCACAATATGACTGGTTACTCTGCAGTGACTAAAGGTGGTATAGAGTTAGCTGAAACTATAAATTTCTATAGAGCTTCTCCATATCATAAAGCAGTTGGTGAACAATTAAGCTTAGAAGGTTCAACTATTCCTGGTGGATATAGAGCTGGTAACTGGCCCCAAATTCGTGAAGTAATTTACGAAAATATTGAGCCAATGTTAAACGGCAAAATATCAATCGAAAAAGGATTGCAGAATATGGACAAAGGTGCAGCTAAATTGTTAAAGCAATTTGCTAAAACTTTGTAAGAATAATTAAAACAATAAGGAGGGTATTAATTTACCCTCCTTATTTATTTTTACAAAAGTATGAAAAAAGTCCAATTCAAATCTAGCTATTCACAATATCTTTTCTTAGCTCCGCAGCTAGGTATATTGTTAATTTTTTTATATTGGCCAATCATACAAACCTTTAGAGATGCATTTACAATGCAAGATGCTTTTGGATTTGGATCGAAGTTTGTATGGTTTGACAATTTTTTATTTATTTTTGATGATCCAGCTTATTTCATAGCTTTCAAATTTACTATTATTTATAGTTTTGTTATTACGTTAATTACAGGCTCAATTGGATTATTACTTGCCGTTCAGGCTAATAATGTAATGCATGGTAAAAGCACTTACAAAACACTTTTAATTTGGCCTTATGCAATTGCGCCTGCGGTAGTCGGTGTAATGGCAAATTATTTTTTTAGTGAAAGATTTGGTCTTCTTTATCATTTATTTCACGAACTGTGGGGATTTAATTGGTACGAAAGTGTGTTCGACTCTTATATTTACGTAATCATAGCTGGTTCTTGGAAGCAAATCAGTGCTAATTTTATTTTCTTCTTGGCTGGACTTCAAGCTATACAAAAATCTGTAATTGAAGCATCAATGATTGACTGTAAAAATAGTTTTAGAAGATTTTGGACAATTACATTCCCATTATTAATGCCAACTACATTCTTTTTAATAATTATTAATATAACGTATGCTTTCTTTGATACATTTGGAATTATTGATACCACAACAATAGGTGCTCCTTCCGGTGAAACAAGAACTCTAGTTTATAAAGCTTACATGGATGGATTTAGAGGACTGGATTTAGGAAGTGCAGGAGCTCAATCAATAATGATGATGTTGATTGTATTAGTAATTACGATTTTTCAATTTAGATATATCGAAGGGAAAATACATTATAATTAATGACTAGATTTATCACATCAAGTTTTTCACATTTAATTTTACTCATTGGAATACTAATCATGGTAGTTCCTGTATGGATGATTTTTGCTAGCTCGACGCACACGAGTTCAATGATTAATATGAATGGTCTCCAAATGTTTTTAGGAGATAGCTTTTATGAAAATTACTTACGAGTTTTATTATATCAGGGTGGTTTTTTTAAAGAGATAACAGCATTAAAAATGTTTTTTAATAGTTTTATCATGGCTACAGGAGTTGCAATATTATCCGTTGTTACATCTTTAATGGCTGCTTACGCGTTGGTTTATTACAGAATAAAATATGCAACATTATTGTTTTGGATTATATTTATTACAATTTTAGTACCATTAGAGTTAAGAATTTTCCCTACTTATTCAGTAATGGCTGAGCTTAATCTAGTGAATTCTTACTTTGGATTAATAGTTCCTATTTCAGCATCAGCTATAGCAACATTATTCTTTCGACAATTTTATAAAACCGTTCCAGATGAATTACTTGAATCCGCAAAACTTGATGGAGCAAATACCTGGAGATTTTTTGTTGATTTTTTAATTCCTTTGTCAAAAACAATGATTGTAGCGATGTTAATATTTATGTTTGTTTTTGGCTACAATCAGTATCTATGGCCATTATTGGTAACAACTTCAGAACAATATTGGACAGTGGTTATGGGATTAAAAATGATGTCGGGTTCAATTGTTCATCGTTTTGCTTTCGTGATGATGTCTATGGTGCCACCAATTTTAATTATAATTGTGTTGCAGAAATATTTTATTAAGGGGGTTTTTCAAGATAAATGAAAATTAAACCACTTCAAATAATTGCTCATATTATTTTAATACTAGGAGTCTTGTTAATGGTAGTTCCTATTTGGATATCTTTTGCAAGTTCTTCGCATGACTCTGTAACTATATTAACCGAAGGTATGAAGTTTCATATAGGTGATCAGCTAGCAAGAAACTATAACGAAGTTTTAAATGAAAAAGGTGGTTGGTCAGAAGAAGTGACTGCTGCAAAAATGTTTATTAATAGTTTTATAATGGCATTAGGAATTGCAACACTTAAGGTAGTTATTTCAGCAATGTCAGCATATGCTTTGGTTTATTATAGATTTAAATTAGCTGTACCAATTTTTTGGTTAATCTTTATTACTCTACTTGTTCCTTTGGAGGTAAGGATTTTTCCAAGCTATAAAATTGTATCTGATTTAGGTTTAACAAATTCATATACAGGCCTTATCCTTCCATTAGTTGCTTCAGCTACAGCAACATTTTTCTTCAGACAATTTTATAAAACAATTCCAGATGAACTCTTGGAGTCAGCAAAATTAGACGGAGCAAATGCTTGGAGTTTTTTCATAGATTTCTTGGTTCCATTATCTAAAACCATGATAGCAGCAATGTTTATCTTTATGTTTGTATATGGATACAGCCAATATTTATGGCCACTAATAATGACAACTGCAGAAGAATACTGGACTGTTGTAATGGGAATGAAGATTATTTACACAGAAAGCTATGAAGGAGTTGCTCTGCCAAGAACAGCAGAAAGATTTGCGTATATCATTTTGTCAATGATCCCACCAGTTTTAGTGGTAGTATTTTTACAAAAATGGTTCATAAAAGGATTAATTCAAACGGAGAAATAAATGAGCTTTTTAGATTTAAAAAATGTGACTAAGATTTACCCAAATGGAACTAAGGCTGTTCATGAAACTTCATTAAGTGTTGATGAAGGTGAGTTTATGGTTTTTGTAGGACCTAGTGGATGTGGAAAATCAACTTTATTAAGAATGGTTGCAGGCTTAGAGGATATTACAGAGGGTGATATTAATCTTGATGGAAAATTAATTAATGAGGTAGATCCGTCTGAAAGAGATGTAGCAATGGTGTTTCAGAACTATGCATTATACCCACATATGAATGTTTATAATAACTTGGCTTATGGTCTAAAAAACAGAGGAATTGACAAAGAAACAATTGAGCAAAAAGTAAATGATGCAGCTAAGCTGCTACAAATTTCAGATTATTTACAGAGAAAACCTTCAATGTTATCCGGAGGTCAAAGACAAAGAGTTGCAATGGGTAGAGCAATTGTTAGAAATCCTAAAATATTCTTATTTGATGAACCTCTTTCAAACTTAGATGCAAAATTAAGAATTCAGATGAGACTTGAAATCAAAAAACTTCAGCAGAAAGTTGGAGTAACAAGCATATTTGTTACGCATGATCAAGTAGAGGCCATGACACTTGCTGATAGATTAGCAGTTATTAACAATGGAATTATTGAACAGCTTGGAACTCCTATTGAGATATATGATAATCCAAAATCATTATTTGTTGCTGGTTTTATTGGCTCACCTCAAATGAATTTTTTAGATGGTAATATAAAAAATAAAACATTATCTGCAGAAGGTTTTGAAATTAAAGATATTGATAGTGACTTTGAGGGAGAAGTAAAATTAGGAATAAGACCTGAACATTTAAGTCAAAGTGAAAATAGTTTAATTAATTTAAAAGTAGACTTAGTGGAACAACTTGGTTCGGATAATCTTGTTTATGGTCAATTAAAAGACAAAAAAGACTTTTGTTATAGGTGTCCGGGAAATCTAACTATTGAAAAAGGTGCTGATCTAAGTCTTAATATTGAGAACAATAAATATTATATTTTTGATAAAAGCACTGGCAAAAGAGTTAATTAATTTTGATTTTAAGCAAACCAAATCATATAAAAATTTATGGTCACCGAGGAGCAAGAGGAGATCTTCCCGAAAACACTCTAGAAAGTTTTAAATACTTATTTGAAAACAATATTAATGCATACGAAACTGATATTTTGATT
>CACFAT010000021.1 GCA_902564385.1 uncultured Pelagibacteraceae bacterium
TGAAATTTATCTCTAAAGGCTCCACCTATAACGAGTTGTTCTCTTCTCTCTAAATCAGGAAACGCATCAAAAAGTGGTGTCCAAAATTTATCTCTAAAATTAGACAAACCTTTAAATTCATTTAATGGAAAAAAACATTTAATGTTTACATCTTCGCTAAAATATTTGCTTAAATTTTCTTCTATATTAGATGGTCCAAGCTTGTAAGTATTGTTCAAATAATTTCTAACTATTTGTTTATTTTGTTTATTTTCTTTAGCTGTGATTTTTAATTCTTGAAAATTATTTTGATTTTTAAGTCCTGTATCAAATTGTTCTATTTGCATAAGTTGCAATTTATATTTAAATAGACATAAATAACAAGAATATGATTGATAGATTGGCAAAATTTAATGAACTGGTTCCAAGCAGTCTTCCTTTTGTAGAAGGTAGGCTAGAAGGTCATAAAGAAAGAAAAAATTATACAATTATTGGACGTGGAGTTGCTGAAGACACCAAACAATTAATAAAAATACAGTCTTTACACGGGTATAATTTAGGAGCTGTGAGTGCTATGCCAAAAAACGGATCTGGTCTTCACAGTCATACTACGGCTGAAGTGTTTGTAATTTACTCAGGTAAATGGAGATTTTATTGGGGTGCTGATGGAAAACAAGAAACAATATTAGAGGCTGGCGATATAATCTCAATGCCTACAAATATGTTCAGAGCATTTGAAAATGTTGGAGATAAAGAAAGTTTGATGTTCGTTGTATTAGGCGGAGATGATCCTGGTATAATAACATGGGTTCCAGAAATTTTAAAAAAGGCAAAAGAGACTGGTATGGCATTGCTTGATGATAATTCGTTAATTGATTTAAAAAAGGTTGAAGTACCTAACGGTAGAAAGATGATAGAGCCTATCACTCAAGATGAATTAGAAGTTTCAAAAGCTACTCTAGATCAATCTCTTACCATGCAAAGAAGTTTAAACATTAAACCAGAATTAGAAGCATCATCTGACTCTGATTTAAAAGAAAAACTTCTTAATCACCCACAAAAAGATTTTTGGCATGAAAAAATGATTTGGTATGGACCTAGCGGTATAGGTACGGCGCGCTCTTTGGAAGGTTTCATTGACCATCATCAACTTCCTTTTAGAAAAACATTTAAAGAGAGAAATTACTGGGAACTAGGACATTATTGTGAGTTAGGAGATGGTAAATTTTCACTTACTGCTGGATGGCACAGTATACAAGCAGTGTATGGTTCAAATGATTGGCTAGGATATAATTCAAACAAAAATAAAGTAACCATGAGAGTTATGGATTTTTACCATCATGATGAGGGAAAAATTAGAGAAAATTGGGTGCCAATAGATTTGGCACACATACTCAGCCAGATTGGAGTAGACATTTTTAAATAGTAAGAATTTATTTTAATGAGGCCGTAGTTTAACGGCCTCAAAAATTTAAGATTTTAGTTTATCCACTTATTTACAGTAGACATATTATTTTTAACCCATTCTTCTGCCATATCGTCAGCATCCATTTCATCTCTTCCAACTTTTAATATCCATTGGTTGATTACTTTAGGGTCCATAGCCATTTGACTTAAAAATTTAGCAGCTTTTGGATTTCTTTTTTCCAAAGATTTTGAATAAGCTACATAAATAGTCGCTTGTCTACTTTTGCACGGAAACTCTGATACTTCTAACCAATCTTCAGCATCTAAGTTCATATTTGAATCACATCCTTCAGTGTAAGCAGGCTCACCAATTTCATGTAAGTCATAAGCTGCATGTAACCATTCTGGTGTCCAATAATAAAATAATATTGGCTTTTGATTATCAATTGCATCTTTTAATTGTGCTTTAAAAGTATCTTGTGGAATAATATTTGGTTCCCAAAGGTCAGTTAAACCATAACTTTTAAATTTAACTTGCCACATTTTTGTAGATTTCCATCCAGCATCACCGGCCCAGTATTCACCTTTACCATTGCCGTCTGTATCAAACATCGCTGCAACGTTTGGATCTTTCATTGCTGCAACATCTGGAACTTTGCTTTTTAAAAATGCAGGAACATACATATCTTGAGTTCCTTTATAAGGTGTGTTGACAGCTACAGTTTTGTTTCCATCAATATATTGATCCCAAATACCTTGTCTATTCGGCATCCACAAATCTGTATAAACATCAATTTTTCCATCACCTTTGTCCATTCCAGCCA
Source organism: uncultured Pelagibacteraceae bacterium (assembly GCA_902564385.1). GTDB lineage: Bacteria > Pseudomonadota > Alphaproteobacteria > Pelagibacterales > Pelagibacteraceae > Pelagibacter. The sequence continues at coordinate 2,211 of CACFAT010000021.1, forward strand.
TTATCAAGTTACCATCTGATAATCCCTGAACAATTTCTGCTTCAGAATTCAGAGGTCCATTAATGACAGCTTTAATAATGTGTCCAATAACTTTTGCACCAGTCCAACTTAAGTCTGAGATCATTACTTTCTCACCTGCAGCTTTAGCTGAAGTTGTAACAAGCATTATTGAAGAAAATATTAAACCTAATATTAGTTTTTTCATTTTTCCCTCTCTTTTAATTTAATGAAAGAATTATCTAATTTTTAAATACTATAATCAATTACTATTTTTCTATTATTTTGTAGCTTTCTGTACAACTCTATCAATGATCATAGCTATAAAAGCAATTGCAAGACCTGCTAAAATTCCTCTTCCAATTTTTGTGTTCGCTAAAGCCTCGACAACTATTAGACCCATTCCTCCTGCACCAATTAAAGCAGCAATAACAACCATTGATAAACACATCATGACTACTTGATTTATACCAGCCATTATAGAGGGAAGGGCAAGTGGTAACTCAACACTATACAATAGTTGTCTTTCAGTAGAACCAAAAGCGAGAGCTGCTTCTTTAATTTCTGATGGAACTTGTCTAATTCCTAAAGCTGTTAATCTTACTATTGGGGGCATTGCAAATATTACAGTTGCAATAATTCCTGGTGGTTTTCCAACAGAGAAAAAAGCAACTGCCGGTATCAAATATACAAATGAAGGAATCGTTTGCATAACATCTAGAATAGGCCTTGTAATTGTTTCAGCTCTATTTGATTTTCCAACCAAAACCCCCAAAGGCAGTCCAATTGCACAACAAATTAAAGTAGCGGTTAATACTAAAGCCATAGTATCCATTGCTGTATTCCAAAAACCAAACAAAGCGAGATAGATCAATGCAAAAGCCACAAACATGGTAACTCTAAATCCTGCAATCTTATGAGCTACAAGTAAAAATATTCCACCCGTGATTATCCACGGTGTTCCAACAAATAAAGCAGATATTCCTTTTAATAATGACCTTATTCCATCTGTTGCAGCATCAAAAACATATCCGTGAAATGCAGTTAAATAACCAACTTTTTCTTCAATTTTTTGTGAAACATATTTATTAAGAGTAATTGTAGGCATTCCTTCTCTAGGAGGTTTTTTCTTTACATATCTAGTGCCGTCCTCATTTCTTGGATAGCTAACTTTAACAGGTCTATCTATCCAAATTAAAATAGGAAATTCAGATATAAAGAAACAATCAAATCTTTTTTTAAAAGATACCTCAGCACCTTTTTCCATTGCTCTATGTTGTTTGATACAAGTTCTTTCATCAGGAGCGAATTGTGATGATCTATATAATGTTAAAGGCCAAATTAATGCTAAAACTAAAAAAACGTTTATAAGTCTCGAGAAGTTAAAACCTGATGATGTTTTTTTACTTATTTGCCACTTATCAAATTGTTTGATGTAAACTCTATCTGCTAACCAACCAATTAATATTCTTCCTATAATAATAGTTAAAATTGCATAAATTAAAGAACTATCTTGCCAGGTTGAGTATCTATCAACCAAAAAATCTTTTTTATCTAATATTGCTTGCTCAATACCAGCGCCATATCTAAAATATAAAGTAATATTTACCGCAGCTATTAAATCTAAAAATGAACTCAGAAAAAAAAGAAACCAGTTCCCTCTTAGAGCACACCAAAAAAAACCTCCTAAAAGAGCCGAGTAGTTGATGTGATATAATTTTAATTGGTTTCTTTGAATTAAACTGAAAACTTTACTGTAATATTCGCCGTTTTGTTGGGCAAAATCTTTGAATGAGTTTTTTACTGTTTTTTCTTTACTCATATAGAGGAAAGACTACATCATTCTTTTAGTTTGAAAAACCATATTTTCGAAGTCTAACATCACCAGTTCTAGCATGCGCTTCCATTCCCTCGTACCTTGAAATTCGAGCTGCAGCAGCACCGACTTCTTTATTAGATTCTTTGTTCATTTTTTGGTAAGTAACAGTTTTTATAAATTTTCCAACGTATAAGCCACCAGTATATTTTCCTGCTCCCTTTGTTGGTAAAATGTGATTTGGTCCAGAACATTTATCACCATATGCAACTGTTGTTTCCTCACCTAAAAATAATGAACCGTAATTTTTTAAATTTTTTAAATACCAATCTAAGTTCTCAGCCTGAACCTCTAAATGTTCAGGAGCATATTCATCACTAACCTTTAACATTTCTTCTTTGGTATCACACATAATTATTTCTCCATAATCTCTCCATGCAGCATCAGCATTATTTCTGTTGTGTTCAGGTAGTTCTTGAATAATTTCTGGAACTCTTTTCATTACATAATCACATAAAGATTTATCTGTCGTGTATAACCAAGCAGGAGAGTCAGGACCATGTTCAGCCTGTCCAACTAAATCATAAGCAATTATTTCTTTATCAGCTGTATGATCAGCAATTATGCCTATTTCTGTCGGTCCAGCAAATAAATCAATTC
>CACFAT010000022.1 GCA_902564385.1 uncultured Pelagibacteraceae bacterium
TATTGGTATTTTGGCAGCAGTTGGTGTTGTTGCATACTCTGGCTACACTTCTGGAGCAAAAAAACAGGCAGCAAAATCTACTCATGCTAACGTTGTTAAGTACATTTCTGCAGAATTACAAAAATGTAATTTAGGAGAGACAAGTGCAATGGGTGGTAAATTAACTTGTAGTGGTAAGACCCCAACAACTGTTATTAATGCAGCTACTGCATCGGATGGACCTTTTGCGGATTTTAAAAATCCATATGTTACTGCTGATCTAGCGGTAAGAAGTGGCTCAACTACAAGTAAGGGTGGTTATGTTAATCTCGCAACTAACGGGTCGGACAAAGTAGATGTTAAAACTTGTTTTACACAAGATTCAGAATGTTCAACTTCAAGTAACGTTCTGACAAAAACCATTACGATTGAATAATTTTTAATCTAAATAAAATTTTATGACTTCCAAAAGCTCTGGGTTTACCCTCATCGAGCTTTTGGTAGTCGTCGCTATTCTTGGTATTATAGCTGCAATTGGTATTGTGAGTTATAATGGATATGTAAGCTCAGCAAAAAAAAGATCTGCTGAAAATGTTATGCAACAAATATCTTTAGGGCAAACTGAATATTACTCAGACAATGGAATTTATTACAGAAATAGTACTGGCACATCGTGCAATCCAACAAGTACCACATCAAGTGCAATAGAAACTAATTTATTAGGTGGTACTGATAGTATTACAAGTGAAATGGGTTACGAACTATGTGTCGCCAATGATGCAACAAATTATAAAGTTGTTGCAAAAGAAAATGGTGGTAATTGTGAAATCACTATGACAGCACTTGGTGCTTTTGTAAGAACCAATTGCTAAACACTTCATGAACTATCAAGAAATTTTAGAAAAAGTAAAAGTAGCATTTTCGGGGGGATTACCAAAAAATGTTAAAATTTATTTAACTATAAGTTTAGCCTGGATAATATTGATTGGATATTTAACATGGTGGAATGGATTAAAAAGTCCAATGCTAGATAAAAGCTTTAGATGGGATGAATGGTTTTGGTTTGGGATAGTCCCAGCTGTATCTCCTTATATATTCTATTATATTTGGAAGAAAAAAGAATAATAACCTATTTTGAGCATCTATTATCTATGATGTATACTTTTTTATAATAACCTAGAGGAAAAATATGGAGAGTGTTGATCTGCAGTCAGTAAAATCATTTGTTGATACCCTTTGGGTTATAGATTGTGCAATTCTTGTTTTCATTATGCAAGCAGGTTTTATGTGTATGGAAACAGGTCTTTCAAGGCACAAAAATAGCATTAACGTTGCTCTTAAAAATGCGGCTGACTTTGGTCTTGCGGTTGTAATTTTTTGGCTATTTGGTTTCGGCCTGATGTTCGGAAAAAGCTTTAATGGATATTTTGGAACTGATTTATTCTTTTTTAAAACTGATCAAGCTGAATACATGACTTACTTTGTCTTTCAAGCGATGTTTGTTGCAACAGCAGCAACAATTGTATCAGGCGCTGTTGCTGAAAGAATGAAATTTAATGGATATTTAATAATTACAATTATTGCTACAGGAATAATATATCCAATTGTTGGTCATTGGGCATGGTCTTCTAGTTATTTAAATAATATTGATGCAACAAGGCAATTACTTGCTGTCACGGGACAAGTAAAAACAACTGGTTGGTTAACAGATATAGGATTTGTTGACTTTGCAGGAAGCACAATAGTTCATTCTGTTGGAGGATGGATTGCACTTTCTGCTGTTTTAATTTTAGGTCCAAGAATAGGAAAATATTCAGATGCAAACAAAGGAAAATTCACAGGATCAAGTTTCCCTTTAGCAGTTTTGGGAACTTTAATTTTATGGTTTGGATGGTTTGGTTTTAATGGTGGAAGTAATGGAGCTATGGATGAAGCAGTTCCTTTAATTTTAATAAATACATTTCTTGCTGCTTCATTTGGATTATTAACTGGTTTAGGAATTTCATTTGCATTATTTAAAAAACCAGATCCTTACTATGTAATTCTTGGACCACTTGCTGGTTTAGTTGCAATCACAGCAGGATGTAATTCAATGACATCAGTGACTTCGATCTTTGTTGGGATCATAGGAGCGGTAGTTGCAATTTTTGTAAACGAATTTTTAAATAAATTTGAAGTAGATGATGTTGTTGGAGCAGTACCTGTTCATTTGGCAGCAGGGGTTTGGGGCACAATTGCAGTAGGATTATTTAGTGATCTTGAAATACTTGGAACAGGATTAACTAGATTAGAACAAATCAAAGCACAGTTTATTGGAATAGTTTCAATTGGTCTATTCTCATTTTTTGGGTCATATATTTTATTGAAAATTTTAAATTACTTTTATCCATTAAGAGTAAGTCCGTTACATGAAGAGTTAGGTTTAAATATTGCTGAGCATAATGCAACTTCTGTAGAACATGATTTAATTACAATTTTAGAAAAACAGTCTGAGTCCGGTGACTTAACTATTAGAGGTCCACAAGATCCATTCACTGCAGGGGGTGTAATTGGACTTTATTACAATAGATTGATGAGCAAACTAGAGACAAGTGAAGCTGAAAAAAAAGTATGGAGAGACAGAATATCAAATGAAGTAAAACTTGCAGTAAAAGTACAAGAAAACTTTTTACCTAAGAGAAATTTAGAAAATTACCCTGTGCACGGAATTAATATTGCTGCTAGAGAAGTTTCTGGAGATTTCTTCAGTTTCTATCCCCATAATGATAGTGTTTACTTTATTATTGCAGATGTTGCGGGTAAAGGAATTCATGCCGGGATGGTAATGGCAAAAGCATCAACTTTATTTGAAATTATGTCCAGAGATCAAGTAGATCCAGATGAAATGATGTTTCATATGAATAATGATCTGTTTTTAACTAAAACAGGAGGAATGTTTGTTACCAGTATATTAGGAGAATATAACATAAGGACTGATGAATTAAGATGGGTAAATGGAGGTCATCAACCAGCATTAATTAGATCATCATCTGGAAATTATGAACAATTTGAGAGTAATTCACCGCCTATGGGCGTAATACTTCAAAAAGATAAATCAGTCTATAAAACTCATAAAGTTAAGCTAGAAAATAATAGGTTTTATGCTTTTACCGATGGTTTATCAGAAAGCTTAAATAGCTCAGGTGAGGAAATAGGAATAGAGGGATCACTAAAAATAATAGAGCAAAATTTTAATACAGATACTAGCAAACAATTATCAGATATATCAAATACAGTAATTAATACCGCTGGAGATAACAAGCTAAGTGATGACCTAACCCTAATTTCTATAGGCAATTAAGAATTCAAGTAAAATAAACCCGCGATCAAATATCATATATATTATAAATTTCTTAGAAAATATATTTCAAATGTGGTCGAAAAAAATTTAAAAATTGGAATTATTGGCGCAGGTATTCAAGGGGTCTGTAACGCCTTGTTTCTTCAAAAAAAAGGTTATCAAGTAATACTTTTTGACAGAGAGGAACCTGGGAGTGCAGCTTCATATGGAAATGCAGGACATTTTTCTCCTTACGCATCTGTTCCTTTAAACAGACCAGATGTAATAGCAGATGTTCCTTCAATGTTGATTAGCTCCAGAGGTCCTTTAGCTTTAAAATGGAATTATGTGCCAAAGATGATTCCTTGGTTTGCTAGATTTATTTTAAATTGTAGAGAGGAAAAAATGATGCATACGGCTAAAAATATGCATCAAATTTTAGATCAATCATTACCAGCTTTTGATGAGCTATTTGACGAAATTGATTTAGAAGGGTTAGTTGAAAATAATGGTATTCTTTATGTTTGGACTGATCAAAATATGAAGAGTAGAGAGTTAGAAATTAGAATTAGAGACCAATTGGGAGTAAAACAACAGTTAGTTAACAAAAAAGAAATTCATGATTTGGAACCTAATTTAAAACCATTTTATCATAGTGGGGTATTTTATGATTATGCAAGACATGCAAGAAACCCAAGAAAAATTTTAATTAAATTATTTGAGAACTTTTTGAAAAAAGGTGGAAAGTTTTTAAAATTAAATATTCAAGATATAGATTTTGACGAGGAAAAGCCTGTTTTAAGAACA
>CACFAT010000023.1 GCA_902564385.1 uncultured Pelagibacteraceae bacterium
GAAATTTAGAGATTTAATTTTAATTATAACTTTTATTTTAATTTCTGGATGTGTTGGTTATTCATCAACTGGAGTTTTGGGAACTGGGGTTTCGATTGCAATGGATCCAAGAACAATAGGAACACAAATTGACGATTCTTTAATGCAAAAAAACTTAAGAGCAAAACTTGTATTAATGGACAAAAATTATTTACTTAATGTAAAATCCAAAGTTTTAGATGGCCGAATATTTATAACTGGTAAAGTAAATACTATTGAAGAAAAATTAAAAATTACAAAACTAGGCTGGGAAATAAAAGGTGCCAGATCAGTAAAAAATGATTTAAAAATTAAGGAAGAGTTTAATTTTAAACAAACTGCAAAAGATGTACTAATAACTTCTCAATTAAGAACTGCTTTAATAACCAACAAAAAAATTAAGTCTGCTAATTATGATATCGATACATATAAGAAAATAATCTATGTTTACGGAATTTCGAAAAATGAAGAAGAAAGAGCTGAAGTTATTAACGAGGCTAAAAAAGTCCTTGATGTAGAAGATGTAGTTACAAGCATTTTTTTAGTTGAAGATTTGAGAGTTGTAAAAAACTAATTTGGTTTCTTGTAATTAATTACTCCTGCTGAATATGCTGCAACAGATGCTAAATTTAATATGTCAGATGTTGATGATCTTAATGGAGCAATTTCAATAGCTTGACCTAAACCGATTAATAGCGGTCCGATAACTTTAGCACCACCTAAAGTTTTCATTGTTTTATAGGTTATAGCAGCACTATGCTGTCCAGGCATAATCAATATATTTGCATTACCAACAATTTCTGAGAATGGATATAGGTCTTTATATTCATCACTTAAGGCTACATCAGGCTGCATATCTCCATCAAACTTAAAGTTAACTTTTTTATTTTTTAAAATTTCTACTGCATCTCTTATATGTTTTGTCCTAGCTGTAATTGGTTGGCCAAAGGTTGAGTGTGAAAGAAAAGCAACTTTTGGCTCAAAACCAAATAGTTTTGCTACTCTAGATGCAGAAATAGCTATTTCAGATAGTTGTTCAGATGTTGGATATTCGTGAACACTTGTATCTGCAATAAAAACTGTTTTGCCCCTATTTACAATCATGTTCAATCCAAACATAATTTCACCCGGTCTAACATCTACGACCTTTTTTACTTTATCAAGAGATTGCCCATACCTTCTTGAATTTCCAGTCACCATTGCATCAGCATCACCACATGCAACCATGCAAGAACCCCATATAACTCTGTCATTTCTAACCATTTTATCGCAATCTCTTTCAAGCAATCCCTCTGTTCTTTGAAGTTTTTTAAATAGGTAATTCACATATTTTTTTCTTTTATCCCTCAAAGTGGAGTTTACAATCTCAATATTAAAGTTTTCTCCATAACCAATTTCTCTAAGTTTTTCTTTAACAACTTTTTCTTTAGCAACTAAAATAGGCGTACCCAGTCCACTGTTTTTAAATGCTATAGCCGCCTTTAAAGTATTTTCATCCTCGCCATCAGCAAATACAACTTTTTTATTTGTTTTTTTAATTTGGTTATTTATTCCCTGCATAATCGTTACAGATGGATCAAGCCTTTGTTTTAACTGTTCTGAATATTGATCAAAATTTTCTATTTTTTTTCTAGCAACACCAGATTTTATAGCAGCTCTTGCTACTGCAACTGGTATTACGCTTATTAACCGTGGGTCAAAAGTAGATGGAATAATATATTCTCTTCCATAATTAGGTCTCTCACCACCCATAGCAGCTGCGACCTCGTCAGGCACAAATTCTCTTGCAAGTGAAGCAATAGCGTTAGCTGCCGCAATCTTCATTTCTTCATTAATAGTTTTTGCTCTAACATCTAATGCTCCCCTAAATATGTATGGAAAACCAATTAAATTATTTACTTGGTTTGGATAATCGGATCTACCTGTTGCAATAATCGCATCACTCCTCACTTTTTCTATATCTTCTGGTTTAATTTCAGGATCTGGATTTGCACACGCAAATATGATTGGGTTTTTGGCCATTTTTTTAACCATACTTTTTTTTACAACACCTGCAGCAGATAAACCTAAAAATACATCTGCATTTTTCATCGCGTCATCTAAATTTTTATCTTTTGTTTCTACTGCAAATTCTTTTTTCCATAAATTAATATCTTTTCTATTTTTATTTATTACACCTTTTGTATCCAACATTTTGATATTATTTTTTGGAATACCTGTGCTCCTAAATAATTTTGCACATGCCATAGCTGCAGCACCCGCACCGTTAATTACTATTTTAATTTTTTTTAAGTTTTTTTTCGCAATATCAACTGCGTTAATCAATGCAGCTGTTGTTATGATTGCCGTCCCATGTTGATCATCATGAAATACAGGAATATCTAGAATTTTTTTTAATTCTTCTTCAATTATAAAACAGTTTGGAGCTGCAATGTCTTCAAGATTTATACCACCAAAACTTTTTGCTATATGCTTTATTGAATTAATTATTTCTTTTGTATCTTCTGTATCTATTTCTAAATCTATAGAATCAATATCTGCAAATCTTTTAAATAGAACAGCTTTTCCTTCCATCACTGGTTTTGATGCTATTGCACCTAAATTTCCTAGTCCTAAAATTGCTGATCCATTACTAATTACCGCAACTAAATTTCCTTTTGTTGTATATTCGTATGCTAGCTCAGGATTATCAGCGATCGCTTTTACTGGTGCCGCTACACCAGGAGAATAAGCTAAGGCTAGGTCTCTTTTTGTAGTCACTGGCTTGGATGAAACGATCTCTATTTTGCCAGATTTATCGTTAGTATGAAAATCCAAAGCTTCTTTATCAGAATAATGTTCAATTTTGTTTTTTTTCATTGTTTGTTTAGATATACAAAAGGATAGAGTTAGTAAAATGATTTATGAATTTAATTAAGTCAACAGGCACATTTAGTCTGTTTGTTATAATAAGCAGAATTTTAGGATACATTAGAGACTTTTTCATAGCTATTTACATTGGTTCAGGACCAATTGCAGACGCATTCTTTGTTGCATTTAGAATACCAAACACTTTTAGAAGATTATTTGCGGAAGGTACTTTTAATGCAGCATTCGTTCCATCTTACACTTCACAACTTTTGTCTAGTAAAAAAAGAGCACAAAAGTTTGCAAACTCAGTATTTAATCTATTGGTATTAGCACTTCTAGCTCTAACAATATTAGTTGAAATTTTTATGCCAAACTTTATTAAATTAATTGCTCCTGGTTTCTCAGATATAGGTGATAAGTTTAAATTAGCAGTAGACTT
>CACFAT010000024.1 GCA_902564385.1 uncultured Pelagibacteraceae bacterium
TCAAAGTAAGAAATTAGGACAAAAATACTTAAATAAATCTTATTTAAATCAAAAAGTTAAGATGGATGCCAATTTAACAGTTATGATTGTTACAAATAAGCTTAAACAATCTAATAGTAGCTACTTTTTTAATGATGAAATGCTTGGTTGGGCTGCATATGAAAATAGTAAGAAAAGATTTAACTATAAGTATGACTTATGGACACTTCAAAGCACATACAAATACGGTAATAAATTCACAAAAGATTATAGAAACAAAAGAAAATACTATACAAATCAACTAATTAAAAAATTTGAAAAATTAACAAAGTTAAAAATCAAAAAAATTTATTACTCAAGAATTCATGGCTGGATGTATTCATCTAATTCAAAGCCGCTTAAACAATTATCTTTATGGAATAAGTCTTTAAAATTAGGTTTATGTGGTGATTATTTTGGAGGACCAAGATTAGAAAATGGGTGGCAAAGTGCACACGATTTACATAGTAAAATACGATATGGTAAATAAATGAAAATTATATTTTCGATATTAATTTTACTTTTTTCAACATCCATTAGCTATTCAAAAAATACAGATATCATACATGATTTTAAAATTACATTTGATTGTAAATTAGAAAAAATAATGATCAAAAATAAAGATTTTAATTATCAAACTTTTACAGCGGACAATATTGAAGTTGATAAAAACAAAGTATTAAAAGTTGTAGCAGCACAACCAAGTAAACTTACTATTAATGGTTTATCAGAATTTATAGATACTTATTCAGATATTAGTAAAGATGATGTTAGAATTGCTAAAAACGACACCATTTTATTTAAAAATATAGATAAAGAAAAAAAATACTCGGAATCAGTATTTTTAAATAGATCAACTGGTGAATTAATTCATGAAGTCACTAAAAAAATGAATACTAAAGATAATGAAAAATATATTTCTTTCTTTGGTTGCACTAAAGAATTGTGAAAATATTAAGTATTAATATTTAATTCTTTAGCAGCTATTTGTTTTTTTAATTTAGTTTCTCTATAAGTAATAATTAATATCCCAACAAATATAATAAATGCACCTAACCAAGTATATTTATCAGGAATATCTCCAAAAATGTAAAAACCAAGTATAGATGAAAATATTAAACCTAAAAATGTATAAGGTTGTGTCATTGTTACATCAACCAATCTGTAAGCATTATTAATACATAGATGGAATATAGCTCCACTTAAAGCTGATAAAAATATAAATCCTAATGTTTTAATAGATGGTGCTTGCCAATAAAATATTGCTAACACTGACATGAAAATTATCATAATAACATACTGGTAAGCTAGAATGGTTACAGCACTATCGTCTGCAGACATTTTTTTAGTAATTACAATAACGGTCGACCAAAAGAAGCATGAGCAGAGGGCCATTGAAACACCTATTGATATATCAATAAATCCTGGTCTAATTATTATTAACATACCAACAAATCCAAAAATCAAAGCAATTGTTCTATAAATGTAAATTTTCTCTTTCAAAAAAATTACAGCTAATATTGTGACAATAAATGGCACAATAAATTGAATAGCAGTAAATTTTTCAATCGGAATAAAAGATATAGATCCAAAACCTAATAACATTGCTGGTAGATTTATACTTGATCGAACAAAATGTAATTTTAAGTTTTTAGTTTTAAATATGGAAAAGTTTGACTTTATTATTATTGGTGAAATTATTATCAATCCAAAAATATAACTAATTAGTGCTACAGTAAAAATATTTACCTCTAATTGTGCTAATTTAAAAGAAGCAATCATAGTACTAGTAAAGAAGACAGATAATATTATTAAAATAACTGCGTAAGTTTTTTTATTCATAATATCTGTTTTATAGGACAACTAAGTCTAATTTCTGCTTACCTAATCTTTCATGCCCTTTTTCAGTAACAATATATGTTTCACCTAAGTTCATGGCTAATTGATTTTCAGAGTCCATCAATATCATATGCATAAAGAATACATTTCCTGGCTTAATTTCATATGGATTTCCTGTGTATAACATTGGCCAATCCATCCAGTTTGGAGAAAAAGTTGCTCCTAATGAGTAACCACATGCATTCATTCGTGAATTTTTAAAGCCATAATCATCAAAGGTTTTTGCATGAACATCAAAAACCTCCCCAATTTTATTTCCAGGTTTTAATTTATTTTCACAATTTGTAAGCGCCTCAACACAAGCCTCATGCATTTTATAATGTTTCGGATCTGCTTTTCCTATTGGTATTGTTCTAAACATCGCTGAATGATAGTGCCTATAAGTACCAGCCCATTCAATGGTCAACTGATCTTGATTATTAAGTATTTGTTTTTCTGCTTGATATCGACAGAGTAGTGCATTCTTTCCAGACCCTATAATAAATTCATTAGCAGGATAATCTCCACCTCCTTCAAATATAACTCTATTCATTTCAGCTAAAATTTTAGACTCACTTACACCTGTTTTTGCATTCTTCCATACTTCATCTAAAGCTTTGTCTGCTAAATTTGCTGCTTTTTTTACATAATTAATTTCCTCTTTAGATTTTATTACCCTGAGTTTTGTTATTAATTCCGACTTATCTTCAATAGAGCAATAGTTTTGCAAAACTGTATTAAGTCTTAATGCATTTCTTCCTGTAAGACCGTAGGCTTCATATTCAACACCAATTTTTTTTCCTTTTAAATTTAATTCATCTAAAATTATTTTGAGATCATCAGCAGGGTTAGCACCATCTTTATCAACCCAAATTCTGATATCACTAATGTTAGAAGTATTTTGTGCTTGCCTTAGATCAGGGGCTCTAGTTAATAATATTATATTACCTTGTTGATCTAAAACTAACGCTTGAAAAAATACATATCCAAATGTGTCGTAACCAGTGAGCCAATACATAGACTCTTGTCTAAACATGATAAGAGCATCTAGACCCTCATTTTTCATTGAGTTTAGTGTCTTTTTTTTTCTATTTGAGAATTCTTCTTTGCTAAAATGAAGACCCATTAACGAATATTGACACTGACAGAACCAATTTTATCAACTGTTCCTTTGTATATTCCTTTTCCTTTAAATGGAACTACTCCCACAGTTGAGCCTGTGAAAACATAAAAATCTTTATTTAAGTTAA
>CACFAT010000025.1 GCA_902564385.1 uncultured Pelagibacteraceae bacterium
GAATATTTAAGCAAATTTAATAATATATCTTCTATAACAACAATAGATATTCCTAACCAACCGAATGCTATGAGAGGAATAGATTTAAAGGAAAAATTAAATAAATATCACAATGTTAATTACAAAAAATCTATTGAAGAAGCTCTTGAATCTCTAAATCTAGAGGAAAATGATTTGATATTGATAACTGGGTCTTTGTATCTTGCTGGTGAGCTACTTAATTTGAATTAAATATTTTCTTTTATAAAAGCAACAATATCGCTTTTTGGTGTAGCTCCAACTTTAGTAGCTTTTAATTCGCCACCTTTAAATAAAAGCATTGTAGGAATTCCTCTAACACCATACTTAGTAGGCATGTTAGGCTCTGAGTCTATGTCATGTTTTGCAATGACAATATCATTTGCCATCTCCTCTGAAATTTCTTCTAAAATTGGACCTACCATTTTGCACGGTCCGCACCATTCAGCCCAAAAGTCTACTAAAACAGGTTTCTCATTTTTTAAAACTTGTTCTTCAAATTTTTCGTCTGTAACTTTTAAAGTTGCCATAGGCTTTATATATAAATAAAAATTTTTTTATCAATAGTTAAAAGAGAAATGTTAAAATTATCCACATTAAACATTTTCATACTTCTTCTGTATTGACATTGCATACTCATTAAACTCATCAAGCAGAACAAGCTTTTCGTTGTCATTCTCATTGGTAAATTTTTCTCTCAGGGTATCAATTTCTGTGTAAAGCGTTGGAATTGTCCACCATTTTTCTTTCTTTTCACTCAAAATTCGCTTTGCAATTTCTCGTTTTATTGTTTTAAGCATGCTCTCGGGTAGAACTTCTGGTGCCTCTTGATATATGATTTTTTTTCCAAATCCGACTAAACGATCATCCTCAAATTTGTCTAATAATTTAAGTTTATCTTTCCATGATGCTGCATGCCATGCGGGAAATAAGGCGGTATCTTTGTTTGATGTAAATTTAGTATAAATACTTTCTTCAGCATATATATCTTCTTGTGTTTTAGACTGTTCTTTTTCTTCAGCTACTTCTCTTAATGCATGAAGTATATTTTGAGAAAATTTCTCATTATTTTTAACAATATCTGCTCTTTTATTAATTAATGACTTATCCATAGTACAATAAGGTTCTACTTGCATACCATATTTTGAGTCTACAATAATTGGAGCCTTGTTAGATCTAATAGTTCTTAAGAACTTAGGAGACTTTTTCATTTCAACTTTTAGCTCATTTATTGATAAATTTAATAAAGGTTCTATATCAATCCTTAAGTCGAATGCATAATACCAACCGGCATATATTGGATGCATACAATATTTTTGATGAAGAGGTGCAACTAGATGAAGTCTAGATTTACCATAGTAATACTCATTTAGAGTAATAATTTCCCCTTTTTTAATAATAGTTTCAGTGTCAGATTTATTCGCAGTTTTGAAAAAAGATTCCCAAGTCTCTGGTTGTTTTTTTTTGACAATGTTTAAAACTTTGGCAGTCATTACACTATCACTCAAGGCACTGTGGGCATCGGTTGAGTCTATACCTTGCATTCTAGCCAAAGATTCTAATTTAAATACCGCATTGTTTTTTTCATTAAATTCTACTTCTAAAATTGAAGGATCTATTGCATAAGCTGCACGAGCAATATTAATGCCATCATGTCTTTTGTTCGGAGCAGCATTCGTTATATATGGATATCTAATACCTTTAAAAAACTCTTTTCTTATCATTTCATCATCAAATCCAATATTAGACCAACCAAGAAATACTGCGGGACTCCACTTTTTAAATATTTTTTCAACTTCTGCTAACATTTGATAATGAGAAAGATTAGTTTGAGTTAATTGCTTTATTGATGTCTTATTAACAATAAGTGCCATGGCCTGAAAGATTTCTCCTTCGGGTAAACTGCATCTTAAATTGAATCTGTCTTTCTCTTTAAAATTCTCATCAACTAAAACTCCACCAATTTCAATGATGCTACCGAAGTCAGTGCTTGCGCTCGATGACTCTATGTCCCAAATTGCTAAATTCATAATTTTATCCTCTAATTAGCTAATATTCTATGGCTTTTTGGAAAGTTTTTTAAAGACTTAACCATTAGCATATAAACGATTAGCTTAGGTATTAGTAACCCTTTTATGGATAGGTTAAGTAAAGTCAAGATATATTATTCAATTCGTAAAATTTTTTAACCCTTCCTAAAAATAAATTTTGATACATTTCTAATTCTGCTCCCTCAATTTTAAACTCTTGGAACAAAATATCTTTAGTACATAATAATATTATCCCCGCTTTCATCTTAGTTCCATGGACAGTATCATGTGCTAAAGTATATGCTCCTAATTGTAAAAAATAATCTTGAATATAATCTACTTTTTTTGGTTTATTAGACTGTTTAAAATCTACAATTACATCTTTACCTTCGTATACTGCTATCATGTCAGCTGTTCCGGCGTATTGATCTGGATAATATAAAGTTTCTTCCATTCCATATACTTCATTAAGTCTTCCAGTAATTCCTTTTTGAATTATTTCTTTAGCCATGATTTTATATTGT
>CACFAT010000026.1 GCA_902564385.1 uncultured Pelagibacteraceae bacterium
AAATTCGCTTAATTTTTTTTGATTGGATAATTCCATTGACATTGATGCTACAAAAAATTCATGAGGATAATAAGTTTTTAGGAATGCAGTTTGATAAGCAATAACTGCATATGCTGCTGCGTGACTTTTATTAAATCCGTATTCTGCAAAAGGTTCGATTTTTAAAAATATACCTGCGGCTATATCTTTGCTAATTCCATTTTTATATGCTCCATCCACAAATCTTTGCTTTTGTTTTTCAAGTTCTGCTCTCTTTTTTTTTCCCATTGCTCTTCTTAAAATATCCGCCTCTCCTGCTGTAAAACCAGAAAGAACCTGCGCTATTTGCATTACCTGTTCTTGATAAATAATTACACCATATGTCGGTTTTAATATTTCCTCTAGCTTTGGATGCAAATAGTCGGGTTCTCTTTTTCCATGTTTGCATTCATTATAAATTGGAATATTGCTCATTGGACCTGGTCTATATAAAGCTACTAGAGCAATAATATCTTCCAATCTATTAGGTTTCATGTTTATGAGAGCATCTTTCATCCCAGAACTTTCAAGTTGAAACAAGCCTACGGTTTTACCACTTGATAATAATTCATATACTTTTTGGTCTTCATAATTAATTTTTTCAATATTAAATTCAGGCCTGTTTTTTTTTATTAATTTTTGCGCTTTATCGATAACTGTTAATGTCTTTAACCCTAGAAAATCAAACTTTATTAAACCAGCGTTTTCCGCTGAATACATATCAAACTGAGTTGAAGGAAGTAATAAATCTGCAGAGTTGTCTTTGTATAATGGTACTGTCTCGGTTAACTTTTTATCTGCAATAACTACTCCAGCTGCATGAGTGGCAACGTTTCGATTTAAACCCTCTAATTTAAGAGATAAATTAATTAAACGATCAACTCTTTTATCTTCTTTAATTAATTTTTGGAGTCTGGGCTCAACATTTATACACTCTTGTAAAGACATTGGCCTTGATGGATCGAATGGGATCATTTTGCAAATACTATCAACAAAACCATATGGTAATCCTAGAACTCTACCAACATCTCGAATTACCATTCTTGCTTTGAGCTTACCAAAAGTAATAATATGAGCTACACTGTCTTTATATTTTGTGGTTAAGTATTCAAAAACTAAATCTCTTTTTTCCTCACAAAAATCTATATCAAAATCAGGCATTGAAATTCTGTCGGGATTAAGAAATCTTTCAAAAATAAGATTGAACTTAATTGGATCTATATCAGTTATGGATAAACACCAAGCAACTAAAGAACCTGCACCAGATCCTCTACCCGGTCCGACAGGAATTTTATTTTTTTTTGCCCACTTAATATAATCTGAAACAATTAAGAAATAACCAGAATAATTCATTTCAACTATTATTCCTATTTCATGATCTAGTCTTTTTTTATATTCTAAATATTTTTCATCTTTATCAATAAATGAGTAATCAATATTAAAAAATAATTTAAATTTTTCTTTAAGCCCTTCAATAGACAAATGTCTCAAAGTATCATTTGAATCTATTTCAGACGATAAAATACTTGGCAAAATAGGCTTAGAAAAGTTTGGCTTAAAAGAACATCTATATGGTAAATTAAAATTATTTTCTAATGCCTCAGGTAAATCACTAAAAAGCTCAATCATCTCTTCAGATGATTTAAAATAATGTTGATTAGTGAGTTTTGTTCTATTTGAATCATTCACATAAGTTTTTTCACAAATACACATTAATGCATCATGTGCTTCGAACATATCTTTATCTAAATAATAAACTTCATTCGAAGCAATAATTGGCAATTCTAACTTTTCTGAAATTTTAAGATTAAAATTTTCGAATTCTTTCTCGTTAATATCATTATGTCTTTGAATCTCTATGTAGATATTGTCTTCAAATTTTTCTTTTAACTTAATTAATAATTCTTCAATTTCATTAAATAAACCTTTGTTAAAAAGTGAACCAAAGAAACATCTAATTGATCCTGTTAAAACTATAATACCATCTGAGTTGTTTAGTAAATCCTCTATTTCACAATATGGAGCAGTGATTTCTGAATTTTCCAAATAAGATTTTGATGAAAGTTTTATAATATTTTTATATCCATGATAATTTTTAGCAATTATAGGTATTAGACCTCTAAATTCTTTATATTTAAATAATATCTGTGTTCCAATAATAGGCTGCGTACCTACAGACGATAAATTTTCTGAGAATTCTAATGCACCTGACAAATTGTATGTATCTGACAAACCTATTGATTTTATTTTATTTTTTTTACAGAAATCTTTTAATTGATCAAT
>CACFAT010000027.1 GCA_902564385.1 uncultured Pelagibacteraceae bacterium
TCAGATGGAATTTCTTTAATTAAAGCACTTACTAAAATTGCTGGTGCTGTGTTTTTTTTTAATGGTTCTAATATTATTTTATATTTTTTTATTTTAGATTTTTTCAATGTTTTCTTAACATCTTTTAAATACTTCAGATTTGTGCTGATAATTGGAAAATCGTAAGAGTTATTATTTATTCTTTCAAAAGCTTTTTGTAATAAAGTCCAACCACCAAAATCAATAAATTGTTTTGCTTGAGTATTTTTTAAATTGGGCCAAAGTCGTGTTCCTGCACCACCACAAAGTATTACAGGTCTAATTTTCATCAAATATCTGCGTAAGTTTTAACCTCGTTTTTACCACCTGGATGTGTAGGTGCACCCAAATAAGCGGGTCCTACTGTTTGAGCATATTTCCAAAGAGTTCCGTTTCCAAAGTTCATTTTTCTTTGTTTCCATTTCTTTTTTCTCAAACTAAGCTCTTTTTTACTTAATCTAACATTAATAGTCCCCTTTTTTGCATCTATATCAATTATGTCTCCGTTCCTTAAAAGGGCTATTGGGCCGCCTATAGAGGCCTCAGGACCCACATGACCGATACAGAAGCCTCTAGTAGCCCCAGAGAACCTACCGTCCGTTATAAGGGCAACTTTCTCCCCTTTTCCTTGTCCATAAATTGCAGCTGTTGTCTGCAACATTTCTCTCATTCCCGGGCCACCCTTTGGACCTTCGTATCTAATTATAATTATATCACCGTCTTTGTATTTTCTTTCTTTTACAGCTTTGTAAGCTTTTTCCTCAGAGTCAAAACATCTTGCTCTTCCAGTAAATTGTAATTTTTTCAAACCGGCAATTTTAACAATTCCACCTTCTGGAGCTAAATTACCTCTTAATCCAACAACTCCACCGGTTGGTGTAATTGGGTTTTTATAACTTCTCATAACTTTTTGTTTTGGATTAAATTTCACATTTTTTAAATTCTCTTTCATTGTCTTTCCTGTAACGGTCATACAATCTCCATGAATATATCCGCCATCATAAAGAGTTTTTAAAAGCATTGGAACACCACCTGCTTGCCACATATCTTTTGCAACATATTTTCCACCTGGTTTTAAATCAGCAAGATAAGGAGTTCTTTTAAAAATTTTCGCAACATCCATTAAATCAAATTTAATTCCAATTTCATTTGCAATAGCTGGTAAGTGTAAACCTGCATTAGTAGATCCTCCTGTAGCAGCAACAACTGTAGCAGCATTTTCTAATGCTTTTCTTGTAACAATATCTCTTGGTCTGATATTTTTCTCTAAAAGTTTCATTACAGCTTTTCCACTATTAATCGCATACTTATGTCTTTCTTTATAAGGAGCAGGAGTGCCTGCTGAATACGGTAAAGCTAATCCAATTGCTTCTGAAACACATGCCATCGTGTTTGCAGTAAATTGACCACCACAAGCACCTGCACTAGGACAAGCTTTTAATTCTAATTTTCTAAGAGCGTGGGCTGTCATTTTTTTAGATGTATATTTTCCAACACCTTCAAAAACATCAACAACAGTAACATCCTTACCTTCAAATCTACCTGGAAGTATTGAACCTCCATAAATAAATACACTAGGAATATTTAATCTCACCATAGACATCATTAGTCCTGGTAAAGATTTATCACATCCTGCTAAACCAACTAAAGCATCATAACAATGACCTCTTACAGTTAATTCAGTGGAGTCTGCAATTACATCTCTTGAAATCAATGAGGATTTCATTCCTTCATGACCCATAGCAATACCATCAGTAACTGTTATTGTACAAAATTCTCTAGGAGTACCTCCTGATGAATTTACTCCTTGTTTTACAAATTGAGCTTGTTTCATTAAATTAATGTTGCATGGTGCAGCCTCATTCCATGTTGAAACAACACCTACAAAAGGTTTTGCTACATCTTTTTCCGTTAAATCCATTGCGTAATAAAAGGATCTTTGTGGTGCTCTATCAGCACCTACAGTTGTATATCTGCTTGGTAGTTTTTTTTTATTAAATTTCTGCATTATAGACTTTCTAAAGTATAATTTAATTTATTAACATCTTTTTCTAAATTAATAAAGTTAGACTTTTCTTGCTCAACAATATCATTTGGGGCTCTTTCAATAAAACTTTTATTATTTAGCCTTGTATTAATTTTTTCCATTTCTTTTTCAATTTTATTCTTTTTATTT
>CACFAT010000028.1 GCA_902564385.1 uncultured Pelagibacteraceae bacterium
AGCTATAGCAACACTATTTTTTGGTCTAGTTATACAAACAACATTAGTTACTATTTATTTAATTATATTTGAAAAGTCACAGTTTAAAAAATTATATGAAAACAAGTATGAATGCTTGACAGCTGGGTTAGCTGGATTTCTCGCAACATTATCTTGGTTTTATGCTTTTACCTTAATACAGTCTTCATTTGTTAGAGCTATCGGCCAAATAGAATTATTATTTAGCTATGTGTCTTCAAAGTATATGTTTAAAGAAAAAGTTAAAATTACAGAAATTTTAGGGATAATTATATTTGTAATAGGTGTACTAATTTTATTACTTAATAAGAGCTAATTAATTCTTCCAAGATAATTAACCATTACAACACCAATAATAATTAAAAAAATTCCAATTAAACCGTATATATTTGGTATCTGATTATATTTAATCATCCCGAAGACTAAAATAGCAGCCACTGTTATCCCACTATAAGTGGCATAAGTAAAACCTACTGGTATCATAGACATAGCTTTTGCAAGTCCATACATAGTTATACACATAAAAGCTATTGATAATATCGTTGGAGTTAATTTTGAAAATCCATCTGAAATTTTAGCAAAACTATTTGCGGCAATTCCTGTTGATATAGCTAATACTAAATAAATGTAACCAGATAACGGTTTCACTTATTTGTTCCTAATAAGTTAACTATTAAGACACCCGAGATAATTAAAATCAATCCAATTATTGTATAAAAATTTGGTACTTGATTAAATTTTATAACACCAACGGCAGCTGTTGCAATTATACATAAGCCTGCAAAAGAGGCATATGTTATTCCAACTGGTATACTTTTCATAACTAAAGACAAAGTATACATACATCCAACAATTGTTACTGCTGTGATTATACTAGGTATTAATAATGTAAAACCTTGAGCACTTTTAGCAAAACTGTTAGATGCTGTTCCAAGAATTACTGCGATTAATAAAATTATATAAGCAGTTATATTATTCATTTGCCTTCGACCATTTGATTGCATCTTCCATTCTATCATCTCCCCAGAATATTTCATTTTTTACAACAAATGACGGACTTCCAAATATTTTATTTTTTCTAGCTTTTTCTGTATTTGATAAATAAATATTATTTATTTCCTCAGAGCTTGCCTCTGAAACAATCTTTTCTTTATCTAAGCTTAGTTTTTCGCAGATTTCACTCAAGTTTGGTTCAACAGCAGGCTCTTTTCCTTCTTGAAACCATCGTTTATACGTAAGCTGAACGTAATCTACACCCCAATTATTTTTTAAACCTAATATTGCAATTTTATTAGCTAAATCAAATTCTGTTAAAGGGTAAGGGACTGGTGTTTTAGCAAAAAATCCATAATTTTTTGCTCGTCTTTCTATGTCTCTCCACATGTAATCTACTTTATTTTTTTTTTCTTTAGGAAAGGGAACATTGTTCATTTCTTTCATTATTGCTCTCACACTAAAAGGAGTCCAGTTAAACTTAATTTGATGTTGTTTTTCTGCTTCTAGTGCTCGAGTAACCGAAAGATAAGTATAAGTACTTCCAATAGAAAAATAAAAATCTATGTTGTTCACTTATTTTGGCATTGGCGTTGCGCCAGTTTCTAAACTAATCATTTTGCCATCTTTGTATTTGTAGACTGCCATAACTGCTTCTACATTACCATCATCAAATGTTACGAACGCATGGTGAACACCAACTTCATCATTTTCATAAACAATTCTAGTTTTATCTTGCTTAATGTCACCACTCATTGCCCATTTGATAACATCACTTTTAGTTAAAACACTCCCTGATTTATGCATTGTGAATTTAAAATCATCATGCAAAAGTTCATTCATTGCTGCTTCATCTTTATTTTTAATTGCAGCACTATATTTTTCTAATATTGACATTTTTTTCTCCTTTATGCTCCTTTAATTATTAATGTATTTGATACTGTATTATCTAATCTAATTTGTCTGATAGGTTTATATATTTCTGAATTGTACCACTCAAAAACTTTTTCATAAGATGGGAATTTAATTACAACAGTTCTTGGATATTTCCACTCACCTTC